>JBIIEQ010000095.1:0-10089 GCA_044237765.1 Methylococcaceae bacterium | reverse complement strand
TTAAGAGCGGGTATTCTACCGGAATCTCCTGTCCCGTCAACCCCCTCTTCCTAGGCTAGCCATCCTGGCCGACCCGACCCTCAGCAGCCATGCGGCCGTGAGGAGCCGCGAATTATGAGGGGACTCGAAGGATCGGTCAAGCTTATTTTCCATGTATTTCACCATCCAATTCGCTCTTGCTTTACCCATGGACGCCAACCTATTGATTTAACGAATCTCGTGGCTCAATCTGCATATTCTTAGAACAAGCACGCCTACATGCACTCATGACTCACCCCCTATCCGACTCCCTTCTTGATGCCATCAACGCCGTGCCCGGTCTGCGCGTGTCCTCACAGGAACAGGGGCTATCGACCATTCATTCCAGCAACGCATGGGGAGAGTCCAGGGTCCTGTCACAAGGCGCTCAACTGCTGGAATGGGCACCCCACGGGCAAACCCCAGTGGTTTGGCTATCCCCAAACGCAAAATGGAGTCCAGGCAAATCACCTCGCGGGGGTGTTCCCATCTGCTGGCCCTGGTTTGGCCCCCATCACATCAGAGAGCATTCCCCCCCGCATGGGACCGTTCGCGCCGCGTCATGGCAGCTGATCAAGGCCAATCTATTGGAGAACGTGGGCCATGAACTGCACTTTCGATGGGTTCCCGATCTCACTCACAACGAGTACTGGCCCTTCAACACTCCATTAGAGGTCCGCTATACGCTGGGCGATGCGTGTGAAATCGAACTCATCACCCGCAATGACTCGCCAACGACTGTCACCGTGACTGAGGCACTCCACACTTACTTTGGCGTGGGCGATGTCCGTGAGATGACGATTCGGGGGCTAGAGGACTTGGAATATCTCGATAAAGTGAATGACAACCGGCGCCAGCATCAATCCGGGCCAATCACCATCGGCGGCGAGACAGACCGCGTGTATATTTCGACCCAGGGCGACTGCTTCATTGAAGATCCCCTACTCAACCGAATCATCCGCATCGAGAAAAGCGGCAGCCAGTCGACAATCATCTGGAATCCCTGGGAGGAGAAGGCCAGGCGATTGGGCGACCTCGGTGAGACCGACTTCCTCAGAATGGTCTGCGTGGAAAGCGGAAATGTCGCCGATAACCGGATCAGCCTGAAACCCGGTGAGGAACACCGGCTTTGGGTGCGTTATTCGGTTTCCGCCCTTACGACATGAGCCCAGAATCTATCAATAGGGCGGCACAACACTGCAATCAGCGAAATCGAGGGAATGCCTACCCCAGCGCCTTCCGCGCAGCATCAATCCACGGCTTGTTCAATTGCAGGCTGTGTCGGTTGCCCGCCTTGGCGTCCTTCAGGATTTCCCCGAAAAGTTTTAGCGCTTCGGATTCACGCCCCATCGCACTCAACAGCTGGGCATAACGGCATTTCACTTCTGCCCCGCTTGCCGTCTGCTGCAAACGGGCATACTCGGCCAATGCCGCCTGCTGCTCGCCGAGGCCCTCCAGCGCCCGTGCCAGGAGCAGTCGAGCGGGCGGCTTCATCTCTTCCGGATGCGCCTGCGCCAATGTTTCCAGAGTTGCCTTGGCGGGACCGAACATACCCGCCTCGACCTGCGCACCGGCCAGCCCCAGCAAGACCACAGGATCGGTCCGATACATACCCGTCAGCGAACGCTCATAGAGCTCGATGGCCTCGCTGAGCTTGCCGTGACGAACATACTTCCTCCGCCAGCGCCACCCGGTTGCCGATCGTATCGGAAATCTCCAGCGCCTCTTGCCTTTCGCGCAACGCCTTGCCCGGGTTGAGTGCCTTGCCCAGAGCCCGCGCACCATCCGCCGCCACCCGACTCTGGGTAAATTCCGGCAACAACACCATGATCACATATAGCAGGCAGCCGATCAGCGGCACGAAGACAATCAGAAAAACCCAGTAAATCGGATAACCCCGTCGCAAGGCGTGGACCGCGAAACCGATTTGGACAAGCAACAAAAGAAGACCGGTGGTTTGCATGAAAAGACCTCAGCGAAATACATGAACCCGAATCGAAGCGCCGCCAGTCGCTCCGACTAAGGTTTTTCCTCCAGCACTCGCGCTGGACTATTGAAGGCAATGCCCTGGTTGTAGGTACTGTTGACCATGACCGCCTCGACAAACGCCGGCGCTACGGGCATATCACTTTCCCACTCCACCAAAAAACTGGCACTAATACCGCCACTTCGATCCGACTCGCGAACGATGAATTCGGTCGACGCCATCGGCTTGAGCGTACTCGACTGCTTCAGATAGGACCGGACCAACTCACCCCCCGAACTGTAATAGTCCACGCGCCGAAGGGTGATGGGCGTTTTTTGATCCGGATTGCGCACGCTCAGCGTAGCTGTCAGGTTGAGCGTGAACCGCTTGTCCCCATACGGCACCTCGGAATAGACCGGCACATAAAGCAGCTGGCCACGCACGCGGCCCGCCTCAGCCATGGCCGAATTCGCCAGCGCCAACAAGATCAGCATCCACACTTGCCTGCTGCGACACACATCAACCCACATGAGGACCCCTTACACCTGAAGTAACTGGACATTCGGCCAGGGAGTTTAATGGAAACCAGCCCGCTGGGTGAACGTGATCACCCAGCGAGTCGGGTTATCATCCGCCACACATCAAGAGTAATCCGGCCCCACCCACCGTGAACCCAATCAACTTCAAAGCCCACGCCTATCTGGCAGGATGGGTCGAGCTACTGACCGACCCCTCTTCCCAAAGTGTGGCCCAGATCACGGACCTGCTCGCCATTTTTCTGGCCAGCAACCTGCTCTGGGCGGCGGGCTTGCCCTGGCTGTTGCGCAAACTGGAAAAGCTGAAGCTATCGCCGATCAGGGCATACTGGATGTCGCTGCCCGCCTCCTTCCTCTATGGCCCACTAATGCTAACGTTGATACAGGACGTGCTCGTCCACAGCTTTGAATTCCGCAACCGCTGGTTTTTGCTGCTCATGATCCTGGTCAGCTCGCAAATGCTCGCCGCTTTTTATGCCTTCGCGCTGCGTCACCCGCGAAGCGGTGCCCCGATCGGACTCGAGTCGGGCCTCGCCGTATCGCTGTTTCTGCTACTGATCTCAATGCCGGCAGCACTCATCCTCATCGGCCTCAACGCACTCATCCCGATTTTTTGAGCCTTATCATGAAATCTCAAAGTGGCTTCACCCTGATAGAGTTAATGATCACGCTGACTGTGGCAGGAGTTTTGATGATGGTCGCCGCACCCAGTTATCGTGAACTCATTCAGAGCAACCGAATGTCCACGCAGGCGAATCTTCTGCTGAGCGACTTAAACGCAGCACGCAGCGAAGCCGTGAAGCGGCGAATACCCGTGACGCTTTGCAAAAGCACAACCCAGTCTGCTTGCGCGACCAATGGTGGTTACGAACAGGGCTGGATCATTTTTGCCGACCATGATCGCGACGGCGCGGTGGATGACGATGACATGATCCTGCGGACACAGGATGCGACCGGCACGGACCTGACTATTCGTGGAAAAACCCCAATACAGAACCGGATTTCCTTTTTTGACTCGGGCAATGTCAGCACCTCCGGCAGCATCATCTTCTGTGATTCCCGCATTCAGGTTTTTAGCACGGATCGCGTCAAGGCCCGAGCCATCATCATCAGCCAGCCTGGACGATTCAGGACGGTAACCGGCAGCGATACCTTGGTGACCTCCTGCGGAACGTAATAATCAGATGCCTGAGTTCGATTCCATCTCGAGGAATGCCTGCCAGATGCGGCAACACGGGGAAGCCGGCATCAACCAGACGCTTAGGCAACGCGGCGTAGGATTGATCGAGGTGCTGGTGGCGCTGCTGGTCCTGTCCTTGGGACTTCTGGGCGTGGCCGCCATGCAGGCTGCTGCCCTGCGCAACAATCACAGCGCTGCCGAACGCAGCATGGGCGCCATGCTCTCCCACTCCATCATCGAGAGCATGCGGTCCAATAGAGCCGCCGCGCTGTCCGGTGCCTACAACCTCGCTCTTCCTGAAAGCGGTTGCGTGATTACGTCCGGTGGGTCACTTGCCCAAAATGACCTGCGCGCTTGGCTGCAGGCCATGGTACTCCGCGATACCGAGGCTGGCGTCAGGGGAGTAATGTCCAGCAGCGCCTGCGGGGGCATCAGTTGCAGCAATGCAGGGTTGTGTCAAATCCGCATTCGCTGGGACGATTGCCGTGGCGTCAATAACCCTAATGATCCCTGCCAGACCATGACCATGATTACGGAAACGCAATTGTGATGAACGGGCAGCGTTTATCTGTAGTGGTGCCGGCGGGGTTACAACGCGGGTTCACGCTGGTCGAATTGATGATCGCCATGCTGCTCGGTCTGATGGTCATTGCCGGGGTCGGGTCCATTTATCTTGCCAACCGCCAGATTTATCTAACTTCGCAAAATCTCAGCGAGTATCAGGAAAATCTACGTTATGTCTCTGAGTTGCTGACCAAGGATATTCGACAGGCCGATGGGACGGCCTGCCGCAAGCGCCAAGCCTACCGCTACGAACCGCAATCGCTGATTCCCCAGAAGTCCGAGTATGGCGGTGGGTATGTTCGATGGGATTTCGGCATTGAGGGTTTTGCCGGCGACGTGGCCTCCGTTGACCGCTCTTTTGGAACAACCGTCGCCGCCCGGGTGACTGGAACCGATGCCTTGCGTGTCACCAGCGCCGGTGGAACGGTGTATGGCGATGACGAATACAGTCAGACCAACCAGACCTTGAGGCTGCCTTCCGTGCCGAGCGGTTCCCTGTCTATCCTGTGCAATCTCGAGACCGCCGGACTGTTTGCCGACGAGGACGCTGTCGACAACACGACCGTGACCTTTCCCACCGATTGGAGCGGGACCTTCGTGGACAACAATGATGGTTCCACCCGGATCAGCGGTTTTTCTCAAATCTTCTGGTACCTTGGTTGTAACGGTCTGGCCGCCTGTGATACCGCTTCCGGACGCTCACTTTACCGTGGCAAAAACAACATGGCGGAGGGCGGTGACACCCCTAAACCGGTTATCAATGGCGTCAGGGATCTGCAATTTGAATATCTGGCGAGGGGCGCGATTGATTATGCCGGCATGGTCGCTTCCTGGAATGACGTGATCGCCGTTCGGGTCACGGTCGAAATGTTTCCACCCGACGTCGGCAGCATGCCAGGGTCCGCGCCCGATCCCCTAGCGCCCCGTCTGACACATGTCATTGCCCTGCGCAACAGGATTTCGTCGCAATGAATATGCGCCCCAACATTCACGGTAGCCAGGGTGTCGCTTTGCCGGTTGCCCTGCTGTTGCTACTGATGATCACGCTGATGGCAGTCGCCGGCTTACGGGATACGGCGCTGCAGGAGCACATGAGCGGCAATCTCTACTCCCGGGGTTTGGCTTTTCATGCGGCCGAGTCGGCGCTTCGGGATGCCGAGGTGGCAGTCAAGGAAAATCCCCAAAGTTACAAAAGCAGTAAATGTATCGACACGGACCCCACTGATCCGGCGCTTTGGCAATCCATGCAAACTTCATTATGGTCTTGGGTGTCGCAGCGAAAACCCCTATATCGAATTGAAAACATGGGCAGAGGGCCCGGCTGGGGCAACGAAGCTGAATGTGACGGCGGTTCAGACTCCTCGCAATATGGCAGTCGTTGCGGGGAATTGCCGGAAGCCTGCTATTACCGCATCACCGCCATCAGTCCCCGAAATCAGCCAGAGAATCAAGAAGAACCCGTATCGCCGGACGACAGTCGGGCAAATGTGCGCTTGCAAATTCTTGTGAGACGGCGTCTGGAGTAATGAGGAGCTCAATAGTGCCTAGGCCATTACCTGTGATGCAAGTTGTGAAACTGGTAGCTGGTATCGCTGCGATGCTGGCGCTGTTACCGGAGGTTATGGCCGACGGCGTCAATATTGCCAACCAGCCACTGACAGTAGCAGAGCCCGTGCCACCCAATATCTTTTATATCCTCGACGACTCGGGCTCGATGAACCGGGACGATATGCCGGATACCACCAACTGCAGCGGCGCGCTTGGGGGAACTGACAACGTCATTCGCTCGGATACGGGGAAACTGAAAAGTGGTGTTTCGACGCGCTGCCAGTCACCCGACTTCAATAAGCTTTATTACAATCCGAGTTTTACCTATACATTACCAGTTGATGCTACTGGAGCCGCACTGGCACGCAGTCCGTTCAATAATTTTACTCATGCCTATGTCGATGGTTATTCTATTTTAAATTCTACGTATAACGATCTGAGCGCCTGGGTTGCTGAAACGTGGTCAACTAGCAAATCAACCTATAATTCCGGTTGGATTTGCACTACCCGATCCGGCAGCAGTCCCAACTACACCTATACGGGCTGCGCTAACGCCACTAGCAGCTCCCAGATAAACGGATATAAAAGGCTGACACAGGCGGAGGCATTTTCTTATTACCGGCTTATATCCGGTCGTTCGGTAGGTAGCGCCAATGATGCCGACTATCAGAAGGTCACGGCCCAAGCCGCAGAATATCAGAATATTGCCAATTGGTATGCTTACTATCGGACGCGACTCTTTACCGCGAGAGCGGGCACCAGTCTGGCCTTCAAGAGCATCCCAAGCAATTATCGGGTCGGGTACGGAAGTATCAACTCTCCCTATAGCAGCAGTTATGCGACCATCGTTTCGGGTGTGCGGCCTTATTCCGGACAGCGGGCCAATTTCTATAACTGGTTATTCAATGTCACGCCCGCGACATCCACCTATTACTTTACGCCCCTACGACGGGGTCTGGATAATGTCGGTAAATACTTCGAGACCAGTGACGAACCGTGGCATATGGACCCTGCCGATGGCAACAGTTCACTTCTATCGTGCCGGTCGAGCTTCAGTATTCTCATGACGGATGGGTATTGGACTGGCGGAACTACGTATGAGGCCACTACCTCGGGAGCCAAGGCCAATTCGGATGGAACCAGAGGAACGCTGATAACGGGTTCGAACAACCAAAGTTATACCTATGCACCGACCGGGACATTTTCAGATAGCTATTCCAATACGCTGGCGGATGTCGCCATGCATTACTGGAAAAGGGATTTGCGCACTAACCTGACAAATAATGTTCCCATTTCCGAAGCAGATCCCGCATTCTGGCAGCACATGGTGACGATAAGCATTAGTTTGGGTGTCGATGGCACCATAAACAAACAGGACGCCTTCAATGCGCTCAGGGACGGGACCAGCTTGACATGGCCCAACCCGCTCTCTCCGGATTCTTCCAGCAGTTCATCCAACCCCTCCAAAATCGACGACCTGTTGCACGCGTCTATAAACAGTCGAGGCGTTTATTTTTCGGCAAAAAGCTCCCAGGAATTCACCGAAGGTCTAAAACAATCTCTAGCGAATATTCAGTCCCGACTTGGATCGGGCAACAGCCTTGCGATGGACACGGCCACCCTTGCTGAGGGTTCGACGATCTACAAATCAAGCTTTACATCAGTGCTGTGGTCCGGAGAACTCTCCGCCCTTGAGCTCAATGAAAATGGGGTTCCCTCCGCCACGCCCAACTGGTTGGCGTCCGCCAAATTGCCGGCGTTCGTCTCGCGCAACATTTATACCCGGGTCGATGGCGCGGCCATGGCATTCACGTGGGCCAACCTGAACGCCACTCAAAAAGCAGCGCTTGGCACCGAGACGGTGCTGAATTACCTGCGCGGCGATCAAAGCCAGGAAGTGGCCAACAATGGCAGCTTGCGGACCCGCAACACCCCGCTTGGCGACATTGTCAACTCGAATCCGGTCTATGTCGGAGCGCCCGATCCCTACCTTTTTCGGAATCGTTCCTGGTCGGAGGCCAGCACCCATGACGATTTTGGCGCCGCCCAATCCAGCCGGCCCGGCATGGTCTATGTCGGCGCCAACGATGGCATGCTACACGGCTTCAACGCCGCCAGTGGCATAGAGACATTCGCTTACCTGCCAGCCAGTTTGGTCAACACGACGCTGGCCTCGCTGGCAAACCCGGAATATGAGCATCGTTATTTCGTGGACGGCGAACTCACCGTCGCTGACGCCTATGTTGGCGGTGCCTGGAAATCCCTCCTAGTTGGGTCACTGGGTCGCGGCGGCAAGACCCTGTTTGGCATTGATGTCACGCAACCGGGGTCTATCAGCACGACCAAGATGCTCTGGGAGGTCAGTCCATCCTCTTTAGGTCAGGTCGTGGGGAAACCGCTCATCGGCCGCCTGCCCAACGGCACGTGGGTAGCCGTGGTTGGCAACGGCTATAACAGCAGCAATCACCAGGCCGCCCTGCTGATCGTCAACCTGGCCGATGGCAGCGTCACCACCATCGGTACCGGTGTCGGATCGGCGCAGGATTCAAACGGCCTCGCCGGTGCGAATCTGTGGGACGCCAATGGTGACGGTAATTTCGAAACCGCCTACGCCGGTGACCTCAAGGGCAATGTTTGGCGTTTCGATCTGGTGGCCAATACCGCCACCAAACTGTTTCAGGCTCTTGACGGTTCCAGTCAGCCACAGCCGATCACATCCAGCGTTCGAGTGAGCAAGGACCCGGAAACACTGAAAACCTGGGTATTTTTTGGCACCGGCAAGTATCTAGGCAGCACCGATCCGGTTAACCGGCAGATTCAGACCTGGTATGGCCTGATCGACGACCAAACCGCCATTAGTGGCCGTAGCGCCTTGGCTCAGCGGCGTATACTGGCGGATACGGCAATGGGCTCGATCACCGCACGCACCATCTCGGAAGCCGTGGAGGGCGATCTTGTCGGCAAGCGCGGCTGGTACATCGATCTGGCTGTGAATGGCGCGGCACAGGGCGAGAGAATGATCCTACCCAATCAGATCGTTGGCGCCTCCAGCCTGGTCGGTGTTTCCCTCGTTCCCATCGGGGACACCTGCAATCCGGGCGGTACCGGGTACATCATGGTCATCAACCCGTTTACTGGCGGACGTCTCGGCTACGGGTTTTCCGACTACACCGGCGATGGCGTCATCAACGCATCTGATCTGGTCGGCGGTGTTCCAGGTAGCGGCATCAATTTCAAGAGCATACCCAGCAACCCGGTTTTCAAGGGCACTAAAATGATCGTGCAAACCGATCAGGGTCAGGTGCATGCCATGACCGTGGCTCCACCTTATCCGGCTGGCGAGACCCAACGCGTCATGTGGCGCGAAATCGCGGATGATTGAGATGAAAAGACACTCCGGCATGACCCTGATCGAACTGATGATCGTGGTTGCGATCATCGCCATTCTGGCAAGTATCGCCTATCCCTCCTACACCCAGCACATGATCGATACGCGACGCAAACTGGCACAAAGCTGCCTGAGTGAATACGCGATCTATATGGAGCGCTTCTACACGATGAACATGACATATAAAGGCGCCTCCTTGGCGGTGGGTGAGTGCGTCAGCAATCTCAACTCTGGCAATGCAAACTATTACAGTTTCACACTCAGCAATGTCGCCCCATCGTCTTTCATGCTCACCGCAACACCGATTGGAACGCAAGCCAGCGCGGATAGGAAATGCGGTGTCGCCCTGACCCTCAATCAGACCGGCACTCGCGGCGTGGGCTCAGGCGGCAATACAGCAAAGTGCTGGTAATCTAACACCCCCCATGCCTGACCAAGCCCTGATAGACAGGGAATCCGGCGGGCTTCAGGGAACTTGAAATAATGATCAAGAATGGAATCTTTCTTAGACGCTCCGGTCTATCGCATTGCCATCGGGCCAACTGCCCGGTGGTTTTTTAATCAAAAACAAGATGTTTGGAGGTTACTATGGCTGCTATTAATGCAGATATCGCCGCAGCGGAAAAGCCGCTGCTTGACAAAGCTTGGCTGACCTTTGCGTTTGCCATCTATGCTGTGTTCTACGCATGGGTTCGCTGGTATGAAGGTGTCTATGGCTGGTCCGCCGGTCTCGACTCATTCGCACCCGAGTTCGAAACCTATTGGATGAACTTCCTGTACACCGAAATCGTCCTGGAAGTCGTCACCGCCTCCATCCTGTGGGGCTACATCTGGAAGTCCCGTGACCGCAACCTGGCGGCTATCACCCCGCGTGAAGAGCTGCGTCGCA
>JBIIEQ010000094.1:0-10095 GCA_044237765.1 Methylococcaceae bacterium | reverse complement strand
CGACCGCGTAAGATTCATGGATTCCGGACGCCTTTGCAGGTCTACAACGAGATGCTTCAAATGGCTCAGAAGTCAGACAGCGTAGTTCATTAACCCGTGTTGCACTTGGTCCTTGAAACCGCCCTGCTTTATTATTGCCATTTCAGGCTGCCAGCATCTGAGCACATCTGACCGCAACGGCATGCGCGGAGGGATGCGAGTCGACCATGAGCAAGTGAGTGGAGCGCCATCACAGGGTGCTCCGCGCAAGGTGTATGTGGCCGATTTCAAACTGAATCCTGCCACGATCAAAACGGACTCTGGTCTGGGTGGGGTTCCCGATCAAGTGGGGCAGACGGGGGGATTGCTGGGGCGATTAAGCCAAAGGAGATTGTTTCAGTCGGATGTGAGCGGTTCCCCTGAGGACAAGGCCCAGCAAATCGTCAATCGGATGGCCGAGGATTTGGTTAAAAGCCTGCAGGACAAGGGTCTGGCGGCTGAGCGCATCGGATCGATTTCCGGGACACTGCCCAAGGACGGTTGGCTGATTCAGGGCAACTTCACCGACGTCGATGAGGGCAATCGCCTGGAGCGATCCGCCATCGGTTTTGGGTTGGGATCGACGCAGATGCAAGTCCAGGTGGGGGTGAGCGACTTGGCCAGTCTCCAGCCTACCCAGCCTTTCATGAGCTTTGGCACCGTCAAGGACCCGAGCAAGATGCCCGGCGCAGCCTACAATCTCTATGCGCTCGCCGTGAAGTTCCATATGCAGAAAAAGGCGACCGGGGAAGATATCCAGAAAACGGCAGACCTCATCGTCAACGAGCTTTCAAAACACAAGGACGACTTCAAGACGGAAGATAAGAAGCATACATATTAGACTCACATCTGGAAAATCGGCCCCTACGGCATTCGTAACCATATCGTGGCACATGTGGAAAACGGCGTGATGACGGTAGTCATGTGAACAGCCCCAAGTCGAACAAATAAGCCGTTCCATGCTTCACTCGCAACTATCGTTGGTCACCCTTTTCAGGGAGCTCCCACGATGAAACTAGGTCTCGTTCGTCGTTCAATATCTTTCCAGTCCCGCTTCTCCGTATCTCAATATGAGTTTTCCTATTTCGAATAACAAAACCCTCTCATCCAGCCCGCTAACGATTCCGATTGTGCCAGGGGCTAAATCCCTAAGCCAACGGCAAGGCACTGGCAGCGCCTGGACTTCTTCACCGGAGATCGGTGAGTCGAAGGGATGATCCAGTGCGAGGATAATGGAACCGTCGCCTAGTCGCGTCAGAACCCGCTCGTCAACGGGCTGCTCCATATAAGGGCGCTGCCAGTCGAGCAGGACTCCTTCCGCTCGTTGCCGCATGACCAGACGACGACCCCAGGTGGCCGCAAACAAATCCGCCCAGCCCCGGGTCTGGGCGAACAGCTCAAGGCTCTCAGGGTGAGTAGCCATCTCGACCAGAACTCTGACGTCCCCCGGCACCTTCAAGTATCGCTTTCCACGAAGTGCTTCCAGTGTGGCCATCGTGGAAACAACGTCATAAACATAGCCCCATTCACCGCCATCGGGCATACGACAAAATTGACCTTTGGCATTCAGCAGCGCGGCTTTAGCGACGCTGTCGGTGTCAGTTGGTTCTATGATTACCAATGGAAGCACAGCATCAGGCCGATGCCGTCCCAATCGACCCCGTCGCTGCAGCAATACATCGGCTGGAGCCGGGTCGGAGATCAGGAGATCGGCATCAATATCGAGCGACTGTTCGGCGGTCTGGGTGGCGATGATGGCCATCGGTGTTCGGGTTCCACCCTTGCCGATGATCGAGACCAGACGAGCATCCAACACCCTCCGGTCGACATCGGCATAGCGGGAGTGATGCAACAGTGCCGGAATCCCTGCTGCCACTAATTCCCGGTAAGTCTCGATGGCAGAGCTCACCGTCGAGCGGATCATCAAGGCACAGCCGCCGTCCAGGACGCATTGGCGCAAGCGAGTCATGGCCGTGGAATAGTCTTCCACC
Organism: Methylococcaceae bacterium; assembly: GCA_044237765.1. Lineage (GTDB taxonomy): Bacteria > Pseudomonadota > Gammaproteobacteria > Methylococcales > Methylococcaceae > UBA6136. The sequence goes on along the minus strand of JBIIEQ010000094.1, from coordinate 8,086 downwards.
ACCAGTCGGGATGCTACCGAGGGAGAAGCCACGACAGCGTCATTGACGGCGGGGTAAGACATCTTGCAGGCGGCATCAAAATCAAGTCGTGAGCGGCCTCTCAACTCGGCCCGCATGGATTCGCCCAGCGTCGCCGACATCAGCAGCGCATGACCCCCGAGATCCAGATGGCGTCTCACCAGCGAGCGAACCACCTCCGTCATGTAGGCATCCGAGGCATGAACCTCGTCAATGATCAGCAAGTGCCGGGACAGTGCCGCATGCCGCATCCAGGCATGTTTGGTCCGCATCACCGACAGCATGGCCTGGTCGATGGTCCCGACAATGGCAGGTGCAAACATGATTCGCTTCGGGCAGCCGATCGCCCATGAGGGGGTCGAAGACTGCTGCCACGGATCGGTCTCCAGCATGCCAGGCACAGCCCGCACCACCCTGCCGGCCAATGCCGGTGAGTGTGTTGCCACCAGACGTGCTACTCGCTCATGCAGCTCCGTGGCCGCCGAACGGGTCGGTACGGCAAAGTAAAAGCCGGCCACCTCACCGGCCTGGATCAAATGCAGGGCACGGAGGATGGCGGTCTCGGTCTTTCCCGTACCTGTGGGGGCCTCGACAGTCACCAGACGCTCAGTGACGGGTACGTCCGTGATGGCGGTCTGTGCGCCCATCGGACTGCCCGGCAAGATCGACAAGGGATCGCCCGATGCGTACCTGCTCGACCAAGGGAGTGAATCCAGCAGGTTCATCACCGCTTCAGGTCGCCATGTCGGTCCGATGATCGGCAGGGAACTACCGAGCCAGTCCGCCCCCATGACCAGACCGGAAAACAGGTGGTCCAGGGAGGCCGTCCACCGGATCGGTGTTGCCTCGGAGAGCGCCATCGGGAATCGACGCAGCAATTCGGTCATGAGACGGTGTATTTCCTCCAGGGGGTGATAAGCCTCTCCTTTGCTCGTGAGCTGATCCGGTGTGCCAGCCATGGCGGCTGTGACCTCTGTTTGCTTGACCGGTCCACCATGGTGACAAATGGAACTGAACAGCGCTGCCGAGGGATCCGAGAACCATTGCTGCAGCCGTTCGACGTGCAAGGCCTCTTGGGTGCGATGATCCGCCTGCAAGGCCGCCAGCAGTTCGGCAAGATGGCTGGTGCCACGAGAAGCGCCAGTAATTCGGGCCTGAAATCCATTCAGTGCCTTCCCCGCATCATGCAAGCCGGCCAACACCGTCAGACGGGCGATATGACCGTCACTCAAGGCATGCCCACAAACCTTTGCCAGACGAGCCCGGATGACCGGGGATGCCAGCAGGCCAGCACAGGCCAGCGCCACATCCAGAGAATGGGCAATCAGGGTTCGCGTGTCCCCGGTTTTCTGGTCGCGTTTGGCAATAGCCGGCATAGCACTACGAGGATGATGAAATGGGCTTTGCAACAGCACTTACGGGATCGCCCATGCTGACATGGGAAGAGATTTGCCACCGTCGCAGACGGCGACGATTTGGGGGTCAACCCTGCGAACGAGGGAGGGTTACTCGGCGTTATCGCATGCTGACGACGCCGATAGAATTATCCGGGCTAACCCGGGATGGTGATCTGCCGTGCCGATGGCCAATTTGCCAGTCGGTGCACCCGCGCAAACGCGGTCTGACAAGCCAGTACCTGATCGAAGGCCTTGCCGTAAGGAACATCCCGAGGAGAACGGTATCCATGAACATTTTGACGTAAAGTCAGAATGTCCAAGGATCCGTCCCCTTGGGGATCAGGCGTAGTGGATGCGCCAAGCTTCCCTGTATTCGGGACAACCACGTGTTCGTGGGATAGTCTGGGTCGGGTTGATCTCCTTGATCATGTCTTTCGTTAATCCGCGCATGCGCGGGAAGTACTCCAAATGTAACCACTGAGGTACAGAAGGAATTCAGCCAACTCGAATTCCATCAACTAAGACGCTGCAAATAGTTGGGACCCATGACCTCGGGACGGAATCGGCACCACCAGTCCTCCGGTCAGGCCACTCACCGGCAAGTAGCGAAGGCCGGGGCGTTCCTCGGCAATGACCGCGATGGCGGACTCCAGGCTGTCGTTGTCGATGATCCGCTCGCCGACATCGGTGCTGGGCAGATAGCCCATGCGCCCCAGATAGAGTGGAAACACCGGCCTCTGCAGGGCGTCGAGGACTTCACTGGCAGTCCATCCCGCCGGCAATTCGACCACCACTGTCATGTCAGCATCGGCCAGGAACGGACGCTTCTGAATCTGGCGGCCTTTGGCTTCTTCGCTGCCCTCCCGGGCGATGATGCGAATCTGGCCTTGCTCGTCGACCACGGCTGTCTTGTCTCCGATGGCCTGAAGGTCCGCTGTCTGGAAATCCAGGCCGGGAATACCCCGCTGGTGCACCACGACACCGTAACGGACCCCCTCTGTCAGCTCGGCCAATCGCACGTCATTGCGCCGGTACCCCAGCGCCGCACCCAACAGTCCGGCAATCATTGAAGCTGCTGGAATCGGCAGGCTGGCCGGATGGCCGTCTATGCGAGGGCCGGCCAGAGACATCAGCGGACCGCGCAGTCTGAGTACCAGGAAGTCCATGTCAGCCTCTCAAGGCTGCAGCAATGGCTGCCTGCAGGGATTGCAGCTTAACCGGTGCCTGTTCGGACAACCACAGTGTCAGCTCCTGCGCTCCAAGCAGCTCATGTTGCTGAATTGCCTGCTCCCGCAGCGCGTGGGCAGCCAGTTCAGGCGAGGCCACCGGGCGCGAGAAGGCATCCATCAGGGAGCGGGGTCGACCGCCCAATTCAACCAAAGCTTCGATCGGCATGGCGGCGGCGCGGTCACCCACCGGCGATACACTGATGAATGCCGCGACCAGACCGGACACGATGACCTTCGGGTCCAGTCCGTTTCGCTTCATCTGTCCCAGATCAATCGCCATTTGCCGGTAGAAGACACCGACACCGAGTTCACGGGTATTGATGTGGGAGCCGCCATACTCGCCAGCATCGCGGGTCTTGAGGTCGTCGGCCACCAGGAAGAAATCGGCCTCGGTAGCAATCGCTCCGGTCGTGATGGCGTCGGCAATGCGGACACAGCGGTCGACGTTGCTGACCGCGAGGCCGGTGGACATACGTCCAAACATAGCACCGTCGAGGCCAACGCTGGCCCTGGCAGTTTTCAGGGCTTGCATGGCTGTCACCGCGCCGGGAGGGGTGTCCTTCTTCGGTTTCTTTTCAAAGAGTTCACGGAGGGCGGCAGGCTTGATGCCGGCGCTGGCGCACTCGACGACAATTGCCGCCAGCAGTCGAACATCCTGCTCCCCGACAATCAGTGGTGCAGCGGAACTGGGGACCCCGGTATTTTCGGTTGCAGCGTCGCCCTCGTCTTTTTCCTTAGCTTTCTTTTCCTTGGTCCACAACGCCATGACGGCGGAAGCCCAACTTTCGGGTTCCTGTATGCCGTGTTCGACCAGGGCCGGCAGCAATAGTCGCTCGCCGACCAGGGTTGTGCGGTAGGTATGGCCCGCTTCGGCGTTAGCCTCCAGCGACTGGAATTCCGAGGCATGACGCAGGGCATATTGCTGGCACTGATAGGAGATGCGTTGTCGCTCGATGCCGGCAATGACAGCCCGCTTGGCCAGACCGTCCTCGCCACGGTTGGGGACATGCAGCGGCAGGCTGGTCAGGGTGTGAACAGTGATGTGGTGCATCGGGTTACCTCATGGTGGTATTCGTTTGGTTCAGGTGTCGTGTCATCCGGCATGCCGGACCACCCGTGCGGGCACGGGGACCTTGGAGAATTCGTTGCGATGGTCGATGTATTCACCAACTGCCCACGCACACGTGGGAGGACATTCCTGCTCGTCAAAGTGTCTGCCCATGATAGGAGCACCCCTGCGAACAGGGTGGCGGATCTGCCGCCATTCGGCATTACGGCGCTTCCAGGCGCAGCATGCCGAAGCCATAGGCCCGCATCCGGCCAACCCCATTGGCCAGAGGACCCAGGAAGGCGGCAGGGTCATCGACGGTCAGCACACCGGACAACTCCGCCATGGGAAAACGACCTGTACTCCAGCCCTGCTGTTTGCGTCGCACCATCGACATCAGCTGGAAGCCGTCAAGATTCATATCACTTGCCGTAGCACCAGGCAGACGTTCCTGCAGATAACGGGCATAGACCTCGGCACGGTCGATGCCCTCCGATGTACCGGCCTTGGTGCACTCGTAGGTATAGGCATCCCGGGTCCTGGCGCCGGTAACGGAGATCAAGGGCACACAGCGGATGCGAAATCGGAAGGACTGACCGGCCTGGGGTATCGCCAACGGTGCACTGCCGACCACAGTGATGGCGGTTTGCAGACTCGGCAAGCCGAGAGACAAGCGTTGATTCAGCACCTCGGCATCCAGTCCCTCGGTGTAACCCAGAACGGTCAGGTGTTGGCCATGCTGACCCAGAATCCGCCAAGGTCGGATGACGGCCCCGCCGAAACCTTCGGTCAGGACAGTCTTGACCACCAGTGACTCGTCACCCCGACCGGCATGGGTCAGTTGAGGCGTGGCTCGCAAGGCGGCGGGAATGTCGACAATCAGTTGAGCTTGAGTGAGCGATGACATGGGACCTCCTGAATTTACGGTGCTCTCACTCCAGGAATGGAGGCGGCACAAAACGGCAAGACCTCAGGCCGCAGAGCGCTGTCGAGCCTGGGTCACGAAACCCAGCGCGAGCTGTGTTCTCAATGCCTTCAAGGTTTCACCGTCATCCTGCCAGTCGGCCACCCCCAGGGCAGCCAGCAATCCGAGGTCAACCGCCGTCACCTCACGACTGATCAGCCAACGGCAGGCCGTGCTGACCTGATCATCCAGGGTCTCGCCGCTAGCGGCCAGAAGCCGCTGCATGCGCATTTCTGGATAGCCGGTATCGGCGAGGGCCCGCCCAGGATGTTTTCCATTGGGTCTTATTCGCCCGAGTGCGGGGAGCATGACGGACCATACCGGCGCATCGCGGAGTGAGGCTGGTATCGCCGCCAGTCCCGTGTAATACGCCATGGCCGGTCTGGCCGGGACCATGGTCCGCAGCTTGGCACGCTGCTCCGGGGTGAGGTGACTGGCGATGTCGCGCAGGATGGCATGGCACTGTTGCGCCAGTTCGGGTGTCTCTGTCATAGAGTTCTCTCCCGTCAGCTGTTTGAAATGGTAATTGAGGTAGTTGGAGGCTTCGGCGATCGCCAAGGGACGATGGCCGCCGGAAATGCAGCGGGCCCAAACCGATCGGGCGGTGGCAACGGCACAGGCATTGAGGCTGGCCTGTTCTCCAGCAGGGTCTTCAGCCCGTTCCAGAAGCTGCAGGACAACCTGAGTCAGCGGATGAATGACCTCGGTGAGGAATTGGGTTTTGACAGCCGCTCTGAAAGACTCCACAGCGGCGGACTTGTCGCTGCCATCCATCAATTTCCCTGCCGCATAAGCCAGCTTCTTGCTAAGCAGCAAGGTGGTATCCAGTGATCGTCTCGACAACTCGGCAGCGCGGTCAGTGCGCGAGAACAGGCTGAAGGCCGCTGTCTGTGCCAAGGGAAAGAAAGCCTCCCGATAACCCAGCGTGGTGGCCTGTCGCGTGGTCACCGCACAGACGCGAACACAGCGATACCCCGATACTCCCAGAGCTGCCGGACGGGTCGTTCGCTCTGAACCAAACAACATCTCGTGCAGCGTGTTGAGACTCCACGGTCGCTTGTCAGAAAGACGATAGGGGGCGCCATTGATCAGCGGGACATGGGGATCGCCCGCGTGGCCGTCGCCAGCAAGGCGGCGTGGCGCCGAGTGTTGACCGATGCCAGTGAAGACCCCCTCCCTCGGATTGACCAGGTGACAGGGTCGAGCCTCCTGATAGGGCCAGGGGATACGATCGGCATCCAACCCGGATTGAGCTACGGGTTTCAGCCACAGCAGATGATCGGCAGCGCAACTGGCTCGGGCATGGCGTCTTGTTCGATCGCTCTGGCAAGCTTCATACGCAGCCACGAGATGTCGAATCTCACCCGCCAGACTGCCGTCCTCCGAGGCCAGCACGGCTGCCAAACCATAACGGCTGCCGCCGACCCACTTCAGGGCGGAGGACTTCCAGGTTCCGCCCATGAGAGCCAGCACGGCCCCCTCGGCACTACCCGCATCAATCGGCTTGACGGCGTGCGCCAACTTGGCAAAAGTCAGGTCGATATCGCTGAGACTCATGGCCGAGCGGAAACCGGCTGGATCCAAGGGCGGCTGCAGGAACGCGACCTCGGTATCGGGTGCCGTCAACCGCAGGGCATCGGGGCCGATCTGAGTCATCCACTCGGCTTCCCATTCGGCGGGGGTCAATAGTGGATCCTTTGCATACCGGCGCAGGGCGGTCATGAGGATTGCCAGCGTGGTGGCCACCGGTACCCGCTGATGCGGGGCCATGCGTGGCAGTTCGAGGGACTCGCCGTTCGTGATTCGGGCAAAAAGTTCGAACAGGGAAGCCGAAGCCTGTCTCCCTGTTGTCGTGAAGATGGGGTCGGCTAGTGTGGCCGGATGACGGATGGTCTGCACAGAGAGTCTCCCAGGTAGGAGGGTGGCGCCAACACCACGGTGAGCGGATAGCCTTGCGGCAGTGTCAGGAGAAAAAGAAAACCTCCTTCACTGCAGGAATGGCAGACTCACAAAATATGACTCTCAGTGCTTTTTGTGGTGGTTGTCCTGGATATTCTGACTGCGGACCTGGTTCTCGACACCCTGTTTGAGTTGATCTTCGCTGGCGCCCAGTGAAGCCAATGACCGGGTCAGTGCGGCCCACAACGCAGGCATCAGCTTTTGCCCAATGCGTTGTTCGATCCGCGTGAGCAGCGGGAAGATTTCGCCATGGATGGCAGCGAGGACAATGTCCTCTTGCTGTCGTTGCTCAACGGGGGTGCTTGAATCGATCGGTGAACCGTAGACCTCGTGACTGACGGCGTCGAGCATACGGGTCGTCCAGGCGGGCACCATGGCGTCTTTACCGCATTGCGGACAAACAGCTGTGTCGCTGGCGTAAGTCTCTATCAAGGCTGCCGGCGATATCGCTTCACAAGCCAGACAGACCCCCGCCCCCGCAAGGTCAATAAGCCTGCGATTTTCTTGGGTCAGGCCGATGAGGGGGTCATAAAGGGGAGCGTCGTTCATTGGGCATTCCGGTTTCGGATTCGGTGGCCCTTAACTATACGAGCAAAGCTTGAGCCGTGGTGGGCTTGATACCGGCATCAGAGACTACAAGCTTTTGCTCAACCCACGCACCGAGCGCACGCGTCCTGCCTGGTCGAAAACGATATCCTCGATGCCGTGATAGCGACGGGCTTTGCTGGTGCGCTGGACATGGCGACCAAAGGCGACCGGATCGAAACCTTTGACCCAGGCTGCGTTATCAGCAACGAACAAGTCGTTGTCGGAAGCAAAGCGGTGGAGGAAGGAGTGGGTGGCTTTGTTGAAACCCTCCAATGGGTCAGAAGAGGTTCCGACCAGTAACGACTCCTGATCGGCTTCAATGTTATTCGAGCCGACGCAGTGGCCATTCTTGGCATCACTGAAGACGTCAGGGTCGGTTTTGAGAATCTGCAGAATCTCGTCGGCATCCAATGCCGCACAACCCTGCCGTATCAGGCTGGCCTTGGAGGTAAGAGCCTTGACTCGACTTGAGTAGATCCGATCCAGTGCATCAAAATCGGAAGGGGTCAGTCCCGGGTCATTCCCGGCATCGGCTTCAAAACATTCCGCATGCAGGCTTTCATCATCGGCAGTCATCATGGTTATCCCTCCGGCTAGCGTTCGAACAGGCTCATCCTCTGGGACGAGTACCAAAGATTATAAGTGGTACATCAGATTTGTGAAGTACCCCATGTTTAATTTCTTTTGTGACTGTCCAAAAAAGTGGATGACCCACTCTCGAATCGACGTAAAATTGGGTCTATGCCGACCACACCAAGAGAAATGGTCAATTGTTGTGTATCTGAGCAGGTTTGCTCAGGCGGCAATCTTCTCGATGTTGTCCTGTACTCCATCCCTGAACACCACCCCCTCGATGACTTGAGCGAGGCGGGCGATTCCGTTC
>JBIIEQ010000093.1:0-10129 GCA_044237765.1 Methylococcaceae bacterium | reverse complement strand
ATTCAAACACGGGGCCACCAAAGGTATTTTCGGCACGCACGATATCGGCCTGAGTATTGAGATTGGGGAGGCCGGCGGCAATGGCACCGACCATGCCGGTCCGCGCCTCCTCAATGCGGGTACGGGCATCTGCCACCGACGCGCTTTCCCGCTGGGCGGACGTCAGAAATCGATTGAGTTCGGGATCATCAAACTGCGCCCACCAGCGGGTAAGCCGGGCCGGATTACCGCCATGCGCAATCACGGCCTGAGGTTGCGGCGTCTGCCAGCGCGGCGCGGCGGGCGACAATGGCATGACATGCTCCGGACCCAGCGTGGTCAGCATGCCCCCGTCACAGCCGGACAGGCCTAACAGGCAGAGTCCTAGCGCCATCGGTCGCCAGCGAATTTGCAGCGGCCGAGGATACGGAACGATGCCGAGCGACGGAATCCTCACCTCAAAGGTTCTCATCCGGCCGATGTTTTGCCAAACAGAATTATGGGAGGTCATTCATTCCATTGAAACGATCAAACATACTCGTGCAAGTCGGTTGCACTGACCGCGTCAAAACCTCTCATCGGGAGGTCGAGCAGCAGCCCTTGTGCTCCTGAATGGGTGGGCAGGGCACGCTGCCACAGGAGCAGAACACGCAGCAGTCGCCCGGCTTCGGGCGCAGCAACTTGCCGCAACCCCGGCATTCGTAGAAATACTGGCAGGCATCGGTCGGCATCGTCTCAATCTGCTTGTAACCACAGACTGGACAGGTGATTTTCGAGGTGAGGATTACGGCTTGGTTGGCCAAACTCGCATGCCTACCGTCATCATGATTCAAGGCTGACAATGACTACTCTCATCGCCTTGAACCTCAGATACCTCGGTACCCTCGACTCCGGCATAGAAGGCAATCAGCTCAACAGGACCTTTGACGGCTTTGCCCTGATGCCATGTGTTCATGACTTCCACCATCGCTTCGCCCCGTTTGAACACCTTGCTCTGACCCAAGTCCGTGGTGACGCGTAACCGTCCTTTTAGGATGTAGGCGAAGAGCGGCACCGGATGGCAGTGAATGGAGGTGGATTCACCATTTTTCAGCCGAATCTTCAGCGCCGTGACGCTCGGGACTCCCTCTGGATAGTGGATTGCTCCGCCATTCCATGAAGTCCCAGTACTCAATAGCGGGGTGGTTTCAGCGGACTGAGCAACATGGCAGATTGTCAGCATGACTGCCGCAAGATAAAGGTCCAGAAATGGTGATTTCATTGCTTTTCCTATTCGAGCAAGGTAGGAGGAAGTCTGCCTATCAATTGAGTTTTGCCAACGTAGGCGTCACGGTGAGGAATGGGCAGCATCGTGCTGACGATGGACATGATCAAGAGCGCGGTAAATCTGGTCTGGCTGATGATGCCATCATACAAGAGGATGGCTGAGAAAATGATGGTTAGGGTCCCTTGGTTTGTAACACCCAGCCGACTGATCCTACTTTGTCACATTCAATCCAGAGCCACAGTGGCGCGTCGATAGCGAGATTCCTTGGCTTTTTGCAGCAAGCGGTGGCCTTGGGTGATGACCTCGGCCAGTTCAGCTGACGTCATCTGTCTTCGGGGTAACAGACGTGCCAAGGCGGTGACCAGGTTACTGAAGGAGCTGCCTGGGATGAGTTCCGGTCCCAGGGATTTATTCGGCAGGGTTGAGCCCTTTCAACATTAGCCGTCCCGAGGGGAATGAAGTCTCATCAGGTTTAGCATAGGTTGGGGTAAATCACCGTTCGCAAGGGCAACCAATTCTCCCTCGGGCGCCTTGCTTGAGCGATGCTCATCTCCGTAAAGATGCAAGCGGAGTGGGCTGGCCGGCCGTCCAAGTTGGCTTATTCTTCAATGGTAAACTAAGACACGATTCGCTGGATGGGACAGGCCGTGTGGTCCGGAACCCTTCATGGCGAGCTGATGTCGGGGACCCCACAGGAAGATGAGACGATGAAAGAGGCGGACTACAATAATTACATCAAGGCGTTCACCCGTCTGTTTGAAGTCTTTGATGGGGCGGCGCCCTATCTGGATGTCTCGGAAGACTTCAAGTATTTCATCAATCGAAAGCGTTCCTGGCTCGAACGGCTCAAGTCTCCCGAGTTCCCCGTCGCCTTCCTCGGCGCCTTTTCGGCCGGCAAGAGCACCATCATCAATGCGGTGCTGGGCGACGATATCCTGCCGCAGGCAACCAAGTCGCTGACCGCGATTCCCACCCTGATCCGCAAGGGCAAATCCAACAAGGCCATCATTTCCTATCTGACCGAGGCCGAGCGGGCCGAGCTGAAGGATCTTTACCTTGAAGAGCTTTCCAAGGAGCTGCGCACCAATCCCGAGACCTACCGCTCGTTGGGCAAGGCGGAGGTACTGGCGCGACTGGGCAGCGACATCGAACGTCAGCGGACCCAATACGGCTCCTTCAATAAGCAGAAATTCTTTGATGAACTCAAGACCCTGATTGAGGGATGGGACAAACTGAGCGGCGCCACCAAGGAAATCACGTTGGACGAGCTGCCCAATTACGTGACCGAAGATTATGCCGATGTGCTGTTCGTCAATCAGGCCGAGATTTATCTGACTGACGTCAATATCCCCGACAACGTGGTGCTGGTGGATTTGCCGGGGCTGGGTGTCGTCAATCCGCGTCATCGCAAGGTGACGAAGACCTATGTTGAAAATGATGCCAAGGCGTTCGTGATTTCCATGAAGGTCTTCCATCTATTGGAGGGCGAGGAGATCGAGTTGTTGGCCGAAATCCACAGCCAGCGCAAGCGTGTCCTGCAGCGGGCTTTCTGGGTCATCAATCAGTGGGATGTGCTCAGCTCCAAGCAGAAGAAGGAAGAGCTGGCGAACTTCGAGCAGAAGATCGAACATTACGGCTTCCATATCACCAAGGACAGGGTATTCAAGGTTTCGGCGCTGAATTACCTGCTGCTTAAGCTGATTCAGGAAGGCCGGCTCGAGATGAGCCGCAGTGTCCGTGACCATGTTGATGCCCTGAAGAAGGCGATTGGCCGCATTCCTGAAAAGAACGAAGCGACCCAGCAGATCAAGGCGCTGGAAGAAACCAAGAACTTTTCCAATTTCCGCACCAGCCTCTTCGAATACCTGGCCTACACCGCCAAAGCGGAGTTTCTGGAAGAAGCACGCGGTGAATACATCGATCTCGCCAAGCGCTTGCGCGAATGGCTGGAGCCGCTCTACCGCAATTATCAGGATGTCGATGACGATGGCATGAAGAGCACTTTCATCGCCAATCAGCTGTCCCGTCGTCAGGACGAGGCCCTGCGGCGTCTTCGCCTGACGGTGGAAGAACACATCAAGTTGCTGCGAACCGAGTTGCTGCCGGAGTTCATCTTCTGGCGCGAGGAGGATCAGGCCCATCTCAGCGAGCAGGTCAGCAATGCCATCGACACGCTGGACCGCAAGGCCTTGAAGAACGAACTGCTCAAGGGCCTTGATCTGAGCAGTGTGGTCAGCCGTCTGCCGCACAAGATCGAGGAAAACCTCAATATTCAGCGTACCTTCCGCAGCCAGCTGCAGCGCCTGCTGGATGAGCAGATGATCAAGCGGCACCTGGCCCAGCTGCTGCAAAGCATCACCGCCACCGATGTGCTGCCGGAATCGGTGCTAGAGAGTCTCCATGATCGACTTAGCGGCCGGGACATGCTCAACCGTCTGAAGGGCATGTGCGATGTCTTCCTGTTCGAATATGGCGATGTCATCAACCAGTTTGGCCGCACGGTGATGGAGCAGGAGGCGGTTCAGGAAGTCCAGAGCACCGAGAGCATCATGAAGGCGGTGCAGGGAAATGCGGACGATGCCCTGAAAGTGGCTCGTAACATGAACCTGCTGGGACCCAAGGACAGCATTCAGCAAATGCGCAATCTGGGGCTGGATGCCCTGAGTCGTATCCACACCGCACTGATCGGCACTCCGCCAACCATCGAGGCCACGCCGACCCGGGGTGATGCCATCGACCGTGCGCTTGATCATTACAAGACCGGCATTCTCGACTATGCCAAAAAGCAACAGCACCAGATCAACATGTTCGCCCGCCGTGGCATCAAGAATTACTTCGAGGAGCTCGAAGTCGAGTTGCTGAGCTACTTCGACTCCATCAAGGGGGAAATCGCGCAGATGATCATGCGCCAGCTGACCGCCGACCTCGACACCGAGCTCACCGCCGAGCTTGAAAAGCAACGCATCATCAAGGATACCTACCAGTTCATGACCAATGAAGTGGGGCTGGAGATGCGTCGGGCTGAGGGATAAATTCCAACGCGGTTTAATCACCCCGTTCGTGGTGAGCTCGTCGAACCATGAACGGACTCATGCATCGCTCAACAATAAAACCAAACCACTCCAATGACAGCCCTGATCTGCGGTTCCATGGCCTACGACACCATCATGGTGTTTCCCGACAAGTTCAAGCACCACATCCTGCCAGAGAAGGTGCATATCCTGAATGTTTCCTTTCTGGTGCCCGAACTGCGCCGTGAATATGGCGGGTGTGCCGGCAACATTGCCTACAACCTGAAGCAGTTGGGGGCAGCCCCGTTGATCATGGCGACGGTCGGCAAGGACTTCACCCCCTACTCCCAGTGGCTGGGCTACTGCGACATCAACCAGGATCTGATCAAGGTGCTGGAGAACAGCTATACGGCGCAGGCGTATATCACCACCGACCTGGATGACAATCAGATCACCGCCTTTCATCCCGGCGCCATGTCGTTCTCGCATGAGAACACCGTGCCACGGGACCGTGGAATCCGCCTGGGGCTGGTATCCCCGGATGGCAAGGACGGCATGGTTCAGCATGCTGACCAGTTTGTCGAAGCGGGGATTCCGTTTATCTTCGATCCGGGCCAGGGCATGCCGATGTTCGATGGGGCCGAGTTGACGAACTTCGTGGAAAAAGCCACCTGGGTCACGCTCAATGACTATGAGGCCCAGTTGATGCAGGAGCGTACCGGCCTGTCGGCCGAAGCCCTGGCCCAGAGGGTCGAGGCCCTGATCGTCACGCAGGGTGCCAGCGGGTCATTGATCTACACCGGCGGCACCGTGATCGAAATTCCGCCCGCCAAACCGCATGCGACGCTGGACCCGACCGGCTGTGGCGACGCCTACCGGGCCGGGCTGGTCTATGGCTTGCTGGAAGGCCTGGATTGGGCCACTACCGGTCGCATTGCCTCACTCATGGGCGCCGTCAAGGTCGAAACCCACGGCACCCAGAACCATGCCTTCACGCTCACCGCATTCAAGGAGCGGTATCGTGAGAATTTTGGCGGGGGCTTTTAGCCTCTCTGCTCAACAGGAGGGGCTTTGGATCGCCGACGTCGAAAGAAAGAAGACTCATGCAAAAGCAGGGCGGCCATGATCAGGGCCGTCCCGCCAATCACGGATTCATGCAGGGCTTCATGATTGACTAGAAAGCCGATATACAGGGACATCGGCGGCACGATCAGCGTAATCAGCGCCACTTTGCCGGCGGATAAATGCCGTAGAACGTAGAAGTACATCGTAAAGCCGAAGGTCGTCGCAATCACTCCCAGATAGGCGATGGACAACAGGCTGACCGGCGGGATGCTGGATGGCCACACACCATCCAGCCCGGCCCAGGTCAGCCAGTGCGCAGGCACGGCCAGCAGCAGGCTGCCCGTCACCAGGGCAAACGCGGGGACGCCTGCCTGAATGCGCTTGACCCAGACTGCGCTGATGGCCTGCAGCAGCGCGGCCAGCAAGACGGCCCCGATACCCAGCACGGCCGCCGACGAGAAATTCAGGGCCGAATGGAACATCAGGACCAGCCCGGCCAACCCCAGCAGGTACGATGCGATGCGCGCAGGTGTCAGACTTTTTTCACCCAGAAACATGGCAGCCAGGGGCGCGGTCAGCAGGGGGGTCAAGCCAAACACGACCGAGATCCAGCCCGAAGGGATGTGCTGTGATGCCCAATAGGTGGCCAGCATGGCGCCGTAAATCTGCAAGGCGCCCGCGACATAGGTCCACAACGCCTGGCGGTCCCGCCGCAATGGGGTTCGCGTGATCGCCATCACCAACAGGATCCCGATCAGGCCGATGCTCATGCGCGAGGCGACCCCGAACAGATAGCCCGGCCCCTCCCCGCTCCATTTGATGGCCAGCGGCGTGGTCGACCACAGCAGGATAACGCCCAGATAGGCGGCGATGACGCGCATGCAAGTATCGATTGAAAGTGGAATCGGTAAGGCAGGATGATGAAGACCGGCCCCTGTCGGAACACCCAAAGTAAAGCGACGGAAGACTATCACGATGGAAAACACGCGCCGACTGCTCGAGATCATGGCCCAGTTGCGTCACCCTGAAACTGGCTGTCCGTGGGATATCCAGCAGGACTTTGCCAGCCTGATTCCCTATACCATTGAGGAAGCCTATGAGGTGGCAGAGGCTGCCGAGCGAGGTGACATCGACGATCTTCGCGAGGAGCTGGGTGACTTGTTACTACAGGTGGTATTCCACTCGCGCATCGCAGAAGAGCGCGGCGATTTTGACTTCGAGGCCGTGGCCGAGGCCATCACCGGCAAGCTGGTGCGCCGTCATCCACATGTCTTTGGCGATGCCCGGTTTGCAACGGACGAAGAGCGGCACCGCTTCTGGGAAGACTCCAAGCAGATTGAACGCCAGGAAAAGGGCAAGGCCGAGTCGGTCGAGAGTGTTCTGGGCCAGATCCCGCGGGATCTACCCGCCCTGATGACGGCGCAGAAGCTGCAGAAGCGGGCGGCCCGACATGGCTTCGACTGGCCGGACATTGAGCCCGTTTTCGACAAGCTACATGAGGAGCTGGACGAACTGAAGGCGGCCTGCAAAGCAAATGATGAACTGAATATCCGTGAGGAGTTGGGCGATCTTTTATTCGTCATCGCTAACCTCGCGCGGCATCTTGAGGTGGATGCCGAAGCCTGTCTGCGCGCCGGCAATGCCAAATTTACCCGCCGCTTCCGCCATATCGAGCAACGCATCGCCGAGCGCGGTTCGAACCTGATCGACCATACGCTGGCAGAGCTGGATGCTTACTGGGACGAGGCCAAGCGGCTGGAAAAGGCACATAAGGCGTAAGCCGGGTATGTCCATGTATCGCCCAGCCAGTTACCAACCTCTCTGGAAATGGCGGTGGACTCGGTAACGCGCTCAACGAAAAGCTGCAGGCTACCCGAGGCAACACGACAAACTAACCGTCTCGCCTCGGGTTGATGGATGGGTATTCAGCGGGCGCTTACTTCCGCAACTCCGAATCACGGTAATGCACGTCCAGCCAGCATTTCGGCAACTCCTCGCCGCTCGGGAAAATGAGGTTGGTCTTTGCGAACTTCTCCGGATCCTGCATTTCCTCGCCATAGTGCAGGCGGCCGACGATGTTTTTGTGAGTGGGGTTGACCAGGTCATTCAGCCCAAGTATCTCGACCAGATGCCCTTCCTTTTTTTGTTTGAGAAACATGGCGGACTCCTTTTTGGCTTGAGTTTCAATGTATCCGAGCCTTGCAAAGAGGGCTCGCGTGACATTCTATTTTTTGTTTTGAGGCCCTCATTCAGGGGACCTTCGAACCAACCATAGCCCAAGAAACCGACCTTGGCAAAGCACGGTTAGGCGGTGTGGCTGACCCCCTGAAGGCCCCGGGATAAGGCTCTCTCTGTGCTATTCTCGACCCAGACGAAATGGCGTTGAATTTGATGTAAACCCGAGGTCTCGTCATGTACGAACATTTGGAAACGGCGGTGGATCCCCAAAACCTCAAGCGCGTGGTGATTGATCCGGTCACCCGGGTCGAGGGGCACGGCAAGGTGACGCTGCTGCTGGATGAGGACAATCAGGTCAAGCAGGCGCGGTTGCACATCGTTGAATTTCGGGGATTCGAACGCTTCATTCAGGGGCGTCCCTACTGGGAACTGCCCGTGCTGGTTCAGCGGCTGTGCGGCATCTGCCCGGTCAGCCACCATTTGGCAGCCGCCAAGGCGGTCGATCAGCTGGTTGGGGTGGATGAGTTGACCCCGTCGGCCGACAAGCTCCGCCGTCTGCTGCACTTCGGTCAGACACTGCAATCGCACGCACTGCACTTCTATCACCTGTCCTCCCCCGACCTGCTGTTCGGCTTCGGCAGTGACCTGGCCAAGCGTAATATCGTCGGTGTGCTGGAAGCCTATCCGGATATCGGAGTGAAGGGCGTCAAGCTGCGCAAGTATGGCCAGGAAGTCATTCGCATGATTACCGGCAAGCGCGTGCATGGCACCGCTGCATTGCCCGGTGGCATGAACAAATCCCTGAGTCGCGAGGAACGCGATTACCTGATGGAGGGGATTGCGGATGCGCTGGCCTGGACGGTCGAGGCGGTGGAACTGGCCAAGAGTCTGTTCCTCAGCGATCTGGAACACAACGCCCAGTTTGCCTTCATCCGCTCCAGCTTCCTCAGCCTCAACCGGCCCGATGGCGCGCTGGATCTTTATCATGGCGGTCTGCGTGCGCGCGATGACTTGGGCAACACCATTTTCGACCATGTTGACTACCGGCAGTACACCGATTACCTGCATGAGGAGGTTCGGCCGTGGACCTACATGAAGTTCCCCTACATCGTTTCACGCGGCAAAGAGCACGGCTGGTATCGCGTCGGGCCGTTGGCGCGCATCAATAACTGCGACTACATCGATACCCCTCTGGCTGAAGCCGCCCGGGTTGACTTTGTTGCTCACGGTGCCGGCGGCCCGGTGCAGAGCTCGCTCGCCTACCACTGGGCGCGCATGATCGAAGTGCTGCACTCGGCAGAGGGCATCCAGCGCTTCCTCAACGATGCGGACATCATGGGCAGCGATCTGCTGACGCAGGGTGAAAAGCGCTACGAAGGCATTGGTGTGATTGAGGCACCGCGCGGAACCCTGTTCCATCACTACCAGATCGATGACCAGGATTTGGTAACCAAGGCCAATCTGATCGTATCCACCACTAGCAACAATCAGGCGATGAATGAATCCATCCGCCAGGTGGCCGCGACCTATCTGGATGGTCAGGAGCCCACCGAGGGCCTACTCAATCACCTGGAAGTCGCCATTCGCGCCTATGATCCCTGCCTCTCCTGCGCCACTCATGCGCTGGGCAAGATGCCGCTGGAACTGGAGATTTTGGACGCTGAGGAAAACCCCGTCGCCCGGCTGGAACGGCACGGTTGAGTTTGCTTGTTTTGGAAGCCCCGGTCGGCAGTCCTCCGATTCTGATTTTCGGCTATGGCAATCCCAGCCGGGGGGACGATGCCTTGGGTCCGATGCTCATCGAGCGACTGGAGCCCTGGCTTGATTCGAAACCGCAAGGCGTCGGGCGGGTTGAGTGTCTGACCGACTTCCAGTTGCAGGTTGAACATGCTATCGATCTGGTGGGTCGCTCGCTGGTGCTGTTTGTCGATGCCCATGTCGACTGTCCCGCGCCGTGGCAGCTTGGCGAGTTGTACCCCGCTGCCGACGCCAGCTACAGCACCCACGCCATCAGTCCGGCGTCAGTCTTGCGGGTTTATCAGCAGATTCATTCGGCCGACCCGCCGCCCAGCTTTCTGCTCGGCATTCGCGGCGAGCGGTTTGAATTGGGTGAGCCCCTCACCGATGCGGCCGAAGCTCACCTGAGCAGCGCGCTGGAGTGCGTCAAGTCGCTAAGTCGGACCCCGTCGGCTGACCGTTGGCGAGCCTGTTGCCGGTAATTCAGATTCCATTCTCTTCCCATCCGATTGTTCCATGGCCTTTGATCGCACTGTCGCACGTCAACGCTGGCTGACCCTCCATCTTTATCTGGCCCTGATTCTGGGATTCTTTTTTGCCGTGCTGGGATTGACGGGGAGTCTCAGCATGCTCGGCGAAGGGCTGGATGGTCTGCTCAATCCTCGCCTGTCGGTTGAGCCGCTTCCGGGCTCTAAACCTTCGCTGGATGACCTGATGGCCGCCGTGCGGCAAGAACATCCTGATTACAAGGGCCCATGGACACTTGAATTGCCCCGCACCCCGGACGACCCACTCACGGCCTGGTTCGAGAAGCCGCTGGAGACGCGCGGTCAGGCCTATGCCCCGCTCATGGTTTCGGTGAACCCCTATACGGGGGAGGTCCTGGCCAGCC
>JBIIEQ010000027.1:0-37599 GCA_044237765.1 Methylococcaceae bacterium | reverse complement strand
TTCAGTCCATCAGAAGCCTCACCAACATCATCTTTCTGACCACAGGGAAGCTGCAAAACCTCCCGGCCAATCCTTTCGCTCACACGGTCACCCTATGAGTCTTTCCACACAAAACGGAAGAGAGTCGCAATCGGTGACAGGTAGCGAAACATCGTGGGCACTCCAATAATCATGTGGGGGGGCTCAATCTTGGGCGCCGATGCTATCAGCATCGACTCCGGGGTGTCACCAACAACTGCGATGGATCAGGCTTAAGCCCACGGGCATATCAGGAGATTACTCATCAAAAGCCACATCCGAGACCACTGCTCCGGGACGGACTTCCAATTGCCAGTAAAGGGACTGACCAGGAGCGACTTGCCGTCTAATCGGCGCCCGTGCTACATATGCCAAACACCAGATTTGAACTTAACTCCGCGACCCGTGATCCATCAGCAAGACCTCGGCCGCGGAAGTCACGGGTGAAAATAGAAAGCAGCCGTCACCACGCCATAACAGACCATCAGCATGGCCCCCTCCAGCCAGTTCGACTGGCCATCCGCACTAATCGAGTTAGCCAGTACGACCGCAACCCCGATGGCCAGTAGTTCGAACGGGTGAAATTGCAAATTCATCGGCTGACCCATGGCATAGCCAACAAACACGAGAATGGGCGCAACAAACATGGCAATCTGAAGGCTCGACCCCATGGCCACAGTGACGGCCAGATCCATCTTGTTTTTACGGGCAAACCTGATGACGGTGATGAATTCCACAGCACCACCAAACAAGGGGATCAGGATGACACCGGTGAACAGTTCACTCAAACCCATGGAGTGGATGGTTCCCTTCAGGCTGCTGACCAGCACCTCGGAGACCCCGACCAAAACGGCGCTGCAACCCAGCAGTACCGCCAATGGCCGCGCCAATGTCCCCTGCTCAACCAAAACATCCCCATCATCATCGTCGCCCCGTTCGTAGAGATGTCGGTGAGTGTGCATGGTAAAGAGCAAGGACAACAGGTAGAAAGTCAGCAGCAAAAACGAGGCGACCAGTGAAAAGCGATCAATCGTTGAGGCCGTGAGGCCATCGGAGGTCATGTCTATGGCCGTGGGAGAGAGAATGACGACCAGGGCGAGACTCAAGGAGGAGGCATTGATGCGGGCGATACGGGACTGAAATCGCTGCTCACGATACTTCAGGCCGCCAAAAAACAAACCCGCCCCCAGGGCCAGCAACAGATTGGCGATGATCGTCCCGCTGATGCTGGCCTTGACAACCTCAACCAAGCCTTCGGAAAGCGCGACTATCGAGACGATCATCTCCGTCGCATTGCCAAAGGTCGCATTCAGGAGGCCACCCACCGACTGCCCCACCTGCCCGGCAATTTTTTCGGTTGAATCGGCAATCACTGCCGCCAATGGAACTATGGCAATCCCCGATAACAGGAAAACCAGCCACGGTGGGTATGCCAACCAATGGGCTGTTGCGCTGAGCGGCACAAAAACCAGCAATAAGTAAAACTTGGGAAATGTTGAGTGCTTCAAGAAACGTCTTCCACTGACTGAGCGACCCACGGGTGGACAGGTAAGGCCGCTACCTGCCTTTCAAACGAAGAGTGTCCACTCTGGGAGTTAGCGCAGAGCAGCCAAGATGTGGCGATAACTCAGGACATAGCAGGCAGTTTTCTACCCTCTGGTATTAGCGGAATACGACTGATCCCATAGAGGGTCAATAGGGCCGTAGCGATCATCACAACAACGATCAGAGGACCGACCGGCGCCAGTATCACCGTCAACAGAATCACGACCACGGTCACGCTGACCAGCTTGCGCTTTGACTCTCTGCTCATACCCTTGAACGACTCCCACTCTCTCAGAATCCGACCCAAAAACGCCGACTCCATCAACCGACCATGGAGTTCTCGGGAAGATCTCGCCAGGTAGTAACTGCTGGCAAGGAGGAACGGGACCGTAGGTATACCCGGAACGATCAGCCCGACCACGCCAAGGGCGAGACTCCCGGTGCCCGCCACCAGATAAAGTAGACGACGCGGCCCCTTGACCACAAAGTGAGTATCACCGAGCGGTTGAAGTGAGACGGGCAAAGGATGCGCGGAAAAAACCCCGGCGATCGCAGCAACCAGACGGTCCTGTGTCAGTGCTTGAGTATCGTATTCGACATCCAGACCCAAGCTCGGCCAGCGTCGAACTTGAACGCTCTCAACGCCTGACAGAGCCCCGACCCCATCAACAATGTGTTCCCAGGAATATTGCCGTGGCTTGCGGCCCAATAGTCGAAAGCGCAGCAAGCCCTCCTGATGGCTGTCCAGTTTGAACAGCGTGGTATGTCCCTCTTCCTGGTAACCTGCCAGCTGAGTCCACTTGCGACAGCGAAGAGGGCAACTCGAACTCTTGCCACTATGCTGCCTGTTGCGGCTGCTTGCCAACGCACTGACAAACAGGCTGGCCGCTTGGACGGCATTCACCGACGTACTGGAAAAATGAACCCGGCAAAACCCGGCATTCAAATCCATATAAACCGACTCCACCTGTCGGCCCTCAAGCAAAGCCCGCACCAGATTTTCTGCCAGCCGCTGCCGACCGGAATGAAATAAATCCGGATTTCGAATCTCGAGCAGCCCCTGGTCGAAACGAATGACGGGGTCCTTGAGAGTGATCACATTCAAATCAGACGTCCTGCCGGCTCGGATAGCGGCGATCCAAATCATCCAGGAAACGATTGATCTGGCGGACGCTGCCCTTGAACATCTTCGGCGTGTGGCCGCCGAGCCAGCGCTCGGCCCGGCGACTGGTCAATGGCATGACCACGAGGCCACCCAGAACCAGGAATGGAACGCCCAGGACACCAGGCACGATCACGCCGACCAGGCCGGCAGTGATAAGCAGCCAGCCGACGTCACGCGGCAAACGCTCGATACGCTTGACCGTGTCCTTATCCAGTTCCAGGGCCACCAGATTGTGCTCCAGGATATCCTCGCGGCCGGGGGACGCACTGTCGGCTACCTCGTCAGCGGGCTGAGCTGCCTCCAGCGGTGATACCGATGGAGCTTTGCCGGCCGCAACTCGACGGCGTGGCTTTGGGGTCTTGGCGGGAGTTTCTTCCATGGGAGCTCCTATGTGTGTTGAGTTCGATGGAGGCATTAGCGTATCAATTGCAAGAGTCGCGGCCAGCGATTCGCTTGGTTGCCGGCAAGATCGCGACGTAACTGGCGATCGACATTCATCACCCCGATGTTGGCGATGATGTTGGCGCCAATTCCGCTGAGCACGCCGCCAAAGCCGCCGGCGACGCAAAGAAGATTCGGGATTAATGCCTTCCGAGATGCAGAAAAGACCTGCTGCTCGTAATGCCTTGCCAGCTCGACCAGGTCGACCAAGCCTTCGTATGAGCGGCCCAATATCAGCATATCGCCTGCCACGCGCTCGCCATTTCGTCCATCGCTAGCCACCGACACATGGGCTGCCTGTGCCAGTTCCACTCTCCCCTCAAGACAGCCAACAAATAGCGGTTGAACACCACGACGGCGTAAGCCCATCATGAAGCGAATCTTGCCTTCTTCATCGAGTTCACCGCCGCACAGCTCAATCCCAAGCCGGCGGGCCAGCGCGTTGGTCTCGGACTCAGTTGCGGAAGAGACCAAGAATGTGTCGAGACCGGCCGCTCGGAGGCGGTTAACTGCTTGTGCGGCCCTTGGCTGGTCGCTTTGACGGAAACCTAGCACGGCCACCTCATGACCATCGATTTCCACCAACAGTGCCGGTGCACCCGGCGCCGGTCCTGCCGATCCGTCACTCAGCCGCAAGATATGCTGCCCCAAACGAACCTCGACCCGTTGGGCTTCGAGAGCCAGCAGAGTCGGCATCTGCACAATCAAACCCCTTTCATGACAGGCAGTTGCCAGTGCCTGGGAGCGCTCGTCGCCCAGGAACAAACTGGCACCGGCCACATGTTGCAGCATCGTATCGGTGTCGGGGAGACGGCACTCCATCCCGGCGAACTCCAGGCTGGGTTCCGTCAGCAGTGGGTCGTCGCCATCAAAGACAACAAAGTCGCATTGGGCCAGTTCCTGTATTGCCGCTCCCCTTCGGACCAGCACGCCGGATTGAAGCGCGGCACCCAACATACGCAGGACCACCATGGGTACCGCCAGTGCCGGGCCGCTGATCCAGTCCTGGCGCAGGATCGGCCCCATCGTCGCTAGTCCGCCACCGGCAAATCCGACACCGGCTGTGATCAGAGTTGGCAGTATGGCGCGCTCGGTGATCCGCACAGAATTTCGTTGCAGCGTTGGATCGCTGGCAAACCCGTTTGCCACGCTGGCGAATGTCTCGGCGATGCGGGCTGCGACGGTATCCGATCCGCTTCGTTCGACCTTGACCCCGAGTTGCCCGACAAGCAGTTTGGAGCCGGCCAGTACAACATCACCCACGGACTTCCGAACCGGCATGCGCGCTCCGCTCAGGGCCGATTCATCGACCAGAGCTTCACCTTTCATGACCACGCCGTCTACAGCGATGACCTCCCCGGCCACCGAACGAATTTGGCCTCCAAAAGAGATCTTCGCCACCGGGAGTGCCTGCCAGCTTCCGTCGGCAGTCGCTGACAACGCCTTTTCTGGAACGACCAAGGTCTCCTTCAGTAGTCTCCGGGTCTCATGGGCAAGGTTCTCACGGGAGCGCCGTTGCCAATAGCGCAGAGACCAGTCAGTCAGTGCAGCGGCTACGACTTGTCCGGTGAGCAGGGTACAGGCCAAAAGCGAAATTCGCGCCACGGACACACCGGCTTTCCCGTGGCTCAGATGGTGAAACGCGTCCCTCGCGGTACCTATATTTCTTACAATCAGAATCCCAGCTACTAGAGGTGTTGCCATTGGCAACATCAACTCGCCAACGGCACTCAGACCAAGGGTGGTGTTGGATAGGCTCATCGGCACGCTCGTGCTTACCGCAATGGGCGGATTGCCCATTGGTGCCTGCACGAAAGCCGATTCGATCGCTTCAAGCAATTGCCCTGACGTGAGATTTTCGGGGTCATAATGAATATCAAGCCCTAGCCCCTGCGGTATCAGGTCGACACGACTGACGCCCGGCAAGTCAGTCAATGAACCGATAACCTTTGACCTCAGCCCCGCCTGATCCGAATCACCCAAAAGCGGCGAATTCACAGTTAGCCGTCCGGCCTGCGGCTTGTCAGTCTGGATCGCTGCAACCCGGCCCTGACACTTTACCCAATGGGCTGTTTCGCCAGGATTCCAGACGGGAATTTCTGACGCTGCGAGAGCATGCTGCTCCGTCCGCGTTGCCGCAACCAGTGTTGCCAGAAAATCCTTTGCCTTGCCGGGATCGACACGGAACCCGATTTTCACTTTGCCGTGAGCGGGATCGATGAGGAAGGCACTGACTTCCCTGACGCCCAGCACACGACGTGCGAGGGAGAGAACAGGGGCGGGGTCGGAATTACCAAAAAGGGCGCTGTCCCGAAGTTCAACCGCATCCGGGAGGACGAAAACCTGCGGTTTCATGCGTATATCTTTCTAGCGGGGTGAACTGCGTCAGCCGATGGCATAGGGTTGAAGAATGCCATTGGCAACCATCTGATCGAGATCAGCGACGACCTGTCGGTCCTCCGCATCCAGGACGTTATAAAGCTCGCGCAATCGTCTGCGGCGTTGACGAATTTCAAAGGCAATGGCGCCGACCAGAACAATGCCAAAGACCGTACTCAATACTTCTGCCACTGGATTCATGACTTACTCCGGTTAAATTGATGAAGTGGGGCGGCTTAACCACCGATCATGGCTTCGGAACCCACTCGCAACACTTCGATGGCGCCCGTGACGCCATCCTTGTGGAGTTGTTCCTTGATGTGCTTTTCAATGTTGCCCCCCTTGCGATGGGAAGCCAGAAAATTAAGAAACTTGCGGAGCGTTGCCAGCGCCTCGCTTTCGGTCTTTATCAGGCCGAGATTGAGGTGAAACCCGTGATACTCGGATTCCACATCCGTACGACTGGAATAAAGATCGCGAGCCAGCAGAACCGGGTCCTTGCCAATCAGGTGAGGGTATTTCCTCAGCATCTGGTCAGACTGCTCGCGCGTCAGCACAAACAAGGGATCGTTGTTCTGGAGATGAGTGATCATCGACAGATTGTTGCGGATCAGTTTAGGCACCGGCCCATCCCAACCGCAATCGATGAGAAAAAAATGGAATCGGGGCGAACGCGCGATGTCTTCAGCAGAGATCTGCGATTCTGTCGAAACCTCCGGGGCATCATGGGGCTCCGCCGTCTTTGGTTTCGGCTTGATCAGACGAACTGCCCGCCCCTCCGAGGCTGGTTCTTTATCGATTTTATTGTCTTCTGACATGAGGAACTCCTAAGTCCTGCTTTCGTGACAAAGAACCCGCCCCAATCACTACTGAGGCAGGCTGATTTCATTGCTATTGGCTTTTATCCCTGCAAACCCTTGCGCAGCCTTGGCTTTGCCTCGTCGCGAACCGAGGATCGTCTGGTAGTGGGACGGGCCGAATCCTCGGCTGCCGCAACATGAGCCGGCTGCTGGGGGGCATCCGAAGTTTCCAAAGGTTCATCCCTGGAGGGAGGCTGCTCACTACCCGCGATAATCTCCAGTTCCAGCGCGTGCCGACGTTCCGCTTCCAGCTTGGCCACCTCGCGCATGGGCCATACGCCGTTGACCAGGGCGCCAATGGCGGCCACATTGTTGGCCACTACCGAGGCACCGATACCAAATCCGAGCGTGAAGACACCCGCAACACAGGCAATGTTGGGCACCAATATCATGGCCCAGCTACGCTGAATATTCTTGTCCAGCTTGCGGGAAATATCACGAAGCTCGCAGAGTTTGCCCAGCCCCTGCTCCATGAACACGATATGCGCCGTATCCGTGGCAATGGACGTCGCACCGCGCAACGAGATGGACACATTGGCCTGCTTTAGCGCGATGGAATCGTTGATGCCATCTCCCACAAAGCAGACCTTACGACCTTCCTGCTGCAGCTTTTCCACATAATCGGCCTTGTCGGCCGGCAGCACTTGGGCAAAATAACGATCCATACCAAGCTCTTCGGCCAGCTTCCGGGTAGGCGCCTCGTGGTCGCCAGAAATAATCGCCAGATGCTTGATGCCGCGCTGACGCAGCCCCTGGATGATGTCCTTGACTTCCGGTCGCAGTGCCGCCTTGAGTTCCAGTGCGCCACCGAGGTGATCGTCAATTGCCACCATCACCATGGTGTCACCATCGGCATGGACCGCATCGAGTTTCTGGTCAACAGAGGAAGGAATGCTGATGCCCTCCATCTCCATGTAACGGCGGCTTCCCACGCGAATCGTATGCCCATTCACCCCGACACTGATGCCATAACCGACCTTATATTGGGTTTCATCGGTTTCAGGCAATACCAGACCCAGTTCTTCGGCCTTATGCAAGATGGCCAGCGCGATGGGGTGATGGAATTTACGCTCGGCCGCTGCCGCATAAAGCAGCACTTCTTCCGGATGATGACCATTGGCAATCACGATTTCGCCCACTTCCGGTCGTTCCCGGGTCAGGGTGCCGGTCTTGTCAAACAGGACGGTATCGACTTCGTTCATCAGTTCGAGCGCACGGCCATCCTTCACCAGAATACCTTTCTGAGCGCACAACGCCAGGGAGGACAGCATGGCCAACGGCGCCGCCATGCGAATGCCGGTCCCCAAATCGCAGTTGACGACAGCCACGGCTCCAAACGGCCCCAGCATCGGATACGCCAGCCCACCCATCAGCAGCGTCGGCAGAACGGCGGTATCTGCCAATCGCTCACCCTTGTTCTGCGAGGTCAATTTATACCCGGCGGTGTCATTGAGAATCTGGGCAATCTTGGCGGAAGCGGTTTCGCTCCCGGCCTGTTCCACCGACACGAAGATCTTGCCCGCCACCAAAATGGTCGAGGCATAAACGCGATCGCCCACACCCTTTTCGGCAGGCGTGGATTCTCCGGTCAAGGCATGCTGATCAATCATGGCCATTCCGTCGACGATGTGACCATCGACCGGGACCATGTCGCCCGTGTGCACGGCGACAATGTCGCCTTGCGCAACCTTATCGAGCGACACTTCGATTTCAGCGCCATCCTTGACCAACCAGACAAATCTTGGCTGCTTGCCAAAGGCGTTCAACAGCATTTTGCGGGAGTTATCCTCAGTCTTCTTGACCAGTAGGCGGCCCAGCGAGAGACACCAGGCCAAAATGGCACCCGGAAAAAGCTGCATCGTGCCCAGGCATCCCAAAACCACGACGGAATCAAGCACATCTACACCCAAGCGCCGTTCTTTGACCACCACGTCGTAAGCCCCCTTAATGCTGGGGATTGCCGTGTAGGCGAACAGGCCGGCCGCTACCGGAAGCAACGGGGGAAACGCAAACTGTGCCGCCGCTGCGACGGGAACCGAGACACTGCAAATAGTCAGGTCAAGATCCAGCTTGTCCAGCTCTTCCTGATGCTCGGCATTGTTGAGGGCACCATCCACGATCTCAATTACATTCGACCAACTCAAGCGCCTGGGATCGTAATCAACCTGAACTGTGCAACGCAGCGAGTGGGTCTTGTAGCGGTCAACCCCGAGAACACTCATAAGCTCCCGCTCAACCGCATCACATAATCCCCCCTTGCGGTAGAGAACCGGATTTTTCAGCTTGATGGTCCCCGTGCCCCGGGAAACGACCTGCCAACCACTGACAATGTTTTCATAGCGATGATAGTGGATGGCGCCATGACGATCTCTGGCCGTCGCCAGCGGCGAAACCACGGGCAACGAACCCGGCCTGCCCTCTTCACCGGCGGGTGTCCGCGCCCTTTGCATCTCCTGCGGCTCATCCGCCTCACCGTTTACCAGACACGCTGCCAGCCGAGTCAGGATTTCCTTGGGGGAGTATTGCGCCGCATCGTAGTGCAAATCGATGGCGGCCTGATGATGCTCGGAAACCGAGAGACCTCGCAGTTCCTTGGCGGCAAAGGCGCGCCGCATGAACCGCAGAAAATCGGGCGCATCAGGAGATGTAAAAAGAGAGTGGCTCGATATCCGGAGAGTACCGGGATGAGGGAAACTGACAGAAGCTTTTTCAGGCGTAACTGACCCGGACTGCCGATTCGGCGTGGAAGGCATGATGACCTCGTGAGTACCAATATGGGGCGGGGGACATCACCTGAAATGCTGTTCCCCCAAGACAGAATGAGACTAAGGATGTGACGTATCAGGATTCGGCGTCTGCTGCCTTATTCGAACCGCTCTTGACCTCGTTCAGCGCTTCGATGGCAGCGCGTCCACCATCTATGAAGCCCTCCACGATCGGATTCTCTTGCGGAATCGATCGGGCAACGAAGACAGCGGCATAAACAATTCCATAAGAAATCATATAAGAGCTGGTATAGCCAAATCTGGACACTGATTGCGTCATCCCCGCGCCCGCCTCACGAACCCGCTCGCGTGCCCGACTGGCATCCTCGGAGGCATTGTGAATCGCATCGCGCATTGCATCGGAAATGGAACTTAATGGATCTTTTTCGTTGATCGTATCAGCCGTGGTAGCTTTTGCCATGATGGTGATTCTCCAGGTTAAAAATGGGTCTAAATTTTGAAACGATGGCAGTTTGTCGCTTGTGTTTCACGGTAACATCAGCGGCCAATGGTGGTCAACCCAACTCACTGAATCACGAAGAGTTTCGACTCAACCACACGAGACCGAAGGCGACGACCACATCGGTCGGTCAGCACCCAGAGGCGCTACCGAGGCGTGATTCAGTCTCAGCCAAAAAACCGCCACAACCGCACAAAGCCATGCGATGTCCAGTTTTGCAAAATGGGCAGACCAATTACCTGATCCGCTGAGGCGCTCGCCCCATTGTCGATGAACTTTATTAAGGTTTGATGAAAGCCGGATCGATAGTCATGAGGCCTTCGCCAGAACCGGAATCTAAATGCAGTTGAAGCCAAACCGACTGAACATAACGGGAAGAGTGGCCGACAACAACTCAGCATCGGACATGATGCATGTCCAGACAGCGCTGAAGTGTTAATTTAATGGCCAGTCTGACCCTTCGAGCCCCGGCCGCCTGCATCACGGCCTCGGCCAGGTTTTTCCTACCAAAGCGTGACAAACCCATGATTATCGGCATCCTCAATCGAAAAGGCGGGGTCGGCAAAACCAGCCTCTCTACCAATCTGGCCTCGGCGCTATCCCTGTCCGGCAATCGCATTCTTCTGGTGGATGCTGACCCGCAGGAAAGCGCGCTCGACTGGCAAGCCAGCCGTGAGGGGGAAACGCTGTTCCCTGTGGTCGGAATGGCCAAACCCACCCTGCATAAAGACATTCCCGAACTGGCCCGGAATTATGACCACATCCTGATTGACGGCCCCCCCGGCATCAATGATGTAGCCCGCTCAGCCATGATGGCCTGCGACCTGGTCGTCATTCCCGTCCAGCCCTCGCCCTATGACGTCTGGGCGGCGGATGAGACGGTGAAGCTGCTCACCGAGATCACCATTTACAACGATAGCCTCAAAGGACTCTTTGTGATCAACCGCAAGATCAAGAACACGGCCCTGGGCCGCGATGTGGCGTCAGCACTGGGCGACTATCCCTTAACCGTCGCACAGACCGCGATTACCCAACGCGTAGTGTTTGCCGAAAGTGCCGCATCCGGCCTGTCCGTCCTGGAGTTGGCCCCCGAGGGGCCAGCCTCTAAAGAGCTCAATGCTCTGGCCAAGGAGATTCTCACCCATTCTTGAACAGGCCGAGCCATAGCCCAGGGCTGGATCCCGATGAGCGTCTCAATGGCAATTTGAAATATGGCGCCTCAACCTTATCCCACTTCAACATTTGAGAAATCATCGACATCAGTGAAAACCAACAACAAGAAATGATGGCTCCATCGCTAGACGAGTGTGTCAACATGGATCGTCGAGAGGCCATCAGCCTGGTCGGTCGTTTCTCGGCGGGCGTCTTTGGTGCCCAAATCATCGGGGGCATGCTGTCAGCGGCTCAGGCCGATAGCACCAAGGACATAGCCGACTTCACCCCAGTCAATGAAGGACTCGACAAGTCCGTGACCGTCGTCGATGCCTCCAAATATCGACTGGTCAAGGAGGATTTGGGCGACTACATCTATCTTGCTCCGGAAAAACTGGGCGGAGGAGCGCATGCGATTGACCTCGGGCGCGGCAGAACCCTGGCCTGGATCAGTTACTGGCCCTACGGCGATACCTGCCCCATCGCACACCACTTGGCGGCCTATCCGTCCGACAACCCTCACAAGGGTTTCGAATTCCTGAACTCCACTCAGGGTGGCGACAACGTCATGATTTACGGGCTGCCGTCCACGATCAAAGACAGGGGGCTTCTGGATCGTTTTGGCCAGGGTAATCATCTCTACCGGGTGCATTTTGATGGCACCCAGATGGACCTCAAGGAGGATGTCGCCGAAACGACCGGGATTGGCCTGGGTGTGCACACTACGGTTTATCCGGATGCCAAGGGGTTTGCAGCCGCCGATGGCCAAAAAGATGTGTGTGCCTTCTTTGATCGGGCGCCTCTAAATGGCAAGACTAATGTGCTGCAGGCCTTTCGGGCCGACTGGGTGGGCAAGGTACAAAACGGCTCGCTGAAGGACAACTGGCTAAAGGGTGGCAAGCTCCGCTTGACCCGACTGGTGAAACCCAAGGAGACCGGCAAGTTCGACCTGGAAGGGACGAAGGGCAACAAGATCGACTGGGAAATGGTGCCGATGGCGGAAAACTTGGTCGAACTGGGCGAGATTCCTGGCAGCGACCCCAAGTCGCTGTCGGGTCTTGATGCCGTGGTCCATCATCCCGGCAATCGCTACTCGGCGTTGATCATTCGCATGCTGTCCGCAGCCATCATCATTGACCGGACGACCTGGGAACCCGTGACGGTTCTCCACAATCCGGAAGGCTCGCCTGGCAACCTCAAGATCACCCAAGTGTCATCCGATCCCGATGTCTGGGAGTGCGAGTTCGAGGACGTCAAATGCGTCGGTCATGAGGCCGGCTTCAGCCCGGACGGCAAGAACTTCACCATGATGAACAACATCATGCAGAACAACATGGCGGTTTTCGATACAAGCGATGCGGATCCCCGGAAATGGAAGAAGATCACCTTCGTCAAGGACCCTGCCTGGGCCGGCGAATACCCGAGTCCCTTCCATCTCTGTTTCTCGATAGATGGCAGCAAGATGTTCGTATCCGTGCTGTATCCCAAGCCTCACGATAGCGCTGTCGCCGTAGTCGACACCAAGACCTGGAAAATCCTCAGGAAATTCGTCAACGTCGGTCCCGACTGCCAGACCATGTCAGTCAGTTATGACGGCAAATATGTGTTTCAGATCTTCAGTGGATTCCAGCGCATGTCCGCCGGGGTATTCGTCTTCCGACAGGACACGCTGGAACCCGTCGGCTACCTGCCTAATTTCGGCGGTCATCACGATTGCGTCATCATCCCCACCAAGAATGAAGATCTTAAAAACAGCCGCTGCACGACACTTTAAAGGGAGCCTTTAAAAATTGCCCTTTGACAAGGCTCTCCCAGAGCTTCGTCGAAAGGCTCAGTGCGAGCTGATAGCCATATAAAAAATAGTTACCCGTTCTTGCTGAGCTTGTCGAAACAGCAAGGGATAGTTATTAGATGCGCCCTAAAGGGAATTAGCTCAAGAGCCGGGCACTCGTCATGGGAGCTCGGCCTTCTGTGTTGGCATTCCGATTAACCAACCCACTCCATCGCCATCACCCCCGGCTATCCACATAAAAAAAGGGGCGTCCGAAGACGCCCCGAATTGGGAGCCACTCAAGAAAACACAGTTACAAGTGATAGGCGGTTTCGCCGTGCTCGATGATATCGAGACCCTGACGTTCCACTTCTTCGCTGACACGCAAACCGATCAGCAGATCGACAACCTTGTAGCCTAGCCAGGACACCAGCCCAGACCAGACCAGCGCCACGCCGACGCCCCAAGCCTGACTGATGAACTGGGCCTTCATGTCATAGTCTGCAACTGCATTGGTTACGTAGTCATAGACGCCGGCACCGCCGAGCGCCGGCGACGCCACGATCGCAGTACCCAGTGCGCCAATAATGCCGCCGACACCATGTACGCCAAACACATCGAGCGAGTCGTCATAGCCCAGGGAACGCTTCATGGTGGTGACCGACCAGAAACACACGGCACCGGCAACCAGACCCAGAACAATGGAACCCATCGGGCCGGCCCAACCGCAAGCCGGTGTAATGGCTACCAACCCGGCGATTGCACCGGATGCCGCGCCCAGCATGCTGGGCTTGCCGCGCATCAGCCATTCGGCACCGACCCAGGCAAGCGTAGCCGCGCCAGTAGCGACCATGGTGTTCAGGAAGACCAGAGCGGTCGTACCGTTGGCTTCCAGGTTGGAACCCGCGTTGAAGCCAAACCAGCCGACCCAAAGCAGGGATGCGCCAATCATGGTCATCACTACACTATGCGGCGCCATCGATTCCTTGCCGAAGCCGATTCGTCTACCGACCATGATGCACCCGACCAGACCGGCGATACCGGCATTGATATGCACCACGGTGCCGCCCGCAAAGTCCAGGGCGCCCTTCTGGAACAGGAACCCGGCCGTGGCGCCGGCCGCCGCACCCGCTTCCGGACTGGTATAGGCATCCGGACCCGCCCAGTACCAGACCATATGCGCCATGGGCAGGTAAGCGAAGGTGAACCAGATCACCGTGAACAGCAGCACGGCAGAAAACTTCACGCGTTCAGCAAAGGCACCCACGATTAGTGCGGGCGTCAGGCCGGCAAAGGTCAATTGAAAGGCAACATAGATGTATTCAGGAATGACCACGCCCTTGCTGAAGGTAGCCGCCATGGATTCCGGGGTCACCCCCATGAGGAAGGCTTTATCCAATCCACCAAAGAAGGCATTGCCCTCGGTGAAGGCGATGCTATAGCCATAGACGGCCCACAAAACCCCCATCAGGGAGAAGATCACGAAGACCTGCATCAGAACGGACAGCATGTTCTTGGCGCGCACCATGCCGCCATAGAAGAGCGCCAACCCGGGAATCACCATCAAGGTCACCAGCAGCGTCGCGACAATCACCCAGGCCACGTCGCCCTTGTCGGGCACCGGGGCAGCCGGGTCGGCGTGAACCAGGTTCGCGAACCCCAGACATAGGGCGGCGAAAAGGATAGTCGAAGTATATTTTTTCATATCGTTTACCCCGTTTTCAGAGTGCGTCAGAGCCGGTTTCACCGGTCCGGATTCGGATGACCTGTTCAAGAGCGGTCACGAAAATCTTGCCGTCACCGATCTTCCCGGTATTGGCCGTAGTGGCAATGGCATCCAGCGCTGCGTCCAACTGCGCGTCTGTTACGGCGATTTCCAGCTTGATCTTGGGCAAAAAGTCGACGACATATTCCGCACCGCGGTAGAGCTCGGTATGACCCTTCTGTCGACCGAAGCCCTTGACCTCGGTCACGGTGATGCCGGAAATTCCGGCCTCCGAGAGTGCCTCGCGGACATCGTCCAGCTTGAATGGTTTAAGAATGGCAGTCACTAATTTCATGGGAAGGGTTCTCCTGCGTTAATTCAAATCGGATGAGTCGATCGGGTACCTCGACTGGAACAAAGCAGAACCCGTGCCAAATATGCATAAGCAGGCTCCATATCGCTGTAAAGAGCCTCTCTGTCACGCTGCTGGCTGTTGCAAGGGGCGATGAAGAGGCATTCAGAGTGGCCTGACTAGCCCATTCTGCACTCCCTTGGTGCACCCAGCTAGAAGCCGGCCCACGCCCTCATTTGAATCGATAAAAAAACCGGCCGAGGCCGGTTTTTCTGGGTATCGCTCAGATCCGTCTTACTGACCTTCCTTGACCTCGACATCTTTTAACGCCTTGTGAACTTCATCAGCGGCATCTCCCGCCAATTTGCCCTTGGCGTCTCGCCTTGCTCTCTCAAGCTCCTTGATGGCGGCGCTATCCGCATTAGCCTTGGCATCCTCTCCTGACCAGGTCTTCTGACGCTGGGCATAAGGATGCTTCTTGTCCTCCTCGATCAAGGCCTTTTCCGCAGAATCAATCTCCTCGAGGGCCTTGCTTTCGTTTCCGGACCGCGCATCCTTCTCGGCCTGGTTCAGCGTCTTTTCGATGGCCACGCCACTGGGGCTGATGGGCTTCTTTTCGGTACAGCCGAACAAGACCACCGCGCAGGCCAGCAACAATGAAAGTTTGGGGGTGATGTACTTTGTATTCATTGACTTATCTCTCGTAACTTAGAACGTGATGACCACATCGGCAGAGAAGGTGAACTGGTTATCCAGCTGTTCGCCCGGGGTACTGCTCATAAAGGTTTTCTGGCTGGACCAGTCATATCTTAAGTTTGGGCGCAACATGACCCATTTCAATGGCTTGTAATTTACGCCGGCCGTCAGTGCGTAGTAATCCGCACCTGCCCAAGGATACGAAGCCAAGTTCGATAAACTACAGGCATACGATGATCCCACGCCCTGCTGATTGACATTGAAACTGCCAGGGCAGCGTTGCGGCCCCCAGATACGGAATCCGTTGTTGTCACGGAACCATTCAGCGCGAACACCTACTCCCAGGTTATCAAGAACGTCATACATGAGGTACTGATTGATGCCATACCACATGGCATTCTGTTTATTATCCGCAGAGATGCCCCTCGCATAGTTGTTAACGCCATCACCTGTAATAACATCGTCAGCAAAGCCCATGTCATTTTGAATAACGTAATGCAGAGTGCTATCGAAGAAATTAGCCTTACCCACAAGGCTATACATAGCCCATGGGCTACTCGATTGAGCGGATCGTTCACCCGCCGTAGAACCCAAGTTCACCGAATAGTCTTTTTCGTCACTAGTCCAGGTCACGCTGCCGAGGAAACCCCAATTGGTAAGCTGAGTATTGAAGTTACCATCCCAACCTCCGGTCGCACTACCCGTGGTCGTCCCCGCACTGGCCGTCCAGTTCTCATCGAAAGCATAAGTACCCAAAATACCCGTATGGGTAAAGGGCTCGCCATATTGCATAGTGTAAGCATGACTGTAGAAGAAGTTATCCGGCGCAGTGACGACTTCGTAGCCCAAAATAGTGTAGAAGTGACCCGCCTTTACGGCAAGACCGTTGCCCACCGGCAAGTTCATTTCCAGATACGCCTGCGGCAGAGCCAACCCATTGAATCGGTTACTCCAACTGCTAAGGTGCAGGTCGTAGTTACCGCGATTAAGTTCTTGCCCGGTTCCTAGCTCATAGGCGGGAACGCCATACGCTTGGGTAAAGATGGAGTCGCTACCGTAATTGATGTCGACGCGGCCACCGATGTCCCACTCATCCCCGCTTACGCTGATGGCGCGTTGCAGGTAACCATAAAACTGATTCATCTGCAGCTCACCGCTACGATCGCCGAAGGTCACAGGGCCATTAAAGCCATCCGCCGGGTTGTTTGCATTGGCGGTGACGCCGGCGTTCAACCAACCCCCCCAGGTAATGCCGTAGTCCTTCAGGAATTGCACGTCGGTACTGCCTGCCGCGTAATCAGCCAGTCCAGTCGTGTCCTCAATGTTCTCCGCGTTCGCCGAGATCATCGAAACCAACATCAAAACCGCACTGCAACTGACAGCGAGGCGGGATCTTGCAAATACTCTCCTACTCATGATGCTTCTCCAAAAAATTAGGGGTCACACCAAGAAAAGCAGTTTCCATGCCACAACAACAATTACGACAACCCGCAACAAATTAGGCCATCTGCGCAACATTTCGCTCCGCCAACGCGCCATTTTGCGACAAATTCGCACCAAGATGGCTGACAAAGCAGCTGGTCGATTCGACTCACGGGCAATGGTCAACCGTCCACAAATCGCTTCTAAGCCCACAACGTGGGCGCGCCGCCCCCTGGTTTACAATGACAGTCATGTCATCCAACACCGCCCTCCACATTCTTCAACACACCTTCGGCTACAGCGCATTTCGAGGTCCCCAGTCATCCATCGTCGAGGAACTCTGTCGTGGCGGCGATGCCCTCGTGCTCATGCCCACCGGAGGTGGAAAGTCGCTCTGCTACCAGATCCCCGCCCTGGTGCGGCCGGGAACCGGCATTGTCATCTCGCCACTGATTGCGCTCATGCAGGATCAGGTGGAGGCACTGCAGCAGCTGGGCATCAGGGCGGCCTTCCTCAACTCCTCACTGGCGCTGGATGCCCAGCGCGCCGTCGAAAGGCAGTTCCTCTCGGGCGAACTGGACATGCTCTATGTCGCGCCGGAACGCTTGAATACTGAACGATTTCTGAGCCTGCTGGGACAGACGCCCATCAGCCTGTTCGCCATCGACGAGGCTCACTGCGTTTCGCAATGGGGACATGATTTCCGCTCCGACTATCTCCAGCTCTCGCTTTTACACCAGCGTTTCCCGACCATTCCACGGATCGCACTGACCGCAACCGCGGATGAACGTACCCGGCAGGAAATCATCCAGCGACTGGGCCTGGAAAGCGCCCAGGTCTTCTGCAGCGGCTTCGACCGCCCGAATATCCGCTATACGATTGCCCCCAAACAGAATGCTCGCGCACAGTTACTGCATTTCTTACGGGCTGAGCACCCGGACGAAGCGGGGATTGTCTATTGCCTGTCTCGCAAAAAAGTCGAGGACACCGCCGCCTTCCTGGTTTCGCAGGGGCTGACGGCCCTGCCCTACCATGCCGGACTGCCCAACGACGAGCGGCAGCGCAACCAGCGTCGGTTCCTGATGGAGGATGGCGTCATTGTCGTCGCCACCATTGCCTTCGGCATGGGCATCGACAAGCCGAATGTCCGCTTTGTTGCTCACCTGGATCTCCCGAAGAGCCCGGAAGCCTACTACCAAGAAACCGGACGGGCCGGACGCGACGGCGAGCCGGCCAATGCCTGGATGGTGTATGGACTGCAGGATGTCATCACCCTGCGGCAGATGGTGGAAAACTCGGAGGCCGACGAACGCCATAAACGGGTAGAGCGCCATAAGCTGGACGCCATGCTGGGACTCTGCGAGGTGACGTCCTGCCGCCGTCAGACGCTGCTGCGCTATTTTGGCGAGGAACTCCGCGAACCCTGCGGCAACTGTGACAATTGCCTTTCCCCACCCGCCACATGGGATGGCACGGAGGCGGCGCGCAAGGCCCTATCTTGCGCCTATCGATCCAGCCAGCGATTTGGCGCCCATCACCTGATTGACATTCTGCTGGGCAAATCCAACGAACGCATCGAACGCATGGGCCACAAGCATCTCAGCACCTATGGCATCGGCCGCGATCTGGACGAGAAGCAGTGGCTCTCGGTTTTCCGCCAGCTCATTACGCTGGGCTACCTGGACGTCGACCACGAAGCCTATGGCGCCCTCAAGCTCACCGACGCCTGCCGACCGGTGCTGCGGGGCGAGGCACAGCTGCTGTTGCGACGCGACGAGGAAAAGCGACTGGCCCGGCGTCAGTCGGCTACCGGCACTCCGCTGGCCGACCCAGCGAATCACCAGCTATGGGAGGCGCTACGCGGCCTGCGTAAGCAGCTGGCCGAAGCGCAGGGTGTACCGCCCTATGTCATTTTTCAGGATGCCGTCCTGCTGGACATGGTTCAGCGACGGCCAGGCAGCCTGGCCGAGCTGGGCCGGCTTTCAGGCGTCGGCGAAAAGAAGCTGGAGCGCTACGGCAGCGACTTTCTCAAGATCATTCTCAAGCATCTCGGAACCGCATCGGCGCCAAAAGCCGCGATCAGCGACACCGCCATGGAAAGTGCCAATCTGTTCCGGCTGGGCATGAGCTATGAGCAGATTGCCCGACATCGAGGCTTGAAGACCAGCACCATTCTGGACCACCTTGCACTGGTCATTCAGAACGGACAGATTTCCGGTGGCGAGGTCGTCGGCCTGAGTCCGGAGGAAATCAGCTTGATCGAGCGGGTTTGGCAAGGACTGCCGGAAGAGGAACAACGCGGACTCAAGCCCCTTTATGAAGCCTTCGAGGGCAAATACGAGTACGGCATTCTGCGTTGCCTGCGGGCCGAGTGGGATCGAGCCGGGACCTCGATGGCCTGACGCATTGGCAGCGCCGTGTCAGGCGGACATCAATGTGGGTAATGCCTCGGCTTCCGGCGTACTCGCGCCAAACCGGTAACGGCCGCTCAGGCAGTGCTCCAGCCAGCGGGCCAGAAAGTAGTTGAGCGACCACTTGTAATCCAGCACCGCTTCCGGTTCCGGCGCCTGCCGCAGCGCCTCATGCACGCCGGGTCGCGCCGTATCGCTGAGCATTTCGACGGTCCGCGCATCCAGGCAAACCCGCAAGCGCACGGCGGGCTCCGCCAGCAGCGCAAAGCCCCCGTTGAAATCGTGAGTCAACTCCAGCACCAGCGTGAAGGGCGAGCGCTCGATCAGCCGCAGATGCAGCGCGGGTTTGCCCGGCACCTCGGCGGTCAATCTGTCGCCAACATGTTCCAGGCCGGGAATCAGCTGGTTCAGCCGCGCGAAATTCGCCTCGCAGACCTTGTGCAACCACAAGGATTTTTCGATCGGGCTGAAGGCACTCATGACCAGACGCCGAACTCAAGGCTCGCTGTAGGTCGCACAGGCGCTGGTGGTTTCCCACAGGGCCACGCTCTGCACATTCAGACCCTGTGACGCGACGTAGCGATAAATCATCTTCGCCAGATATTCCGCCGTGGGATGCTCCTCCAGCAGCAGGAATCGCTCGCCGCCCCGCTCCAGGGCCGGCACCAGCGGATCATCCCGATGCAGCAGCAGGTTATGGTCCAGTTCCGCATCGATGTAGCGGTGGGCGATGGCGCTGATCTCGGCAAAATCACACACCATGCCCTGGTCGTTCAGCTCGGGCGCCGCGACCGTAATCGCCGCCTTGACGCTATGGCCGTGCAGATGGCGGCACTTGCCGGCATGCCCCATGAGGCGGTGACCATAGCAAAAGTAGATATCCTTGGTAATGGTGAACATGGTTGATCGGCTGGAGTTGAACAGGCGCTGCGTTTGGCTTAGTGGCTGCGGATTCCCTTGACCAGGCCATCGATGCGATACCCCTTGGCGTCATCCGGCTCGCAACGGGTGACCTCGATATAGGCCGTCAGCGGGGGCGACAATCCCTTCACCGCATCGATCAGCACTTCAGCGGCTTCGCCCTGGGTCAGGGAGCGCGGGCCCGAGAACTGGATTCCGCTCCCACTGAAGGAAATCCCTTCACCCTGGACGGGTTCAGACTCCGCAATCCGGCGGTAAAGCACTTTTCCGCGGAGAGGATTCTCCGGGCTGATGCGACGTTCTTCGTTTTTCACAGACATCACTCGGGTAATCGCAAGGTTGCACATTGTAATCCAGACACGGGCCGCTGAACGCCGCAACCTGGCTCTTCAATCAGAACCGGCTTGGCCGGAAAAGCAGGGCTTGTGCTATTGTTCGCCCGTTTTTTGGGCAGGTTTCCGGCATTCCGCGAAGACACCCTGACAGCCCCAGTTACCCATAATCACGCCCCGAGCGCACCGCATCCATGAGCAGCAAACTGCATGTACTGACCGGCATCACCACGACCGGCACGCCCCATCTCGGCAATTACGTCGGCGCCATTCGGCCAGCCATCGAAGCCAGCCATCGTCATGATGTGCTGCCCTTCTATTTTCTGGCCGACTATCACGCCCTGATCAAGTGTCAGGACCCGGACCGGGTACGTCAGTCGACCCTGGAAATTGCCGCCACTTGGCTGGCGCTCGGGCTGGATACCACAAACGCCGTGTTCTACCGGCAATCAGATGTACCCGAGATCGCCGAACTGGCCTGGATCCTCAACTGCGTGACCGCCAAGGGACTGATGAACCGCGCTCACGCCTACAAGGCTGCCGCGCAGGCCAATCAGGACAGCGGCGAGGCCGATCTCGACAAGGGCGTGACCATGGGCCTGTTCAACTACCCGGTGCTGATGGCTGCCGACATTCTGATGTTCAACGCCCATAAGGTGCCGGTAGGCCGCGACCAGGTCCAGCACATCGAGATGGCCCGCGACATCGCCGGCCGCTTCAATCATATCTATGGCGAACACTTCGCCATCCCCGAGGCTGTCATCAGCGAGGACACCGCCACCCTGCTCGGCCTGGACGGCCGCAAGATGAGCAAGAGCTACGACAACACCATTCCGCTATTCATGGAAGAGAAGAAATTCCGCAAGCTCATCAACAAGATCAAGACCAACTCGCTGGAACCGGGCGAACCGAAGGACCCGGATACCTGCACGCTGTTCAGCATTTACAAGGCATTCGCCACCTCCGAGGAAACCGCCGCCGTCCGGGTGCGCTATGCCGAGGGCATCGGCTGGGGCGAAATGAAAGGCGTGCTGTTCGAATACCTCAACGAGCATCTCAAGACCGCCCGCGAACGTTATGAGGCCCTGATGGAAGCTCCCGAGAAAATCGAGGAGGCCTTGATGGAAGGCGCCGCCAAGGCCCGCGAATACAGCACTCCCTTCATGAAGGACATCCGCGCCAGCATCGGCATTCGTCCGCTGGGCTGAAACGGACCTGCCGCTCCGACCTCATACCATTTGCAAAAGGACATCCCATGCACATCGTCATCATCGGCTCCGGCATGGCCGGCATTATCCTCGCAGAGGAACTGCGCAAACTGTCGCCCGATGCCCGGCTGACCGTCCTGACCCAGGAAACCCACGGCTATTATTCCCGCCCAATGCTTTCGCACGGCTTCTCGCGGGACGACATCGAAACCAAAATCATCCTTAGATCCTTCGACGACCTTCGCGCAAGTGGCATCGTCATTCAGGCCGGGACGGAGGTGCTGTCCGTCGACCCTGCCACCAAAACCGTCACCTTTCGGCAGGACCGCCAGCCGTCGAGCGTAGAATACGACAAGCTGGTGCTTGCGCCCGGGTCGGCGGCCTTCATTCCGCCGCCTTTCCGGTCTGCCGAAGGACTCTACCGGGTAGTGAACAGCCTGGACGATTTGATCGATCTTCGACGGCAGCGTGCCCAACGGCTGGATGGCGGCCAACAGCCCCGCTGGGCCATCATCGGCGGCGGGCTGATTGGCTGCGAAGTCGCCTCAGACCTTGCTAAGGCGGGCGATCAGGTAACGCTCTTTCATGCCCTGCCCCGACTGATGGAGCGGCAACTGGTGGAAGAGGATTCGGCAACCCTGCTGACAGTGCTCAAGGATATGGGCATCGACGTGCGCCTGGATGCCGGGGCGGAAGGTTTCGAGCGTCAGGGGGATAAGCTGGCGATCCGCTCGGCCAGTGGTCTCGAAACCGGCTTCGACGGCATCATCGTCGCCACTGGCTTCAAACCCCGCACCGAACTGGCGCAAGCGGCCGGTCTGGCGGTCAAGCGCGGCATCGTCGTTGATGAGTTCCTCCGCACCTCGCATCCCGACATCCTGGCCCTTGGCGACGCCGCCGAGTTCCCTGACGGCCGCCTTTACGCCTACGTCATGCCCATCCGCCAACAAGCTCTGTGGCTGGCGAAATCACTGGCCGGGCAAACCAGCGAACCGTGGCCAGTGCCCGAATTCAAACCCCGCGCCAAGGTGCATGGATTCACGGCAGCGCACCCGTATCTGTTTTGACGGCCATCAGCACCGCCCGAATCTGGCCGTCACCGAATCACGCCAGCCAACCTGGCATCCACAGGAATGACCCTCTTACGTTAACCTCAAGGAAACCTGCAATGAGCAAAATCACCATCGAACACAACCCCAGCGAAGATCGTCTGAAAGAACTGGGCGTGGCCAGTTGGGAAATCTGGGAAAAGGAAGTCTCCAAGTTCCCGATCGACTTTGACGAAACCGAATCCGCCTATGTGCTGGAAGGCGAAATCCTCGTCACCCCGGCCGGCGGCGAACCTGTCCGCATCGTCGCCGGCGACCTGGTGTCTTTCCATGCCGGCCTCGACAGTCAATGGGAAGTTGTCAAACCACTGCGGAAGCATTACAGCTACGCCTTCCCGAACGGGGTCTGAACCGAGACAGCATAACCAATCCAAAGGCATCCTCGGATGCCTTTTTTGTTGTGCTCAAGAACTGTCATATCAGAGCCACCCCCGCCCCACCCTGTTCGATCAAAACTCAAGCGGCTCGCGATTTCCATTCATGACCACCCAAGGTGGGGAGAAATCATCCATTGACTTGAAATGCATCACCGATGCCCCCACTGCTCCGGCTCAACATTTTTCGCATACCCAACCCATTCAACTGGAGGCATAAATCACCATGACGGTCGCCGAAAACAAGGTCACCATGGGCTTCGAGGCAGAGGTCAAGCAGCTTCTGCATCTGATGATCCATTCGCTGTACAGCAACAAGGAAATCTTCCTGCGCGAGCTGATTTCCAACGCATCCGACGCCGCTGACAAGCTGCGTTTCAACGCGCTGAGCGACGACGCCCTGTATGAGGGCGATCCGAACCTGAAGATTCGCATCGAATTCGACAAAGCCGCCCGCACCATCACGCTGACCGACAACGGCATCGGCATGACCCGCGATGAGGTGCGCGACAACATCGGCACCATCGCCCGCTCGGGCACCAAGCAGTTCTTCGAAGCATTGACCGGCGACCAGGCCAAGGACAGCCAACTGATCGGCCAGTTTGGTGTCGGTTTCTATTCCTCCTTCATCGTCGCCGACAAGGTCGTGC
This sequence comes from Methylococcaceae bacterium, assembly GCA_044237765.1. Lineage (GTDB taxonomy): Bacteria > Pseudomonadota > Gammaproteobacteria > Methylococcales > Methylococcaceae > UBA6136. Next base: position 13,863 of record JBIIEQ010000027.1, on the reverse strand, counting down.
TGGAAACCCGCAAGGCGGGCACGACGCATGACCACGGCGTGCGCTGGGAATCCGCTGGCGAGGGTGATTACACGCTGGAAAGCTGTGACCTGCCAGAGCACGGCACCCGCATTACCCTTCACCTGCGCGAGGGCGAGGATGAATTCCTCGACGGCTGGAAGCTGCGCGGCATCATCCGCAAGTTCTCCGATCACATTTCCCTGCCGATCGAGATGCTCAAGGAGCATTATGGCGAGCCCAAGGAAGGCGAGGAACCGCCCGCTCCGGAGTGGGAAACCGTCAACAGCGCCTCGGCCTTGTGGGCGAAGAACCGCGACGAGATCAGCGACGAGCAGTACGAGGAGTTCTACAAGCACGTCTCCCATGACTTCCAGCCCTCGCTGGCGCGCGTCCACAGTCGGGTGGAAGGCACCAATGAGTACACATTGCTGCTGTATCTCCCGTCCAACGCGCCCTTTGATCTCTGGGATCGAGAGTCCAAGCATGGTGTCCGGCTATATGTACGCAAGGTCTTCATCACCGAGGAGGCCGACAAGCTGATGCCGCGCTACCTGCGCTTCGTCCGCGGGGTGATCGACTCCGACTCGCTGCCGCTCAACGTGTCGCGTGAAATCCTGCAGGAAAATGCCCTGCTGGAAAAAATCCGCTCCGGTGCCGTCAAGAAGGTTCTGGGCCTGCTGGAAGACCTCGTCAAAAACGAGCCGGAAAAATACGCGACCTTCTGGAAGGAATTCGGCCAGGCGTTCAAGGAAGGCCCGATCGAAGACTTCAAGAACAAGGACCGCATCGCCAAGCTGCTGCGCTTCTCGTCCACCCACAACGACACCGACGAACAGAACGTATCGCTGGACGACTACATCGGCCGCATGAAGGAAGGTCAGGACAAGATCTACTACATCACCGCCGAGAATTACGCCGCTGCGAAAAACAGCCCGCATCTGGAAATCTTCCGTAAGAAAGGGCTGGAAGTGCTGTTGATGCACGAGCGCGTCGATGACTGGCTGGTCGGCTACCTGACGGAATACGAAGGCAAGTCGCTGCAGTCCATCGCCAAGGGCGACCTGGACCTCGGGACGCTGGAAGACGAAACCGACAAGCAGCACAAGGAAGAAGCGACCAAGGAACTGCAGCCGCTGATCGACCGCATCAAGACCGTGCTGGGCGACAAGGTCAGCGAGGTCAAGATCAGCTCGCGTCTGACCGACTCGCCGGCCTGTCTGGTCAGCGACAATTACGGTATGAGCCGCACCATGGAGCGGATCATGAAGTCGGCCGGCCAAAGCGTCCCGACCAGCAAGCCGGTGTTCGAGCTCAACCCGGACCACCCCCTGGTGGTCAAGTTGAAGGCCGAGAACGACGACACTCGCTTCGGCGATTTGACCCATATCCTTTACGATCAGGCCGTGCTTGGCGAGGGCGCCCAGCTGGATGACCCGGCGGAATTCGTCCGCCGCCTCAACGGACTGTTGCAGAACGTGATGGGTTGAACCACCGGCTCAACTGATTCGGAAGCGGGCCCCTGGCCCGCTTTTTTTTACAACCTATGCGCCACACTCAGGCCGATTGAATATCGTGCATTATGATTTATCTTCACCCAAGGATCGGTCGATTGCCGAGGTGAGGGCTGAATCTCAACTTCACCAAAGGGGTCACGACCATGTTCGAAAACCTTGATACCGAAAAACTGGCCGAAGCGACCTTGGGCCTTTTGGCATTGACCCTGCACGACGGCTGCCGGGCATGGAAAGGTATCGATTGGGATGTGATGGATTTGTTGTATCAGCGCGGTTGGATACTCGACCCACGCGGCAAGAACAAATCGGTGGTGCTGACCGAATCCGGTCTGGAGATAGCCGAGGCCATGCTGATGAGGCACTTCGGGCAAGCCAAGACTGCCGACACCGCGGTGCCGTTCACGCCAGAGACCCCGTTGTAAATCCGCCATTGAGTAAAATCAGCCGGGTACAGAGAGAGGACATACATAACGACAGAGGACTGAATTGATCGGTTTTGTTAAGCTAGATCACGTTATTACTTGCATTCCGGTTCGGTAGTAAAACCGGGGAACGGGCCGACAGGTCTTCCAGTCGATCAGATCGACTTCCTTTTGAATCGGCACCCTAATGAAATCCCTGTTGGGTCAGATGGCCACCTCGCTGATAGACAGCCTGCGAGATCTTACCCCCATCTTCCTGGTGATTGGCGTCTTCCAGTTGCTGGTGCTCAAGCAGCCGTTACCCGATCTGCTGAACCTCGCCTGGGGCATGCTGCTGGTGCTACTCGGGCTAAGCCTCTTCGTGCAGGGGCTCAAACTGGGGCTGTTTCCTATCGGTGAGTCACTGGCTCTTAGTTTTGCCGCCAAGGGAAGCGTCACCTGGCTGTTATTGTTTGCGTTTGCCCTGGGTTTTGGCACAACCGTGGCTGAACCCGCGCTGATCGCCATCGCCGAGGAAGCAGCCCGGGTTGCTGCCGTTGGCGGCTGGATTGATGAGTCGGAAGCTCTTCGACGTAGTTATGCGAACGGTCTGCGTTATACCGTGGCGCTCTCGGTAGGATTCGCCGTGGTACTGGGTGTAATGCGTATTCTGCGCGGCTGGCCCCTGCAAAACCTCATCATTCTGGGCTACCTCGGAGTGATCTTGATGACGGCCGTCGCGCCCAAGGAGATCGTGGGCATCGCCTATGATTCTGGCGGTGTGACTACATCGACCATCACGGTGCCCCTGGTCACCGCATTGGGAGTAGGTTTGGCCTCCTGTATCGAGGGCCGCAACCCGATGACCGACGGCTTTGGGCTGATTGCCCTTGCCTCTCTGATGCCGATGATTTTCGTCATGGTCTACGGCGCGCTGATGTGATGGAGCGGCTTCACTCCCTGTGGCTGACGTTGCAATCCACCAGCGTCGATGTGCTGCCGATAGCGGCTATTCTGCTGTCCTTTCAGTGGCTGGTATTACGTCGGCGTATCCCGCATTTGTCGCAGGTGCTGATCGGTTTCTTGTTCGTGCTGCTGGGTCTGACATTTTTCCTGGAAGGACTGGATCGTGCCCTGTTTCCGCTTGGCAAGCTCATGGCCCAACAACTCACGGACCCCAATTTCATAACGCTTTCCAATAGTTCGGGTCCTCCGACTTGGTGGGATTACGGCTGGGTCTATCTGTTTGCCTTTGCCATCGGCTTTGCCACCACCATCGCCGAGCCATCCTTGCTGGCGGTCGCGCTGAAGGCTAGCCAGGTCTCGGGGGGTTCCATACAGCCCTGGGGATTACGCGTCGCCGTCGCGCTGGGTGTCGCTATTGGCATCACTTTGGGTGTATTTCGAATCGTCACCGGCACACCACTGCACTACTACATCATAGCCGGGTATGTGGTGGTGCTGACACAGACCTGGTTCGCGCCGCGTTCCATCGTGGCACTGGCCTATGATTCGGGCGGCGTCACCACTTCGACGGTCACGGTGCCGTTGGTGGCGGCTCTCGGGTTGGGTCTTGCAAGCCACATTCCCGGCCGAAATCCGATGCTGGACGGGTTCGGCCTGATCGCCTTCGCCAGCCTGTTTCCGATCATGACCGTACTGGGCTATGCCCAGCTTGGCGAGTTATATCGTTGCCGCAGCAAACCAGCAACCGATGCAGGGGACAACCCCTGACAAAGGCCCCTTTCACACCCTATGAGAGAAGCAGATTATGCACTTCAAATTGATATTGGCCTGTGTCGAAGATTCGGCCACCAAGGCCATCCTCGAGGCGGCGCGCAAGGCCGGTGCCACCGGATCGACCATCATCGGCCAGGCGCGCGGCGAAGGCGCGGAAAAGACCAAGACCTTCTTTGGCCTCAATCTCGAAGCCCAGCGCGACATCATTCTGCTCCTGGTCGAGGAACATCTCAGCCGGCATATTCTGGAAACCATTGCCCAGGTGGCCGATTTCGCCAACAAACCCGGGACCGGCATCGCCTTTCAGATTGATGTCGAGGACGCCGTCGGCATCGACCACCAGGTGCGCAAGCTCACTGAAATCGTCGAGGAGGAAATCTGACCATGTCCAGCAAGCCGTTAATTCGTGTCCGCGATGTGATGAAACATGAATTCGACCTTGTCGAAGGCATGGCCACCGTAGCCAAGGCATTGGAAACCATGCAGCATGTTGAAACCAAGACCTTGATCGTCAAACCCAGAGACGAAAATGACGAGATCGGCATCGTCGCCCTGTCGGACATTTCACGCGAGGTGCTAGCCAAGGATAGGGCCCCGGATCGCGTGAACATTTACGAGATCATGGTCAAGCCGGCCTTCTCCGTGCATCCGGACATGGACATCCGCTATTGCGCCCGCCTGTTCGACCGTTTTCACCTCAGCCGGGCACCCGTGGTCAAGGACCGCGAAGTGCTGGGCATCGTCAGCCTGACGGATCTGGTGTTGAAGGGCCTGTTATCCGGACATCGAAAATGATCGGCAGGTTGCGGGCATGAATGGAAAAAACCTCATCATCCTGGCCTCAATGGCCGCATTGCTGGCCGTGGCTTTCGGGGCGTTTGGCGCCCATGGGCTGAAAGACCAGCTCGGCGAGGCCGACATGGCCATCTATCGGACAGCGGTGGACTATCACATGTGGCATGCGCTGGGGCTGGGATTGATTGGCCTGCTGGCGGAAAGACACACCGAAGCACCCGGGTTCCGCTGGGCCGGTACGGCCATGATCATCGGCCTAGTGTTGTTCTCGGGCAGCCTCTATGCGCTGAGTCTCTCGGGACTGCGCTGGCTGGGCATGATCACGCCGCTGGGCGGGCTCTCTTTCATGACCGGCTGGGCTCTGGTGGCTCTGACCTTGCTGGGCATGCCGAGACAACCCAACTGAGCGTTACTACCGGAGGATTCGTCGAGCATGGGAAAAGGGCTCCGCTTCATCGCGACCGAAGTCCGCAAGGCGCTGCCGCCGACCCTGTTTTTCATGGTGGTCTTTCAGATCGCCACGCTGATCCGCCATCTGGACGAGGAAAGCTATGGCGTCACGCCGGGACGGTCGGCGTCGGCGACCCTCGCTGCCCTGGTTTTTGGCAAGGTATACCTGCTGCTGGGCGAACGCCGCTTCATGAATGTGTTCGCCGGCCGACCGCTGATCTTCAGCACGCTCTGGAAAACCGGGCTCTATAGCCTGGTGGGCTCATTCCTGATGGTGTGCGAGGAAATCATTCCCCTGATCCATCAACACGCGGCCCTTGCACCGGCATGGCAGCAGTATCTGTCGGAGACGGTCTGGCCCCGATTCTGGGCCAATCACCTGTTCATGCTGCTCTCGGTGCTGACCTATACCGCCGCCTCGGAGCTCATCGGGGCTGTCGGCAAGGCGCGGGTCAGATCCCTCTTCTTCGGCAACAGCCCGCCGGCCCGCTCAAATGGCCGTTGAGGACTGAATCTCAAGGACACGCTCCGACAGCCACTCGCCCGCTTCCGTCAGGGGATGCAACACGACATCGGCCCCCGACTGGAGAGGCCGGGACAAACATGTCTCCAGGCAGCGTTGACTTCGGTCCGCTCTCCGTTACTTAACACCATGGGCCATCACACCATCAGACCTGAAGTCCGCTTTCGGGGTGGCCCGCGGCGGTCTGCGACCTGTCAGGATCGATAGACTCCAGATCAAGGTCGGGTTTATCCAGTAACGCCAGCATCGACTCACCCAGCTTGGTGCCGGTATCGTTGAACGGATGCAATACGACATCGGCGCCGGTTCGGTACAGAATCGGGTCCTCGTGGGCGTGATAGGAGGTGGTTCCGACCAGCCCGGTAAATCCCCGAGCGCGTAGGCGTTTGACGCCCAGTCGCCGGGCATCGAAATCGGGCAGCGCAAGGATAATGCCGTGCAGATGATCGAGCACGGCGCTGGTCCATAGATCCGGGTCCTCCACGTCACCATAGGCGGCACGCACGCCATTCAGCTTCAGACGCTCAACCCGCACCGGATCGGCATCCAGTCCGAGAACTTTATGGCGTGATTGATTCATCACTTCATAAGCGGCCCTCCCGGTCCGGCCCATGCCAACGATCAGCCAGCGGGTATTGCCCAAGTCGACCGGTACCTGGTCAGGATGCGGCACCCGCCGCTCCAGTGGAAGCAGCCAGGGCTCCAGCTTGGCAAACAGCGCATGGGAATACCGATTGAGCAGCGCCGCCAGCGCCAGTGAGCAGGCCAGAGCGAAACCCAGTTCCGCCTGCCAATGCGGGTCGATCAGCCCGATGCGGATCATCGGATAGATTACGATCAGGGCGAATTCGCTGTAGGTGGTCATCGCTAGCGAGGCGACGAAGGCGGTGCGCGCACGCAGACCCACCAGCAGCATCAGGCCGAATATCAGCCCGCCCTGCAGGGGCAACAGCAACAGCAGACGAGCGCTGATGAGCAACTCCTCGCCGGTCGGCATGCCCATCAAGCCGATATCCAGAAAGAAGGCCACCAGCATGACCTCCTTGAGCCCCCAGAGCTTGCGCCCCAAATCATTGGCATCCGGATGACTGGCTATCAGAACCCCCATCAGCAAGGCGCCCAGATCTTCCGACACGCCGACGGCACTAGCCAGTTCGCCACCGGCAAAGGCCAGAAAAACCCCCAGCAGCAAACGCAATTCATTGTTGCGAGTGACTTCGAAAAGCCAGACGGCAGCAGGCCGTATCAGGGGCAGCCCCAGCAGGCCCAGGGCCCAGGGTGACGGGGTCTTGGCCCCAACCAACGCCAACATCCCCACCGCAACCACATCCTGCAGGATGAGGATGCCCATGACGGTGCGACCATGAAAGGTTTCCAGTTCGCGATTGTCTTCCAGCACCTTGACCGCCAGCACCGTACTGGAGAAAGCCAAACTCATGCCCAATAGCAGGCCGCCAGTGAGTTGCTGGTGTTCGTACAGAAACCAGAGTCCCGAAATGCCGGCCACGACCAGCAAATGGAGGCCACCCACACCCAGGACCTCAAGCTTAAATAAGCTACGCAACTTGATTTTCAGGCCCACCGTGAATAGCAGCAACAGAATCCCGATTTCCGCGAAGTGATCCAGAGCCGGCTCGGAACGGTAGCCAATCACGTTCAGCAGATAACCCACGGCGAGATATCCCACCAGCGGTGGCAACCAGACGCGGGTGGCCAGCAGGCCGGCCAGATAGGCGCTGCCCAACCAGACAAGTTCATTGGGGAACAAGGTCGTGATGGTTTCTACGGTCTCCATCAGTGGCCCCCGGATTCAGACGGAGAAAGTTCCTGGACCAGTACCCAGGGGGCGACCACCACGGCCCTGAGATCAGCCTGGGCCAATTCCCAGTGCCGGGCATGTTCGTCCGTGGCACGCAGCACACGACTCGACTGCATCCAGCCCCCCAGCAACGCTGCATCATCCTCGGCCATCGCGGCTGCCACTTCCAGCAAATCCAGCGGCGGCGATACCACCACCACGACGCCCCGGGCAAAATGCCGCTGCAATTCCGGCCAAGCAATCACGCCGCTCTCGGCGGCCAATTTTTCGAGGGATTCAGAGTGCGACATCGCCATTCACGGTGTTTGAAACATTCGGGGAATTAAACCCGATCCCGTGCCTGCTCACCAGCACCCCATGCGCAGTCTGATGCCAGACACGGCAACTCAAACCCGCTGGATCGATGCCTGAGCCTGAGCCTCCACGATCTGGCCAAAGCTGATGGCGGCGTCGTTGACCGTCAGCTTTTCCGGAATCAGCACCGCAAAACCGGCCCCGACCAGACGCCGTTGCGCCTGCTCCATCAGGCGTCGGTTCTGGAAAACGCCACCGGTCAGCCCCACTCGCCGGACACCCTGCACCTCGCGCATCCACAGAGCCTGATCGAGCAGACTGCCGGCCAGGCTATCGTGAAACAGCGCCGAGCGCTGCGCCACGGTCCTTGATCTGTCCATCAGGATGGGCAACAACGGTGTCCAGTCCACTCGCCGCAATTCGCCCTCCTGCACCAGCGGCAGGGCCATCCCGGCACCGGGCCCATCCAGCGCCGCGGCCTCCAGTCGCATGGCGGCATGGCCCTCGTAACTTTGCGTTGAAGCCACGCCGATCAGCGCCGCCGCCGCATCGAACAAACGGCCCGCCGAAGAGGTCGGCGGACAATTGAGTTCTCGCGTCCAGGCGACGCTGGCCAGGGCAGATTCAGGCGGTGCCTCTGGCCAGACCAGGCCCGCTTCGAGACAGGCCGACAGGCCGCAGCGCCAGGGATCACGGCTGGCCTTGTCACCTCCGATCAGCCGCAACGGTCGCAAGCTGGCCACGCGCCGCCACTGGCCGGGGCTGCCGAACAAGGCCTCGCCGCCCCAAAGCGTCCCGTCCTGACCATAGCCCAGTCCGTCCCAGGTAAAGACCAGCATGGGCTCATCCACCTCACACTCCTCAAACAGCGCCGAGGCATGCGCCGCATGATGAAACACCGGCCGGACCGGCCTCCCCTGCGCGAGCGCCCAGCGACTGGAGTAATAGTCGGGGTGAGCGTCGCAGACCAGCGTCTCCGGCTCGACATCGTAAAGCCGGCAAAGATCGACCATGACCTGCGCGAACACCTCCAGGCTGCGCGGCGCGCCGAGGTCACCGAGATGCGGCGAAACGACCACCCGATCTTCCCATGCCAGCGCGACGGTATTCTTCAGATCGGCACCCAGCGCCAGCAGCGGTCGTTCCAGCGGGTTGCGAAGCTTGAACTCGACAGGCGCCAGCCCTCGCCCCAGACGGAGCGGCCGCAGCTTGCCGCCGGCACGCCGGAAGACGGCATCATCCGCCGGCCGGCGGATCGGACGATTATGGTGCAGAAAGGCATCGGCGACACCGCCCAGCCGCCGCTCCACCCTATCGGCCCCGGTCAGCACCGGCTCGCCGCTCAGATTGGCGGAGGTGGCGACCAGAGGTCCGTCGAAGGCTTGCAGCAACAGATGATGCAGCGGGCTGTAGGGCAGCATGATCCCGACCTCGCTCAGCCCGGGGGCTATGGACTCGGCCAGGGAAGCCTCCGCCGTTTTCCTGACCAGTACGATGGGCCTCAGCGGTGATTGCAGCAGGGCCCACTCATCGGCATCGGGTTCGGCGATTTCGCTCACCGCACCCTCCTTCACCATCACCGCCAGCGGTTTGGCGGGACGCTGCTTGCGATCGCGCAAACGCCGGACAGCCCGGTCGGAACGGGCATCGCACATGAGGTGATATCCGCCGACTCCTTTCACCGCCACGATTTGGCCATCTCGCAGACTGTCCACGCAGGCCGCCAGTGCGGGCTCGTTACCCTGCACGACGGTTCCATCGGGCTTGCAGAATTCCAGGACCGGACCACAGCGGGGGCAGGCCAGCGGCTGGGCGTGATAGCGCCGGTCAGCAGGATCGTCGTATTCCGCCTGGCACTCGGGACAGAGCGGGAAACCGGCCATGGCGGTATTTGGCCGGTCGTAAGGCACACGGTCAATCAGCGTATAGCGTGGCCCGCACTGAGTACAGTGGGTGAATGGATAACGGTAACGCCGGTCGGCGGGATCGTTCATTTCGGCGAGGCAGTCCGCGCAAACGAAATGATCGGGCGGGATGACGACTCGGCCGGATGCCGCTGCGGCACTGTCACGAATCCCGAAATCCGCGCAATCTTCCGGCTGGGTGACTTCGACGACGGGCATTTCTGGTCGGGCCAGCGGGGGCGCATCGACCTTGAGGGCGGCCACAAAAGCCGCCAGCTGTTCGGGCGTTCCTTCGGCCTGAATCGCGACAGATCCGCCGAGATTCTGCACCCAGCCTTTCACCCCGATGTGCAGGGCCAGGCGCAATACAAAGGGCCGGTACCCTACCCCCTGGACTCGGCCCTGGACATGGATGCGACGGGCGCAGAGGGTTTCGGCCATGGTCATATCAGCCTCAGAAACTGCACTTCGACCCGCTCGATGCAAACGGACCGGCGCTCAGACCATCGGCGCCTCAGGCGGCGGGTGATGGGAATCCCACCGGCTTGAACACGATCTCCGGCCCGCTCCCCGCATGCAAGCTGCGTCCCTCGGACTGAACCCGGGGCACCAGCGTCTTGCGGGCTTCACGCAGCAGACGGTAGCTTTCGACTTCTCCCGACAACCAGGCCAGCCAGTCCGCCATGCCGTCACCGGTTTTCGCCGAGAGCCTCATGGCAGGCGACCGGGTAGCCAGCTTGCGGAGACAACCCTCGGCCCGCTCGGGCGAGAATTCCGTCAGGTAAGGCAACAGATCCGTCTTGGTGACCAGCATCAGGTCCGCCGCGCGAAACATCACGGGATATTTCGCGGGTTTGTCATCGCCTTCCGTCACCGACAAGAGGGTCACGTTGCGGTGATGCCCCAGATCGAAACTGGCCGGACAGACCAGGTTGCCGACATTTTCGATAAAAAGCACATCGAGCCGGGTCAGGTCCAGCTGGTCCAGCGCCCCCTGAACCAGGTGGGCATCCAGATGGCAGGCCGTCCCGGTCGTGATCTGATGCGCCGGAATGCCCAGGGCGCGAATGCGGTCGGCATCGTTCTCGGTTTCGAGATCACCCTCGATGACCGCCATCCGCAAACGCCCGTCCAGCTGACGAATGGTCGCTTCCAGCAGCGAGGTCTTGCCGGAGCCGGGTGAGGACATCAGGTTGATGGTCAACACACCCTGCTCGTCCAGCCGAGCACGATTGAGCGCGGCCTGCCGGTCGTTGTGCTCCAGCAATCCGTTGAGGATGCGGGCGGGGTTATGGCTCAGCACAGGGGTTTTCGATGCCGGGGTCAGCAGGTGACGGTTGCCGTCGGTGACATTGCATCCGCAGGTATTGCACATGGTCTCTGCCCAGAAGTTTCACGAAGGAGAAAGGGATTTGTCGCCGATGAGTTCGACGCGCGCGAGGATCAGTTCGTGTCCGCCGACCAGTGTGGTATCGGTACTGCCGCACTGAGGGCAGGTCAGGTCATTGGGAGGCACTGCGGACTCGTGCGCGCAGTCCGCGCACATCACTCGCGGCGAAGGCGATTCGATGACTAGTTCGGCGGTATCGGCCACCGTGCCTTCGCGGGCCATCAGGAAGGCCGTTTCCAGCAATTGTGGCTCCACGCCCGACAGCAGACCGGCGTGTACCTCCACCCGGCTGACCGCGATCGCGCCATGCTGCCGCGCCAGCGCGGTCAACTGGTCGATGAGGTTCTGGCAAAGCGAGAGCTCATGCACTCAGGCGAGTCCCTGCCCGACCAGCAAACAGGCCCCGGCGGTCGCCACCAGGCCACCGGCCAGGCGCGCCACCCGGGGTCTGCGACTCAGGGCCTGCCCCAGGCCGATGCCGATCAGGTGCAGACAGACCGTCGCCAGCACGAAGCCTCCGGCATAGACCAGGGGTGCGCCAGCCTGGGGCATTTCCTGCCCATGCGCATAGCCATGAAACAGGGCGAAAACCGATACCGCCAAGACGCTCGCGGCCGTGGACAAGCGCACTGAAGCCGCAATCATCATCCCCAGCGCCAGGACCGAAATGGCAATTATGAGCTCGACATGGGCAATTCCAAGGTTCAGGTGGCCCAGCCAGGCCCCTCCGGCCATCATGAAGACAAAGGCCAGCGGCACCTGCCACAGCGCCCGTCCCCCCAGCTGGGTGGCCCAGAATCCCACAGCCACCATGGCCAGCAGGTGATCAAGACCGAGAAAAGGATGGGCCAGCCCTTCGACCATGCCCGCGCCTTCAGCGCCAAATGTATGGGCGGAGGCCGGCGCGGCCCAGAGCCATTCGAGGACGCTGGCGATGGCGAAAATCGGTGTGTTTCTGATGTTCATGACTGGCTATTCATCAATGGTGGGGTAGCGGAAAGGCTATCGGCAGGGAAGTGGTCCGGTCTGCCGGACTAATTTCGCTTGCGGGGCCCATCGCTCATCGGCTGGCCTTTGATTTTTTCCAGATTCCAGACTCGGGCGCCGTCCCAACCCAGGGAGACCGCACGACCTTCCGCCCCGCAAGCCAGGGTTTCCACCGGGCCCTCGTGAGCCGCCACATGGCCCAGTGGCACCGGCGATGCCAGCGGGTCCCACAAATAGACCCGGCCCAACTGGGTACCGACAACGATTCTGCCGCTGGCGGTATCACGGCAGAAGGCGGTGATGTCTCCCGTCAGATCGCGCAATTCGGCAAAGGGACGCACGGTGGCCGTATCCCAAACCTCAAGCACGCGGCCATCACTGAAACCCACGACACGGCCATCGCGACTCAGCCCCAGCAGCGGTCGATCGGAATCCATCGATTGCTCCTTGAGCATCTCCATGGTGGTCGGCTCCCAGATAATCAGCTCGCGTCCGCCCACCGTGAGGAAATAGGTCCGACCATCCTGGGCCTGAAGGAAGGCCATGGAGCTTATGCCCTCATGGGTACCGCGCAAAAAGCGGCCCATCAGCGGATTCCATATGCCGACCGGACCGTCGCCGCGCCAGGCCAGCCAGATACTGTCCGGGGAGAACAGCACCCCGCGGACATCGGCATCTTCTACCTCACGCTCGCCCACCAGTGCCTCGGAAGTAAGATCCCAGATCATCAAGCGGCCACCGTCCCGCCCCGGCATACCGGCCCCGACCCGTCGGCCATCCGCGGCAAAATCGAGGGCATCGACCTGATGACGGCCACCGGATTTGGTGAAGGTCTTGTCGCCATGCGAATCGCGCCGGCCGGTTTCGGCATCCCAGAAATCGGGGCCCTTTCCCGCCGTAGCCAGGATCGTCTTTCCGTCCGGGGAAAACACCGGCTTGCTGATGCTGGCCCGTTCCGGCAGATGATCCCGAGTCAGGCGGGCCAGCATGCCCATGCCCCGATGCAGATCATCCAGCGCCCTTTGGGCGGCTTTTTCCTCGGGGCATTGATGACAATCACGGAGAAATGCCAGGTAGGCCTCCGGCGTGTTCTGCTTCTTGGCCTGAAGCAGAAGATCGGACTCTTCCTCGACATGACTCCGGTAACGCAAGCCGCCATAGATCAGCAAGGCACCGAAGGCCAGGGCAAAGAACCAGGTCAGGAATTTTTCCAGCGAATTCAGAAAGCTTTCCATATCCGTTGTCGCATCAGCACCACTCCGCTTGGGTTGACTTCCAGTATAGCCCCGCCCGACGGCCAACCAAAATCACCCGCAATTGGGTGACATACCCATCCGCTACAAACCCTCAGTCTTCCCATTGATAGAGAATATCGCCGCCGCTGAATTCGCCCGTCTCCGTCTGTACCTTCCAGCGCTGGGTGAGGTCGTAGCGCAAACGAAATACATAGGCGTTCTGGAACAGGCCCATGCCGTATTGCACATAAATCTTCGGTGTCAGATATCGACCGAGGAACAGCGCCGTGCCCTGCGCCCCGCCCCACGGGCCGCTGCCGGTGTAGGCCTGCGAAATGCCGCCGGCACCCAGCGAACCATGCATGCTGATATCTACCAGGCCTCCCAGTCCCAGACGGCTGGAGAGCTCCTTCGCCAGCAGGCTTCCGGCCGACCCGCCCAGTGCACTGGCCGCCCCGCGCATCGCGGTGCCATCCTGCTGCGACTGAGTATTGAACGATTGCCCGACCACCAGATAGGACAATATCTCGGTCTGCGACATGGGCCGGTCGGAGAACAGCGTGATGTTGGGCTTGTTCAGGGTGCCCAGCATCTTGGCCCCGGCAACGACATCATCCGATTTCCGGACCGCCTGGATATCCAGATTGGGGTTATCCATCGGCGAGCGATTGAACACCAGACGACCGCCGTCGGCTTCCAGATCGACACCGTACAGCGAGTACTTGCCGTTGTGAATGCGGATCTCCCCCGTGCCCAGTGCATCCGTTCCCGGCTGCTGTTCCACGGTCACCTGCCCGTCCACGCGCGCCTG
>JBIIEQ010000141.1:0-2920 GCA_044237765.1 Methylococcaceae bacterium | reverse complement strand
TCGAAGATGCCAGCAATCACGGCCGTCTCGACATGGCCGTCCGCTTCAACCAGCAGATCTACCTGTTTGAGTTCAAGGTCGTCGAACTCACCCCCGAAGGCCAAGCCTTGCAACAGATCAAGGACAAGGGCTATGCCGACAAATACCGCGCCGAGGGATTGCTCATTCACCTGGTTGGCGTCGAGTTCAGCCGCGAGCAGCGCAGTGTGGTGGGTTTTGCGGTGGAGGGTGTGGGCCTGTCATTGCCGAACCCTGTGTCATCCTGATTGACCAGCGGGAGAGAAGGATCCCGTGCTACGGACACCAAATATGCCCCTATCGACAGGCGGGCTTATCCCCTAATCTCGGCGATACAACAAATCCCACACCCCATGGCCCAGCCGTTGTCCACGGGATTCGAACTTGGTTAAAGGGCGGTAATCGGGTCGGGGTGAGTAGGGCAAGCCGTCCGTCAGGCTGGTCAATACAGGGCAAGCTTCCAGTGCCTCGGCCATATGTTCGGCATAAGGCTGCCAATCGGTCGCGGCGTGGAAGATGCCACCCGGCTTGAGCTTGCGGCAGACCAACTCCAGGAACCCGGCATTCACAATCCGCCGCTTGTTGTGACGCTTCTTGTGCCAGGGGTCGGGAAAGAAGAGTTGCAGCCGGTCCAGGCTGCCATCGGCGATGTTCTGGTTCAGAATCTCGATGGCATCCGCGCAATAGACGCGCAGATTGCTCAAGCCCTTTTCCTCGATGCGCAGCAGCAGATGACCGACGCCGGGGCGGTGCACTTCGATGCCGATATAGTCGCTCCCGGGATTTTCGGCCGCCATCGTCGCCAACGATTCGCCGTTACCGAAGCCAATTTCCAGCATGAGCGGAGCCACCCGACCGAATACCTTGGGTGCATCCAGTGTTTGTCCGGGCTCCAGGCCATAGACAGGCCACAAATCCTCCAGCGCCTTGGCTTGGGCGATCGTAATGCGGCCCTGCCGGCGGATGAAGCTGCGAATGCGGTGTTCGGGTGGTGTGGCCTCGGATTGAGGCGAGTGGTCGGTGAAGTCGGGTTCCTGCATTTGAATCCGGGTGAGTGCGTCAGCGACACGTTTTCAGTGTCGAAACAATGGTCGCCGATGATACCGCAGGCCCAAAGGCTCGCCAAAACAGCAGGTTCTCCCTATCGTTGGCTAGTAATGCTCAATCCATGCTCTTACCGATCACCGCTTCGGCGCTGTCCTTCTGGCCCAGGTTGTCGATCCAGGTCACGCGGAGCAGGTCACCCGGTTTGGCCTCGTTCAGGCGGAAGGAGAAATAGGGGTCCTTCGAAACGGCAGTGGACAGAAGGCCCTTGATGACATTCTGGCCATTCAGATCTACCCGCAGTTCGGTAATGAAGTGAGCCGGGGCTAACTTTCCCGTGGCTGGGTCCCGACGTCGCCCTGTCTCCATAGAGTGCTCAATCAGCAGCCGAACCAGTGTGTAAGCGCCTTGTGGCTTGAAACGAATTTTAATCATGGAAGACCCTACGATTTAAGGTGATAAAATCGATCCCTTTTATCCAGCCGTTTTCTTTTCCACTTGCTCACAATCTGCTCTTCCCGCCGGGCTTGGTTAGCCCAAGTCTCAGGGCTGGTGCTCGGGTTAGGCCTGCGACAAAGCCTGGGTGCCGGCCCGAAAACTCCGTCAACTGAGGGAGGAAAATCACAGTCCAGCACCGATTTTAACCAAGTGATCACCAAGGCCCTCAACAGTCAGCCCTGGCAGCCCAGTGATGCCCTCATAATGGAAGTGCCCCAAATCGCCGAGAATGGAGCCATCGTACCGATCGTAGTGGAAAGCCTGTTGCCCAACACTCGTCGTATCCTGATCTTTGCCGAGAGAAATCCTGGACCCTTGCTGGCTGAATTCAATTTGAAGCCTGGATCCGATGCTTGGGTGTCGCTCAGAGTAAAGCTAAATGACAGCGGTCCGGTACTTGCCATCGCCGAATCCTCTGGCCGTTATTATGGTGCACAGACATACGTCAGAGTGATGGTAGGCGGCTGCGGCTAGTGTTCGGACTGGTTACTAGGCTATGCATTAGGGGGGAGTATTTCTCTTTTTTGTCATGTTAACCGTCATATCCGACCAATTCCCACTTTGTTGAGGTGGGGGACAATGCAACCGCTGTACTTATCCCCAGCAGCCCAGCCGGTCGAGCTACCTGACATTTCGCAATTTGGTAAGAGCTCAAGTTCCGTCGAATGAAAGGCCTGTAAAGTGCTGAGATAGTAGGAAAGAGCATGGGAATAGAATGTGCCAGAGACATCGCTATTTAGGTTGAGAGAATTGAGTCAGTTTGTCTTGTTGAAAATTAAGGTCGTTTTGATTTGGCTGTTAATGTCCATTGGTGTTGTCATCAGTGGAGCCAAAACGGCTTGGGCAACCAATAGCTACATTTACGGTATAGACGATTCTAACGATATCTGGCAGGTGAACCCAGAGCCCGGCGAGCAAACCTTCGTCGATGGATACAACACGAATCTCGCCAACCAGTCCAACGCATTTACCTTCGACAGGGACCGTGACCAGATGTTCTTTCTCAACCGTGATCCGGGGGCACCGGCACCGTCGGAAAATAACCTCTGGATGTGGAATAAACCCCTCGGCACGTTCGTGCAGATCGCTACCGGTACTCAATTATCCATCAACGGATTGACGATACCGGCTAATGCAGCCTATTACGCCAACGCATTCTGGTTCTTCAAGGAGGGGACTTTCGATCTGGTGAAGGCTACACTAGTTTCCGCGAGCGCCACACCAGGAACGGCATGAACCGCCCCGGGAATTGAGGAGGCTGTTTGGTTTAAGTTGAGTGGGCGATCTCGGCCTTTTGGTCGAGTTCCCGCCAATAGTTTGCCTCAGCCTCGGCCGGCGGGATATACCCGATGGGTTCAAG
>JBIIEQ010000092.1:0-10446 GCA_044237765.1 Methylococcaceae bacterium | reverse complement strand
TTGCCAAGGCGCCTTGAGACCCAGGGCTGACGTGAACAACAGATTGGAATCCATCCGGGATGACCTCAACAGCAATGATGAAAGTGCATCAGGCTAAGCTAATTTCCACTGGAAACGGAAGAGCGCCAACAAACACTCTTGTGTGGTCACCAGTATTGGCCGGGTGTTCTGCTGGGGGAAAAATGATTTTGGTCAACTCGGTAATTACACCACAATCAATTCCAGCGTGGCGGTAGAGGTGGGTGGCGTTCTGGCCAGTCAGACAGTGATCCAGGTTAGTGCTGGCGAAGATTACACCTGCGCCACTACCAGCGATGCCCAGGTGGCCTGTTGGGGGCGCAACAATTATGGTCAACTGGGCAATAACACCAGCACCAACTCCAGCTCACCGGTTTGGGTGTATACCGGCGGGTTTTTATCCGGTAAACCAGTCAGAAATGCCAGTGCGGGCAGCTATCAGGCTGCTGCCATATATTCAATGAAGGGGCTTTCAACCGTTACGGTCACCGGCTCGCAGAGCTACATCTACACCGGCAGCCCCCAGGGACCGGCGACGGCCACCGTCACCGGCTCAACCGGCGCTGTGACCTATAGCTATAGCGGCACCGGGTCGACCAGTTACACCCCAACTGCCCTGCCACCAACAGCTGCGGGTACGTATCAGGTCGTGGCCACGGTTGCCGCCGACAGCAATTACCAAATCGCCACCTCGACGGCCTATGCGTTCTCCATCGGCAAGGCAACACTGACGATCACTGCCGATCCCCAGACGGTGCCTTACGGGACCGCCGTCAATACGGTGACTGCGGCTGGCAGCTATACCCCAACAGGCTTCGTTAACGCCGAGAACGCGGCTGTCATCAGCGGCAGTGCGACCTACACCACCACGTATACCGACATCACCGCCCCGGGCACCGCAGCAGTGACGATCACGCCGGTGGTCTCCGGCTTGAGTGCGACCAACTACGACTTCACGGTCGTTGCCGGCGCCATCACGATCAGCGCCGCCCCGACCTCGGTGACGGTCACCGGCTCGCAGAGCTACATCTACACCGGCAGCCCCCAGGGACCGGCGACGGCCACCGTCACCGGCTCAACCGGCGCTGTGACCTATAGCTATAGCGGCACCGGGTCGACCAGTTACACCCCAACTGCCCTGCCACCAACAGCTGCGGGTACGTATCAGGTCGTGGCCACGGTTGCCGCCGACAGCAATTACCAAATCGCCACCTCGACGGCCTATGCGTTCTCCATCGGCAAGGCGACGCCCACCATTAGCCTTGGAAGCCTTACCCAGTCCTACACCGGCGACTTGCTGACCCCAACCGCAACGACCACGCCGGCCGGATTGAACGTCACCTGGACAGGGGCTCCTCAGACCAATGCCGGCAGTTATCCGGTCACTGCCATGATCAACGAGCAAAACTACCAGGGCAGTGCGAGCGGCACCTTTATCATCAATCAGGCCAGTCAGGCGGCGCTGATTCTGCAGGCTGGTTCAACCGCCATATTCGAAGGATCCTCGACCACGCTCTCGGCTCAGGGGGGATCAACCGTGGGGGCCGTGACTTATTCCGCCCAGGCCACCAGTGGTTTGACCTGTGCCATCAGTGGTAATCAGCTGACGGCCACCGGCAGTGCCGGTACCTGCGCGGTGACCGCCACCCGGGCGGGGGATGGCAATTACCTGCCGGTCTCTTCCAGTCCGCTGGCGATTACGGTGACCTTGCCGCAAAGGCAGCTCGTGGTGAGCAAGAGCGGCAGTGGAGCGGTTTACAGCTCCCCATCCGGCATCAGTTGCGGATCGGCCTGTTCGGCGTACTACAACAAGTACACCCCCGTCACCCTGACGGCCGAACCGGCCAGCGGGCAGTACTTCGTCGGTTGGAGCGGGGCTTGTACTGGCATGGGGAGTTGCCAGCTGAATATGACCGACAACCGTTCGGTGACGGCGACATTTGCGGTGATCCCGCAAACAGGATTCACGTTGACGGTGAGCAAGACCGGAAACGGCACCATCAGCAGTCTGTCGCCCAACGCCAGCATCAATTGCGGCATCACCTGTCAGAGCAGCTTTACTGCAGGACAGCTGGTCACTCTATTTGCTCAACCCGATAGGGGCCACACTTTCATGGGCTGGTCCGGCCCAGCGGCAGGACTTTGCGGGCGGCAAACCAGTTGCGATGTGTACATGTCATCGAACCAGTCCGTCTCGGGGGATTTCAAGAACACCTATCTCCTGATCTTGCCGGCGATACAGCTCTTGTTGGAATGAACGCCCTGACTGTCGTTTATCTTTCTTCGGGCGATTGGCCCTTCTGAGTGTGCTTCTGGCGGGCACGCTCCAGTACCTCCTGGATTTTTGAGGACGCGCCCTGGTCGAGGCTGGCTTTGCGCTGTCGGGCGGCTATTTCGCGGTCCCGCTGTTCCTGAAGCAGCCGCGCCTGGCGAGCCTCGAAACGCATCTTGGCGTGGGCCGCGTTATTTCTCGCCTGTTTTTCTGCCAGCGCCGCCTGTTTCGCCTGCTGAAATTCGCGAACCAGGGGAATCTGGCTGGGACAGACGGCATCGCAGCAGCCGCACTCGATGCAATCAGACAAATGATGGTCAAGAGCCTGTTTCAGCTGTCGGGCATGGGCGTGCCAGTAGAGTTGTTGCGGGAGAAGGCTGGCCGGACAGACCTCGGCGCAGGCGCCACAGCGGATGCAGGGCTGCGGGTTGCGCGTTACGGTGTGGGTCTCCGCACGTCTGACGAGAATCGCGTTAACCGATGGGGTGATGGGCAAGGCGTCACAGTCCACGGCATAGCCCATCATGGGGCCGCCCACCGTCAGTCGCTGGGCCTGATCGGTGTAACCCCCGCATTGTTCAATCAGAAAACCGATCGGCGTGCCCAGCCGAACCTCCAGGTTTTGTGGGGTTTGCACCCCTTCGCCGGTTATCGTCACGATTCGGCTGTCCAGTTTTTCCCCCAACGTCACGGCACGGTAGATGGCGGCCACCGAGGCGACATTCAGGCAAATGATGCCAATAGCCGCGGGGAGCGACCCGGCCGGGACTTCTCGTCCGGTCAGTAACTGGATGAGCTGCCTTTCACCCCCGGCGGGATAGCGTGTGGGTACCTGAACCGTCTGGATTGCATCCAGGTTGCTGCACTCTTGTGCGGCCTTGAGCGCTTGCAACGCCGGCCGCATGTCCCCCTCGACGGCCATCAGCGTGGTCTTGCAACCGAGACATCGACGCAGCAACTCCGCGCCTCGAAGGACCTCCTCGGCCCGCTCACGCATGAGCCGGTCATCGCAGCTGATGTAGGGCTCGCACTCCGCACCGTTCAAGATCAGGGTGTCGAGGGTGAATTCGCCGTTTAACAGCTTGGCGGCCGTCGGAAATACCGCTCCGCCCAGGCCCACGATGCCGGCTTCATGAATCCGGTCCAGCAGCGGCTCCAGCGAGCTGCTTGCCAAGTCCAGCGCGGGCAAGCCAGGCAGGCATTCGTCCAGTCCATCCGTTTCGATGAGGATGCAGCGGCTGTTCATCCCGCTGGGGTGGGGTATCGCGTGATCCTCGATGGCCACGACCCGTCCCGAGCTGGAGGCATGAATGGGCGGGTCCAACGGGTGTTCGCCTCCGGCAATGCAACTCCCGCGATGCACCCGATCTCCCTCGTTAACCCAGGGGTTGGCCAACTCACCGTTGCGTTGGCGCAAGGGCAGTATCAGCCGGGCCGGCAGGCCGGCAAACCGGATCGGTCGCTGGTTGGACAGGGATTTATGGCCGTCCAGTAACAATCCGCCGGGGAACCGTCCGGGCAGGGCCATGCTCATGCGGTGACCCGATGAACCGGCAAGGCGGGCCTGTCGATGGTCACCAGCTCGATACAATCCACCGGACAGACGGGGATGCAGAGTTCGCATCCCGTGCATTCGGACACGATGACGGTGTGCATGAATTTCGGTGCGCCAAGAATCGCATCCACCGGGCACGCGGGCAGGCATAGGGCACAGCCGATACAGCGTGGTTCGTCGATGAAGGCGACGGCAGGGGGTTTTTCGGTGCCGAATGCGGGGTCCAGCGATTTCGGTTCACGGCCCAGCAGTTCGGCCAAAGCCCCGATGCAGGCTTCGCCCCCCGGCGGGCACTGGTTGATATCGGCTTCATTGCGGGCAATGGCTTCGGCATACGGCCGACACCCGGGGTAGCCGCATTGTCCGCATTGGGTTTGCGGCAACAAGGCGTTGATCCTGTCCGAGACTGAATCCTCGGCGGCTGGAAGCAGGTTTGCGGTGCGGCCCAGCAGCCAACCGAAACCGGCAAAGAGCAGGCTGAGCAGGATGATGGCGAGCATGCCGTTTGCCTCAGCTCCTGATCAGCCCGGCGAAGCCCATGAAGGCCACGGACATCAGCCCTGCCGTGATCAAGCCGATGGCGCTGCCCTGAAACGGCTTCGGCACGTCGGCACCCTCCAGTCGTTCGCGAATGCCGGAAAACAGAACCAATACCAGGGTAAACCCCAGCGAGGCGCCAAAGCCGAAAGCGAAGGATTCGATCAAGGTATGACTGGCCTGGACATTCAGCAGGGCCACGCCGAGCACGGCACAGTTGGTCGTGATCAGCGGCAGATAGATGCCTAGTACCTGGGAGAGTAGCGGGCTGGTTCTGCGGACCATTTGTTCGGTGAATTGGACGACCACGGCAATCAGGACAATGAAGACGATCGTCCGCAAGTATTCGGCATTCAGCGGCACCAGCAGGTAGGTATTGGCGAAATGACTGAGCACCGAGGACAGAGTCAGCACGAACGTGGTGGCCAGCCCCATGCCCAGGGCGGTTTCCTGCCGTCTGGATACCCCCATGAAAGGACAGAGTCCGAGGAACTTGACCAGGACCAGATTGTTGACCAGCATGCTGCTGACCAATATGAGCAAGGTCTGTTTCACAGGCTGAATGGGGTGGTTTCGGGCATCATGGCGCCGACGTGACGAAGTCGCGCAAGCTGCCAATGACGAATGGCCCAATCGAGGATTTCCCCCGTGGCTGCCGCTTCCATCCCGGCAGGCAGTGGGTGTTGCAAAAGACGGAGCAAATAGCCGAGAAGCCGCCCGGAGTAGCGAGTTTCCGCCTCCGCTGCCAGCGTTCGTTTGCTGAGCTTGTGGCCCTCGGCATTCAGCAAAATTGGCACATGCCCATATTTGGGGGTCGGCAGTTTCAATCGTTGCTGCAGGTAAATCTGGCGCGGCGTGGAATCCAGCAGGTCCTGCCCCCTCACCACATCAGTGATGCCCTGTTCTGCATCATCGATCACGGTCGCCAGATGATAGGCAAAGGCCCCATCCCGTCGATAAACGATGAAGTCGCCGATCTCCCGATCCATGGCCTGCTTCACAGGACCCTGGATGCGGTCCTCAAATTGGATGACGACATCGCCAGTGACCAGGCGCAACGCCTGATTTTCCGGTTGCGGGGCCAATTGCTTGTGGCGACAAAACCCCGGATACACGCCGGGTGGCGAGTCGGTCCGTTCCTCGGCCAGTTCTCGTCGCGAGCAATCGCAGGCGTAGATCAACCTCTGATCCCTCAGTGCATCCAGTCCGGTCCGGTAACGCTCTAAGCGTTGGCTTTGATAAACGACGGATCGGTCCCAGGTCAGACCGAGCGATTCCAAATTGGAGAGGATGCGATCAGCGGCGCCGGGCTGGGTCCGGTAAGGATCGATGTCATCGATTCGGACCAGCCATTCGCCCCCCTGAGACCGAGCGTCGAGAAAGCTCGCTAGGGCAGTGAAGAGTGACCCCAGGTGCAAGGGGCCGCTTGGCGACGGAGCGAAGCGGCCGCAGTAGGAGGGGCAATTGGCAAGTGGTGCGGGATGCTGCAAGGCTTACCGAAGCCTGCCGGCAGGAAATCAGCCGACCTGACGCTCGCGCAGTTCGTCCAGGGTTTTGCAGTCGATGCACTGGGTGGCGGTGGGCCGTGCTTCCAGGCGACGAATGCCGATCTCGATGCCGCAGGTTTCGCAAAACCCGTAATCATTGCGTTCGAGATTCTTCAGGGATTCATCGATCTTCTTGATCAGCTTGCGTTCGCGATCGCGGGTACGCAGTTCCAGACTGAATTCGGATTCCTGTGTGGCGCGGTCGTTTGGATCCGGGAAGTTGGCGGCTTCATCCTGCATGTGGTGCACGGTGCGATCGACCTCGCCCATGAGCTCCGATTTCCAGTTCGTTAGAATTTGACGAAAGTGCTCGACTTGCGCCTCATTCATGTACTCTTCCCCCTCCCCAAGTTGATAAGGCTCGAAGGTGAAGGGTGTCGAAAGCGTCTCAGGTTTCTTGTTGCTGGACATTTCAAACTCCTTACCAGGTTCCAAAAAAATCCGGCAAGTATAGGCAGAAATCCATCTCAAGGGAAATGGCTTCAATGCTTATGAAGGATGTCGGTCAGCGCCCCCGCTCGAGCCTCAAGCCGCGCAAGAGTCACCCATGAAAATCGCCCAGCGTCTGACCGATATCAGCCCTTTTTTTGTCATGGAAATTCTTGCCCGTGCCAGGGAACTGGAGCAGCAGGGTAGGGACATTATCCACATGGAAATTGGCGAACCGGACTTCCCCACGCCACCGAAAATTCTCGAGGCCGCAGCCCGGGCGCTGGCCGAGGCCGATATCAAATATACCTCGGCAGCCGGCTTGCCCGAATTGCGCAAAGCGATAGCCGGATTTTACGAGCATACGCAAGGGGTCAGCCTCGATCATCGGCAAATTTTTGTGACACCCGGTGCTTCGGGCGCCCTGATGTTGGCCATGGGGCTTGCGCTCAACCCGGGTGAAGGGGTGTTGCTGGCCGACCCCAGTTACCCCTGCTATCCGAATTTCGTGCGACTGTTCGGCGGGTTTCCACGATCTCTTCCCGTCGATGAGGCGAGCGAATTCAATCTCTCGGCTCACATGCTGAAGTCGCATTGGGCAGCGCCGGATGCCGGTGTCATTCTGGCGTCACCGGCCAATCCGACCGGCTCGGTCATGAGAGCCGAGGCCATGCAGGCGCTGGTTGAATTCGTTGATGCGCGACAAGGCTTCATCGTGTCCGACGAGATCTACCATGGGCTGGAATACGGGTCTCCCTCCCCAACCGCGCTGCATTATTCGGATCAAGTTTTCGTCATCAACAGCTTCTCCAAATATTTCGGCATGACCGGCTGGCGCCTGGGTTGGGCGGTGGTGCCTGAGGCGGCGGTGGATGGGGCCGAGCGACTGGCGCAGAACCTGTACATTTCGGCCCCCACGCTTTCTCAATTGGCGGCATTGGCCGCCTTCAACCCCGAAAATATTGAAGAGCTGGAGCGACGTCGTCGCCAGTTTGCCGAACGTCGGGATGTGTTGTGTGAAGGATTGAGCGGGCTGGGTTTCCTGATTCGGGCCAGACCCGAGGGGGCCTTTTACGTCTATGCCGATTGCAGCCGCGTGGCCGCGGATAGCCAGGCCTTTGCCCTGGCGCTGCTCGAGGAAGCCGGCGTGGCGGTGACCCCCGGTCGAGATTTCGGTAGTCACCAGCCCGATCGTTATCTGCGATTATGCTACACCGCCTCGATTCCGCGTCTGCGCGAAGGACTGGCACGAATGGCCCATTACCTGCGTTCTAACCCGCAGTAGAAACTCCTGCCGCCACTAATAGCAGAGCCCAATCCTCGGCACCCGGCTTTGTTGCCCATATCAACCCCTCATCGTCCCAACCTGTGCTTGGCAGCGTCGAAGCAGGGCGAGCCTCCTACAATCACATCAGGGCCACATGGTCCCCACCTTATCCGCCTTGTCATCCTGAGTGAAACGAAGGATCTCAGGCTACCGGCACAGTCCATCCCTTTAGTCATTCTAAGCACAAAGTGAAGGATCTCAATCTGTCCGCACCATACAGCCCCACATGAAGACCGACCTCACTGCCCGTAGCCAGAGATCCTTCACTTCCGATGGTCGTTCAGGATGACAATCGTGGAGTCCCAGCCACGCAAACGAAAACGAAAACTGTCCGCCCATCTCCATACGCCTGTTGCTATGATGCGCATCCTTCAACCCACCCGTTTTTTGGATTGGCCATGAAGCCCGACGAGCGTCCGCCACTCACTTTCCGCAAACTGCTTGAAATTCTGGCCGCCGTGGCGGTGTTGGAGCTCGGCTTTTTCCTGTTTCGCCTGGGCGCTACCTGGTGGAACCAGTAATCAATCTTTTTTACTCCGAGGTTTTTCAATGATGCGACCCACGTCTCCCTTTCAATCCTTGCGACTGATCACTGCCCTGATGCTGGCGACCCTGAGCCTGGCCGGCTGTCAAAAACCCGCTGACGACGCCGCCCCGCAGGCGCAGTCAGGTGCCGCCTTCCTGTCGGAAAACGCCAAAAAGCCGGGCGTGACGACCACGGCCAGCGGGCTGCAGTATGAGGTGTTGCAGCAGGGGCAGGGCGCCATGCCGTCTGCCACCGATATGGTGACGGTCAACTATCGGGGGACTCTGATCGATGGCAAGGAATTCGACAGCGGCAACGGCATCAGTTTCCCCCTGAACCGGGTTATTCCCGGCTGGACCGAAGGGCTGCAGTTGATGAAGGAAGGCGCCAGATACCGCTTCTTCATTCCCTCTGCCCTGGCCTACGGTGAGCGCGGAGCGGGCGGAGCCATTCCGCCGAATGCCGACCTGATTTTCGAGGTGGATCTGATCAAGGTCGGTCAGTAGTCAAACGCCTAAAAGGCCCCGGCGCTTGCATGATTCAAGGGCCGGGATTCAAGGCAGTGACGGACAGTTTGCCCTGACAGTCCCGGGCTCCTTCCCGCATGTTTGACATGCACCGCCCCAGGCTGGGCTGAGCGGTATCGAACCCTTTGCCGTCATGCTCGATCCGGAGCACGATCGAAGATCCCCGGGTAAAGATGTGCATCCGCACCGTGCGGGCGTCGGCATGTTTCAAAATGTTGGTCAGTGCTTCCTGGGCAATGCGCTGCTTGACTGCCTCCAGGCCCCCGAGTGTCTAGGCTGTCTTGTCAGCCAGAAACCGGGCGGCAATCAGGTGCGATCTCAGACCATCATGGATCTCCTGCATCCAGAGCAAGCATTCCGCCGAGGCGGCCTGCTTGATTACAATGGAGCGTTCCCGCGCTGAGGCAGAACTGAGTTCCGACTTATAGCTTTCGATTTCACTGGCCATGCCGATGTTGGCCATCTCGTAGTTCCTCATTGCCACATGGATATGCCGAGCGCTCAGCAACATGGCCGCCAGCATGGCAAACGGGCGAGCCGAATCTGATGCTCCACATCGTCAAAGCCACAGAGCCCATAATTGATCAGAAATGAGCGCGCGGCAAACAATGCCCGTGCTACAAAGAAGACCAATAAGAAAAGCAACAACCACTGTTTTTGTGACACGACGGGCCGACCATGGTGAGCGATGATGGACAGCATCGTGTCGATCAGGGTCACCCACGCCACCAGGCGTCCGGCCTAGCCATCCACCCAGATACTGCGCAGCTTTTTGCAACCACCGGGCAAATCCCTCGGGAGCAGCCGGGCGCCGTCCCGATCTTGCACGCTGGCTATGGTCACCAAAACAGTCAGCAATAGCCCCGGGGTGTCCACGAGAATATAGCGTTTTCGTGGGCTCACCTTTTTCCCGGCGTCGCACGCTGTTCGCTAACCTTTCCCCATGGCGAGTGCCTTGAGCTCCTGGATATACGCCTGTTTTGGTATCTTCATCTCTCTTCTCCACTTCGATAACGTCCATCTTACGTTACCCTTGGTGGGCGAAGAATGAAGGGAACCTCAAGCCATCCAGCACAGTTTCCAAACAGCTTCTAAGACCCTATGGGATGTTATGGGATCTTTCGAGGAGGGCCACTTGCTATGGTGGCTATGCGTATTGAAGTATCCAGTGGAGCTTGTTGTGAAGCGATTTGTTGCTGTTTTGATGTTGGCGGGTGGCTTGTTGGTGACGGGTGGGGCGCATGCTGCGATTGTTGCTACAGCAACTTATACATGTGGTAATTTTTATACAATAACACCGCTGAACGTTACAGGCGTTGTGGGTGATACATTTACCGTTCAGAATCTGAGTCCAGGTGGATGTGCTTCAAATATATCGAACACTGCTGTGGTTACCGGGCCATCCATAAGCTCTGGAAACTCGATTAATACGTACACACTTGTCGGGCCGGGTACTACGGTGGTCAGTTTTATATTGAACAACATAACAGTCACTGTTACAGCACCAGCACCAGCGGTCACCTCCATTTCCCCAACCTCTGGTAATACGGCTGGCGGAGACACGATCACGATTACGGGTACTATTAACCAGGCCATATAATACAGTACGCTTATGTTAAAATTCTGCTCATGGAAATTGAGCGAATTGACACCCGAAAATTGGAGCCAGCCGCGCGCGAACAATTGCGTAAAACGGTGGTACGCATGC
>JBIIEQ010000026.1:0-39825 GCA_044237765.1 Methylococcaceae bacterium | reverse complement strand
AAACCGCTCTGCACCGACCTTGGTCAAGGCCGCCGTCAGGGTCGTCTTGCCATGATCGACGTGACCAATGGTGCCGACGTTTACGTGCGGCTTATTACGCGTAAATTTTTCTTTTGACACGACCCAATACCTCGCTCTATTTAAATTTAACCTTAGCCTACGGAAGCTTTTTTGATCACTGCATCAGCCACATTGGATGGCGCTTCCTGATACTTCTTGAATTCCATCGAGTACGTGGCGCGCCCCTGACTCTGGGACCGAAGAGATGTGGAATAGCCGAACATCTCCGCCAAAGGCACTTCAGCCTTTAGGACCTTAACCCCCGCGTTATCCTCCATTCCGAGAATAACTCCACGCCGCCGATTCAAGTCGCCGACAACGTCACCCATGTAATCTTCAGGCGTCTCAACCTCAACCTTCATGATTGGCTCCAGCAAGGTCGGCCCCGCATTTCGACAACCATCCTTGAAGCACATCGAGCCGGCGATCTTGAATGCCATTTCGCTCGAGTCAACGTCATGGTATGAGCCATCGAACAGCGTAACCTTGACGTCCACCACCGGGTAGCCGGCTAGTATACCATTCTGTAATTGCTCTTGGATACCTTTATCGACAGCGGGAATGTATTCTCTTGGAACAACCCCGCCCACAATGCCGTTCACAAACTCGTAACCGCCCGTCTCCAAGGGTTCGATCCGCAACCAGACGTGGCCATACTGACCCCTGCCTCCAGTCTGACGAACATACTTCCCTTCTTGCTCGACGCTCTTGCGAATCGTCTCGCGGTAGGCGACCTGCGGCGCACCCACATTTGCCTCGACCTTGAACTCGCGACGCATGCGGTCAACGATAATCTCCAGGTGAAGCTCACCCATACCCGAAATAATCGTCTGACCTGACTCTTCATCCGTATGAACCCGGAAGGATGGATCTTCCTGCGCCAACCGACTCAGGGCCAAACCCATCTTTTCCTGATCGCTTTTGGTTCTAGGCTCAACTGCGACCGAGATGACTGGATCAGGAAATTCCATTCGCTCAAGGACAACCGGCTTATCCGTAGCCGATAGCGTCGTTCCGGTAACGATGTCCTTCAGGCCCACGCAGGCAGCTATATCACCGGCACGAATCTCTTTGACCTCTTCTCGGGCATTAGCGTGCATTCTCAACAGCCGCCCAATGCGCTCCTTATTCCCGGTCTGCGAGTTGATCACGCTATCACCAGAGTTGAGCACCCCGGAGTACACACGAACAAACGTCAAGGTCCCTACAAAGGGATCCGTCATAATTTTGAATGCCAAAGCCGCGAACGGCTCTTCGTCACTTGAGCTGCGCTCGATCGGCGCATCGGAGTTGGCATCTATCCCCCTTATGGCTGGAACCTCAGCGGGTGATGGCAAAAAATCAATTACAGCGTCCAGCATAGCCTGGACACCTTTATTCTTGAAGGCCGAGCCGCACAGCATCGGGATTATTTCCAGACCGATGGTGCGCTTGCGCAGGCCCTGCCTTATCTCATCCTCGCTGAGGCCACCCTCCTCGAGATATTTATTCATCAGCTCTTCGCTGGACTCGGCCGCCGCTTCAACCATCTTCTCGCGCCACTCGGTAGCGAGCTTGAGCATGCCCTCAGGGATTTCAGCGTAGTCAAACGTCACACCGTTATCCGCCTCACTCCAGAATATCGTCTTGAGCTTGACCAGATCTACGACACCCTTGAACGATTCCTCAGCACCAATGGGCAACTGAATTGCCACTGGGTTGGCGTGAAGCCGCTCCCGCATCTGATCGTAGACCTTAAAAAAGTCTGCACCCGACCGATCCATCTTATTGACAAAGGCAATACGCGGGACGCCATATTTGGTCGCCTGCCTCCAGACCGTCTCTGATTGCGGCTGAACGCCACCAACCGCACAGTAGAGCATGCAGGCACCGTCAAGGACACGCATTGACCGCTCCACCTCTATGGTGAAGTCGACATGCCCCGGAGTATCGATGATGTTGATCTGGTGCTCTGGATAGTTTCCAGCCATCCCGCGCCAATGCGTGGTGGTAGCAGCAGAGGTGATCGTAATACCACGTTCCTGTTCTTGCTCCATCCAGTCCATGGTTGCCGCACCATCATGGACTTCACCGATCTTGTGGTTGATGCCTGTGTAATAGAGCACCCGCTCGGTGGTCGTGGTTTTCCCCGCATCGATATGCGCTGAGATACCGATGTTGCGGTATCTCTCTATGGGTGTTGTCCGCGCCACGACTTTATCTTCTTAATTTCCGACTGAAATCAGCTGGTATGAGTTACCCCATCACCAGCGGTAGTGAGAAAAGGCCTTGTTGGCTTCAGCCATGCGGTGAGTATCTTCGCGCTTCTTCACGGCAGATCCACGATTCTCGTGAGCATCGTATAGTTCACCCGCAAGGCGAGCCACCATGCCTTTTTCGCTCCGCTTGCGCGCAGCATCAATCAGCCACCGCATGGCCAGGGCCACTCGACGATTGGGGCGAACCTCGATCGGCACTTGATAGGTTGCACCACCGACTCTCCGAGATTTCACCTCGACGAAAGGCTGGACATTTTCCAGAGCCTTATGCAAAACGTCGAGCGATTCTGCGGAATTGCCGATCTTGCCCTGAATCTGATCGAGAGCTCCGTAAACCACATTTTCGGCCACGGATTTCTTGCCACTCAGCATGAGCATATTGACAAAACGCGCCAGCGTTTCACTGCCAAAGCGAGGATCTGGCACCAACTCTCTCTTCTGGGAAATTCTTCTTCTAGACATCTCTTTACCCGGACCTCAATTAACCTTTCGGACGCTTCGCACCGTACTTGGAGCGAGCCTGACGACGTTTTGCAACACCAGCGGTGTCCAGACTGCCGCGAACCACGTGGTATCGCACACCCGGCAAATCCTTTACACGACCGCCACGAATAAGAACCACGGAGTGTTCCTGCAGATTATGGCCCTCACCACCGATGTAGCTACTGACTTCGGCACCATTCGTCAGCCTTACACGTGCAACTTTTCTCAAAGCCGAGTTGGGCTTTTTCGGTGTGGTCGTATAGACACGGGTACACACACCACGACGCTGCGGGCAACTCTCTAGCGCAGGGACGTTACTTTTCTCTTTCTTACGGACTCGCGGCTTCCGTACCAACTGATTGATCGTGGTCATTACCAAACTCCAAAAGCGTTAATGCTTGAGCCTTGTCTCTATCAAGTAAGTCCAGCCGGCAACCAGCAAGGACTGGGGTCAAGGCACCCCACAGTAAAGCCGGACAATTTACGGAATCCAGCAGGTCATGTCAACATGAATCGCCGACACCCCGGGGATCAGGCCGAACAAGCAAGCTGAAGGGACTCGGAGAAAACAAAAGGCCCGCACATGGCGGGCCTTTTGACGCTGTATGGCTCCCCCGGACGGGCTCGAACCGCCGACCCAGTGATTAACAGTCACTTGCTCTACCGACTGAGCTACAGGGGAAAAGTCGGTCCATCTGTAACCCCACTAAATGCGGGAGATGGCGCGCCCGGAGAGATTCGAACTCCCGACCACCTAGTTCGTAGCCAGGTACTCTATCCAACTGAGCTACGGGCGCATTGCTGAACGGCGAATTATGAATATCTCAATCCAGGATGTCAACAGATATCACCAAGCCAATTGATCCAACTCCAAACTCACCAGCCTCCCCCATCGCACTTATAATTTGCGACCACATCATTCCGAAACACATCATGACACACCCTCCTCCTCCGCTTTACATTGACGAATCCCAATCACTAGAGGCGTTCTGTGATTCAATCCAACCGGGTAGCGTTTTGGCTTTGGACACCGAATTCTTCCGTGAGCGGACCTATTTCCCTATTTTTTGTCTTTTGCAGATTAGCGTGGGCAATCAAATTGCCTTCATCGATCCCATCAGGCTTTGCTCTCTGGACCCTCTCCGGCATGTCCTGCTCAATCCAGGCATTCTGAAGATTCTGCATTCTGGGCGACAAGATCTTGAGGTCATTCACCAAGCCATAGGCGTGTTGCCCACCAACCTGATCGATACACAAATCGCGGCGGCCTTAGCCGGGTACCCTGATCAAATCGGTTATGGCCGACTCGTGCTTGACCTTTTCTCAGTCCAGCTGAATAAGGAGCACACCCGTACAGATTGGCAACAGCGCCCACTCTCATCCGAGCAACTTCGATATGCCGCAGATGATGTGGCCTACCTATCCAGCGCCTTCCATAAGCTGCAAGAGCATTTGTCGGGTCAGGGTAGACTCGAATGGCTCCTCGAAGACTCTAACGCGCTGCTTGATCCCGAACTTTATGAAAATCTTCCCCAGCAAGCATGGCGGCGATTGGGGGGTGTTCACGACATCCCCGAGCCCATCCTCAACAGACTTAAGGCACTGACTGCATGGCGCGAAGAAACCGCTCAGCGATTCGACCTTCCCAGGAACTGGATTCTCAAGGATGAAGACATCTACTCTCTCGCAAGAATGACCGACCACGAATCCATAAGTATCCCGCACATCAGGGGGCTGGATCGCCGGGAGCACGATCGACTCAACCATGAGGCGGCCAAAATACTGGAGTCAATCAACATCACCGAATCGACACCCTACAAGCAACATCAATCTGATCCTGAGCGCAAGGCCCTGTTGAAATCGCTGAGCCATCTTGTCCGCAACGTGGCGGCTGAGTTGAGCATCAGCCCAACCGTGCTGGCCAGTCGACGGGATCTGGAACTTCTGCTTGATACACCCGAAGCCTCACGCATCACTCAGGGTTGGCGCCTGGGCATCATAGGCAAGCGATTGTTGCGGGAAGTCAACACAGCCCTTTCAGATTGACCGAATGACTTCTGAAAACCTCCATCCATCTCTTATTCGGGGATTTATAAAGCATCTAAGTGAGTCGACCTCCCCCTCGGAGCTTGATCATTTGGAAATCAAGGAGACGCACATTTCATGGGTCCTTCTTGTGGGGGAGCATGCTTTCAAGATCAAAAAGCCTGTAAACTTCGGCTTCCTTGATTTCTCAACGCTGAAGCTTCGCAAGGAAGCCTGCGAAGAGGAAATCCGAATTAACCAACGGTACTCCCCCGACCTCTATATCGAGGTCGTCGCCATCACCGGCCCCGTCAACGAACCTGAGCTGTGCGGAGATGGACCCATCATCGAATATGCCGTCAAAATGCGGCGATTCCCTGCCGGTCAACTGTTTGATCAATTAGCCCTATCGGGCCAATTGTTTCCGAAGCACATACTGAATCTTGCCACACAGGTTGCCACGTTCCACACCCGAATTCCCCCAGAACGGGAAGCTTTTGGCCGGTCACGCCTTGATCGGACGCATGGCTTCATCGAAGCCAACTTCATTACTATTTCGTCATATCTCAACGATGAGGCCGAATTGGCAGCTTTGAACACCCTGCATGACTGGACCCATCAACAACAAGCCCAACTCGAGCCATTGGTCCTTGGGAGATCCCGTCTCGGACACATCCGGGAGTGCCATGGCGATCTCCACCTAGGTAATATCGTTTTATTTGACGGTCATGCCCGCCTTTTCGATGGGATTGAATTCAGCGCGGATTTGCGATGGATAGACACCATGAGCGAGATAGCATTTACGGTCATGGACCTCGAAGAACATGGATTACCGGAGCTCGGCCACCTATTCCTGAACCGCTACCTGGAACTCACAGGAGATTATCCAGGGGTTGAATTGCTTAAGTATTACCAGCTTTACCGGGCCATGGTCAGAGCCAAGGTTGCCATCCTTGAGCTCAAGCAGAACACGCAAGAAACGAAGAGATCTAAGAGGTTAGCGGTCTATCATCAGTACATCCAATACGGTCTGCGTCTCATCGAGAACAGGACACCCAGACTGCTCATCATGCATGGGCTTTCGGGCAGCGGAAAATCCTATCTGGCCAGTCAATTGGCCGCCGCGTTACCGGCGATCTGCATCCGATCGGATATCGAAAGAAAGCGAATGTTTGCTGGACACCGTGAAAGTTCGATCTACAGCCGCCAGTCATCTGACCTGATCTATCATCACCTGCTTGAGGTCGGGCAACGCATTCTGAAAAGCGGTCATCACGTGATTCTTGACGCCACTTTCCTGAGACATACCGATCGAGAAAACGCCGAGATGATCGCCAGAGCCGCCGGAAGCGGGTTTTGCATTCTGAATTGCGAGGCCCCCAGCGAATTACTGAAACAAAGGATCAGGACACGACAAGTTCAGCGGACTGACCCGTCCGATGCGGATGAAGCCGTTTTGGAATTACAGATGAACGCTAATGAGCCCCTTCAGGCCAATGAAAAATCACGGACGATCACTCTGGAGATGAGTGTTTCACAAGACATCCCGAAATTATTGAGAGCCATCAATCAACTCCCCCCAATCACCAACCGGGAAACTTAACGCGCGCACAGGGCTGGGCCACCTTGCGGGATGAACTGTCCAAAGGCACGGCTACCATTGCCCATAGCAATTGTTTTGACCACTTTCAAGGATTCGGCTTCCACCACCGAAACCGTGTTGTCAAACCAGTTAGCCACATACACGTGGCGATCATCCGGGTGCCTATCAATGCCTTCGGGATACTCACCCACGACGATGGTTTCGACGACCTCTAACGACTTCGTGTCGATCACCGACAGCGAACTATCATATTGATTGGTGACGAACAGGCGACTACCTTTCAGAGCCAACGCCATAGCATAGGGGCGCTCGCCCACCTTGATGGATTTAATTGTCAGAAGGGTTGTGGCATCAAGGACGGAAACCTCATTGCTCTCAACATTCGCCACGTAGAGACGCTCGTCTTTCTCATCCAGCAACAAGCCGAAAGGATGTTGACCGACTTTTCCGGTTTTATCTATAGTCAGTGTGAGACCATTGATAACGGAAACCGTATTGTCCTCCCGCTCAGCTACGTAGATTTTTGAACCGTCGAAATTGACCGCCAGCCCTCCCGGGTAATGTCCGACCGGAATCCGCTTGAAGATGCTTTTCTCAGCCAAATCCACGACAGAGACAAAGTGTCCGTAAAAATCGGCTACGAAAGCCCGGTCACCTTCGGCATTGATAGCGATACCCAGTGGCCCCTCCCCTACCGGAATCAGCCCATGCAACACCTGTCGGCACCCATCAATAATCGCGATATCCCGGCTACCTGGATTGGACACCACTACTCTGGCGCCATCTCGACTAACGGCAACGCCGGCCGGATCTTTACCCACATTGACGGTGGTCAGGACGGATCCCGTGGCCGTATCGATCACCGATACATTATCGGCTTTCTGATTGGTAATGTAAGCAAGCGGACCGGCCAGAACCGGAAGCGTCCCAATCAAAAGAAAAACGGTGGACATGGCCACCGTTTTCGTTATCAATCGTGGGACACGAGCCCCCATGGTAATGGATTATTTCTTTTCAGCGACTGATTTCAGGCTTGCCAAGCCGCCCTTGACCACCTTCTCAACGGCTGCCTTGGCGGCAGCCTCATTTTGACCTTCAGGCGGATTGTTGTTGAGGAACCAGCGATAGAAGGCGGTATCCCATTCCACCTTGCTGCCTGAACCGCTCGCCTCTACCGTAATTTTAGCTGAGTAATTATTGACAGGCAGAACGGCAGGATCCGTGGGATCGACCACTTTGTACTGGATCATTTTCTTTTCCGCGTCATAGTTCTTCAGTTCTTCCTTGAGAGCCCCTGCGCCTCCCTTGAACTTCAAGTCGCGAGTCGCGCCTTTTTCGTTCCCGCCTTCCGCCGTGGTGCTTTCAACGACGTCCATCCACTTCTCCGGATGCGAGAAATCACCAACCAATGCCCAGACAGCCTCCGGCGCAGCGCTGATCTCTATCGATTCGCTGTACTTTTCGCGGGTAGGACCATGCGCATCGACCAGTCCGACCCAAAACAGAGAGGATGCAGCCACCAGGGGCAAAAGTTTTTTCATGGAAATCTCCCAAATACAAGATGAAAAAAGCGCAGAAAGTATACGGCAAAATCTTAAAGACACATCAATGACAAAGGGACCTTGCGTAATCCTTTAGGTCAGAAAGTACCCTTCGCTGTGTTGGTGACAAGCTCGACTGTTCCAATTCAGCCAGTCTGGAATAGAATTCAGCCAGGGTGAGACCCCCAGCCAATCCCTTGCCCGAGAGTCGATTGGCACAGAACTCACGCCAACGCTCCTGCTCTGCAGAACTTAGACTTTCTGGATAATTCCTTGCCCGATAGCGGAACACCATCTCTGGCAATCTCTTGTCTTCAAATAGAGGTTGCGAAAGAGCCATCAATTCCGGTGACAAGCGACGAAACTGGTCAAGGGCAACTCGATCCTTATCCCCCAAGAATCTACTGTAGAGCATCAAATCAGGATCTTCCCCAAGCGGAGACCGCTCATCAATCTCAAGAATGGACTGTACCTTGGCTCCCAGCTTGGGTTCGGACTTCAACCGCGCCAGATGTTCATTGCACAGGGTCAATTCCAGACCCAAGCGCTCTGCATCCTCTTGTCGCAACACACCCATTGGGGCCAACGCAGGACATTTGTTGATATGCACGGTTTTGAGCGGTAATCGATCAACGCCAGAGGGCAACGAATCCCGAGGGGTAAACAGTCTTCGGTGCAGTTCCTCTGGATCCAACTCAAGTAAGGGGCCAGGATTAACAGAGAGATCATAGGTAACCACTCCATTAGGATTGGTCGGGTGCTTCGCAAGCGCAACGACGACGGCAATACAGCCCCTTTCAGCAGAAAACCGGGATGATGCGTGGACTACTGGCAACATTTTTCCCAGTGCCAGCAAGTCACTGGCCTGCCGCTTGCCGCGATGGGCCAACAAGTATGAGAACAGTCGCGGCTGCCTGACCTTGATCAATCTCGCCATAGCGATAGTGGCACGGACATCGCTGAGTGCATCATGGGCGTCTTCATGGGCTATCCCATTTGCCGCCGTCAACCGGTCAAGTCTGAAGGTGGGCTTTCCCTCATCATCGTCAGGCCATTCGATACCTTCTGGACGCAGGGCACGGGTCATGCGCATCACATCGATCAAGTCCCAACGCGAATTACCGTTCCGCCATTCTCTGGCATAGGGA
The DNA here is from genome assembly GCA_044237765.1 of Methylococcaceae bacterium. GTDB lineage: Bacteria > Pseudomonadota > Gammaproteobacteria > Methylococcales > Methylococcaceae > UBA6136. Next base: position 30,707 of record JBIIEQ010000026.1, on the reverse strand, counting down.
TCCATGAGATTGCGATAAAGCGTGTAGCGTGTTATCTCGTCATCGAACCGGATATTGTTGTAGCCGACAACACAGGTGCCTGGCACTGAAAATTCCGCGTTGATCTCAGTAATGAAATCGCACTCCCGCAGACCTCGATCTAAACCCATCTGAGGTGTGATTCCCGTGATGAGACAGGCCTCGGGGTGTGGCAAAAAATCCGGCGTTGGCTTGCAGAAAAGAGTCAGTGGATCCGAAACAGGATTCAACTCCTTATCCGTTCGAAGCCCGGCAAATTGAACGGGGCGATCCCGGGCAGGATCAGTACCGAAGGTTTCAAAGTCGTACCAATAAAAAGTCTCAGTACTCGCCGACAAGGGACATCCTCAGTCGTGCTAACAGGAGACCCGATTCAATCACGGAAGTAGACTCAATCGCCCTGTACCATTGCCTCCTCAAGCTTGCGTCGCTTTTCACATTTCTTGGTACAGATACATTCGCCTCCGTTGTTGACGCCGCCGCAGCTGCCCTTGATGGCGCCTCGACCAAACATCACGCCAACCGCCATCATGGCAATCACGACGGCAATGATCAGAAAAGTAGTGAGAAAAAGTGTCATTGATTTACCCTTCGGTTAGTGTAATCAGGAAACCTGACCATACGGTGGTCGGAAACAACGGAGTGAACTCTACACGTTTTCCAATCAAAAAAAAGCGGAGACTTCAGGTCTCCGCTTCGTTGCTCGAATGACTTTCGGCATCAGCCGCCGAAGTCATCCAGCATGATGTTTTCTCTTTCCACGCCGATATCCAGGAGCATCTTAATCACGGCGGCATTCATCATGGGCGGACCACACATATAGTATTCGCAGTCTTCAGGAGCCGGATGATCCTTCAGGTAGTTCTCATAGAGCACGTTGTGAATGAATCCGGTATATCCCGTCCAGTTGTCTTCCGCTTTTGGTTCGGAGAGAGCGATATGCCAATTGAAGTTGGGATTCTCCTTCTGCAGCATATCGAAGTCATTGACATAGAACATTTCGCGCAGGCTGCGTGCCCCATACCAAAAGGTCATCTTGCGTTTGCTTTTCAGTCTGCGCAGCTGGTCGAAGAGGTGCGACCGCATGGGCGCCATACCCGCACCACCACCAATGAACACCATTTCATTGTCAGTCTCGCGAGCAAAGAATTCACCGAACGGACCAGAGATGGTCACTTTGTCGCCTGGCTTCAGGTTGAATATGTAGGACGACATGACACCAGGCGGTATTCCCTGCGCCCCCGGAGGCGGCGTGGCAATACGCACATTCAGCATGATGATGTCGCTTTCTTCGGGATAGTTCGCCATTGAGTACGCGCGGATCGAGGGCTCCTTGACCACGGACTCATACTGCCAGATGTTGTATTTGTCCCAGTCATCCCGGAATTTTTCCTCAACGGCAAAATCCGTAAATTTCGCAATATGAGGCGGACATTCGATCTGTATGTAGCCGCCGGCGCGAAAATCAACTATCTCACCCTTCGGCAACTCCAGCACCAGTTCCTTGATGAAGGTGGCAACGTTATCGTTCGATCGAACGGTGGTTTCCCATTTCTTGACACCAAAAACCTCGTCATGAACATGAATTTTCATGTTCTGCTTGACGGTCACCTGGCAAGCCAGGCGGTCGCCCTCAGCGGCCTCACGCTTGGTGATATGAGAGAGTTCCGTCGGCAGAATATCGCCGCCGCCCTCATTCACCTTGACCTTGCACTGCGCGCAGGTTCCCCCGCCACCGCAGGCTGACGAAACGAACAGGTTGTTGTCCGCCAGTGCCGTCAACAACTTCGAGCCGATAGGCACATGAATGGTTTTCTCATCGTTGATCAGAATATCAACATTACCTTCGGCAACGAGTTTTGACTTCGCACCCAGGATAACGAATACCAAGGCAACAACGATAAAGGTGAAAAACAGTACACCCAGGATAATTTCAAGCATTGTCTTCTACCCTGATCCTTAAAGTTGAATTCCCGAGAAGGCCATGAAACCCAATGCCATTAGGCCAGCCGTGATGAAGGTGATCCCCAATCCACGCAAACCGGGAGGGACATCACTATATTTGAGCTTTTCACGGACTCCGGCCATTGCCGTGATAGCCAATGCCCAACCAAATCCACTGCCGATGCCGTAGACCACACTTTCCTTGAAATTGTAGTCTCGTTCAATCATGAACAGACTGCCCGCAAGGATGGCACAGTTCACCGTGATCAAAGGCAGGAAGATACCCAGCGCGTTGTATAGCGCGGGGAAGAATCGATCCAGCACCATCTCAAGAATCTGTACGATTGCGGCAATCACGCCGATACAAGCCATCAAGGCAATAAAGCTAAGATCGACGCCCTCTATACCCGCCCAGGTCAGGGCGTCTTCCTTCAAAAGATAGGTATAGATGAGATTATTTGCAGGAACCGTCAGCGTTTGCACGATGACGACGGCAATTCCTAGCCCAACGGCCGTCTCGATCTTTTTGGATACTGCGATGAACGTACACATCCCCAGAAAGAAGGAGAGCGCCATGTTCTCGATAAAGACCGACTTGATGAACAGATTGATATAGGCTTCCATCTTAATGAGCCTCCCCGTGAACAACGCCATGAGCTGGCTGGATAGAGAAGTCCGCCTTTTCAACCTGCTTGGGCTTCCAGGTACGTACCGCCCAGATAATCAAACCGATCAGGAAGAATGCGCTGGGGGGCAACAATAGCAAGCCATTGGGCACATACCAGCCACCATCCTTGATCAACGGGAAGACATCGATTCCCAAAAGCTTGCCGGAACCAAACAATTCCCGAATGACGGCTACCGTAACCAAGATAAGACTGTAGCCCAACCCGTTGCCGATCCCGTCCAGAAAACTTTCCCAAGGAGGGTTCTTCATGGCGTACGCCTCGGCACGGCCCATAACGATGCAGTTTGTAATAATCAAACCCACGAATACCGACAACTGCTTGCTGATCTCGTAAGCAAACGCCTTCAGCAACTGATCCACCACGATAACCAGCGAGGCAATGATTACCATCTGCGCAATAATTCGAATACTGCTGGGCACATGATTACGAATGAATGCGATACCTGCGCTCGAGAATGCCGTTACCGTCGTCAGCGCAAGGCTCATGATAAGCGCGGTCGACAACTGCGATGTCACTGCCAAAGCCGAACAAATCCCCAACACCTGAAGGGTAATTGGATTATTCTCTACGAGCGGTTCGACAAGAACTTTCTTGTTTTCGTCTGTAAGTTCCATAGTTTCAACCCTTTGCGTTTCTAAGCTTGGCCAAATAGATTCCGTAGCCTTCCCTACCCATCCAGTACTGCACCAGATTACTGACACCACGACTGGTAAGGGTTGCGCCTGCCAGAGCATCTACCTGGAATTCAGCCCCCGGCTTGTTGGAATCGACCGATCCCTTGACGAGTCCCAAGGCAACCTCCCCAATTTCTATGGTTTGGCCTTTCTCGGTCAGATTGGTCTCATGCACTTCCTTACCGCTGAAGTTATAGACTTTCTTTCCTTTCCACAGTGCTTTCCACTTTGGATTGACGACCTCGCCACCCAAGCCCGGGGTTTCAGCCTGGTCGTAGAGATTCATGCCCACCACGGTTTCTCCGTCGGCTTCCAGAGCGATGAACCCATACATGGTTGACCATAGACCATAGCCATTCACTGGCATGATGACCGTCTTCAACTTGCCATCGTCCTGCTTCACTAGGTAGACCTTGGCATATTTTGGCTTGCGCTTGATGCTGGCAATATCCTTGGCAGGCGGAATGCTCTCGCTTTGAGCTGGGTCCTTGGCCGCTTTCCATTGGTCATAGGTCTTGGCATCGACACTGTCCACGTAGTCACCGGTAGCCAGATCAACAACGCGGGTTTCAATATTCTTGAATGCCGCGTCGACGTCCATGCCTTTCTGGTAGAGCTCTGCGACCTCCAGGATATTGACCTTCTCGTCCTTGGACTTATTCCAATCCTGCAAAGGTCGCAGGATGACCGCCGATCCAGATACCACGACCGCACCGACCAAACACAGGGCTAGAGCAACCGCTACGGTTTTTTTGAAACTGTCATTCGGCAGATCCAGGTAGGGTTGGGCATAAACCTGACCGGCTTCAACGTAACCAACCAGCTTTTCCTTGAAACCCACCTGCGCAACTTCCGGATTTTTATTCACGGATTCAGGCATAGCGCTTAACCCTCTTGGCAATGTTGATCTTGATAACCACGTAATCGATCAGTGGCGCAAAGATGTTGGCGAAAAGGATGGCCAGCATGATCCCCTCAGGGAAGGCGGGATTCACCACACGAATCAGGACGGTCATGAAACCGACCAACCCGCCAAACACCCAGCGGCCGGCGTTGGTATGCGAGGCGCTGACCGGATCGGTCGCCATGTAAACCGTACCAAAGGCAAATCCGCCGAGCGTCAGATGCCAATACCAGGGCATGGCGTACATCGCATCGCTTGAACTTCCGATGATATTGAACAAGGTAGAAGTAACAATCATGCCCGCCATCACCCCGGCAATGATTCTCCAGTTGGCAATACGGGTATAAATAAGAAACGCTGCACCGATCAGGCAAGCCAGGGTAGAGGTTTCACCCAAGGAACCCTGTTCGAAGCCGAGGAACGTGCCCCACCAGGAAATGCCTGCCTCCCGGATCGCCGCAACTCCACCCATCGCGGCATGACCCAACGCGGTGGCCCCGGTGAATCCGTCTACAGCGGTCCATACCGCATCACCCGACATGGAGGCCGGATAGGCAAAGTACAGAAAAGCGCGCCCGGTCAGCGCTGGATTGAGGAAGTTCTTGCCAGTTCCGCCAAAAACCTCCTTGCCGATCACCACGCCGAAGGAGATTCCCAAGGCCACCTGCCACAGCGGGATGCTGGGCGGCAGAGTCAATGCGAACAGGATGGACGAGACAAAGAATCCCTCGTTGACATCATGCTTGCGGACCACAGAGAACAGAACTTCCCAAAGTCCACCCGCAACCAGAGTCACGATGTAGACCGGAAAGAAGTACATCGCTCCATGCACAAAATCCGACAGGGGATTGTATGGACTGTGACCAAAGAGATTCACGATCCATCCACGCCACCCCGGAACTTCGGTGAGACCCATCGCGGTCATCGCGGCATTGGCCTGGTAACCGGTATTCAACAGCGCCATTAGCATGCACGGCAGCGCGGCAATCCATACGTAGGTCATGACCCGCTTCAGGTCGACCGCGTCACGAACATGCGTTGCACCACTGGTGACATCAGATGGGCTGTAAAGAAAGGTATCCACCATCTCATAGACGGGGTACCACATCTGAAACTTTCCCCCCTTTGCGAAATGGGGGTGAAGCTTGTCCAAAAATTGGCGGGTACTAGACATTAGCCCTCCTTCTCGATTTGGGTAAGATTTTTTCGCAGGACCGGGCCGAAGTCGTGCTTTCCCGGATCCACAAACGTACACAAGGACAAATCTTCTTCATCCAGCTCCAGGGCACCCAACGACTGCGCCATATCGGTATCGCCAACGATCAGATAACGCAGCAACTGAGTTGGAAGAATATCCATGGGAACCACGTCCTCGAACACACCCACCGGAACAATGGCTCGCGGGCTACCATACTTCGTGGTGGTGAAAGAGAACTTGCGACCGCGCGCCTGCGGGAGGCTGGTCAACAGGACGTTAAGAAAGGAATATTTTTTTCCGGTTGGAACGACCCAGCCCATGAACTCGCGCTCATGGTTTTCCGGGATCACCGTTACCTGGTTATTGAATCGACCCAGATAGTCAGACCACCCTTCCGCCTGCCGACCATGCAGGACAGAGCCGGAAATCACCCGCGGATCCTTACCGGACTTCAGCTGGCCTTTGACGAGATCGCTCAGGTCGGCGCCGACGCGGGTTTTCACCAGACGCGGGTTACTGACCAGTGAGCCGGCCAGAGCAACAACGCGATCCACATTCAGCTTGCCCGTGGTGAAAAGACTGCCAATAGCCATGACGGACTGGTAATCCAGATGCCAGACCGATTTGGTAGGTCCGACTGGATCAAGATAATGAATATGCGTCCCCACCAGCCCCGCAGGATGCGGCCCATCAAATTCGGCCACTTCCAGCTGCTCCAGCTCCGGCAACGCGATATTTGCTCCGGGCGCCTTGCAGACAAAAATACGCCCTTCGGTGAGTTTCGAGAGAACGACCAATCCATTCTGGAAATCCGCCGCACGATCGGCAATGACCACTTCCGGCCGAGCAGCCAGGGGGCTGGTATCAAGCGCCGTTACAAAAATTGAGTGAGGCGTCGAGCCTGGCTCAGGGACCCGACTGTAAGGCCGCGTCCGCAGAGTCGTCCAAAGCCCCGAGGCCAGGAGGTTCTCCCTGACCTGATCCCCGCTCAGCCCGCCCAGTTTGGCAGGTGTGTAGGATTTGAACTTGACTGCGTCATTGCCGCTCAACTCGATGACCACGGAGTTCAGCACACGACGCTCCCCGCGATTGATCGCCTTGACCACACCGGATCCCGGCGAGGTATAAACGATTTCGGGGTATTGCTTGTCAGCAAAGAGCACATCACCCAACTTGACCTTGTCGCCTTCAGCCACCTTCATGGAAGGCTTCAGACCGACATAATCGGGACCGAGCAACGCAACCGACCTGATAGCGCCGGCATTGTTGTATATGACCTGCTCCGGATCTCCCGTAATCGGCAGATCCAGACCTTTTTTTGTGTTGATTAACATAAGCTAGCCCGTGGAACGCACAAACCGTTAGCCGTTCGGCCGAATATCAGCCCCATCGCAAGATGCCTGACACGACCAGAAACTTCAGAATTTCGTCGCATCTCGCGAGCGCCATGCCACGCATGACAACGCGAAGTGCTCGGGCGTGCCCGCAGCAGCCATCATCACTGATGCCACAGAACAGGTTGCCCTTGATTCCGGCAAAAACGCATTAATTAAATCACAAAAGACCCAGCCCCTCAACGAGAGAAGCCTTCAAATTTCCGCATACAGCCAACGCAATACCGCGCACGACTGGCCACGCGAACAAGATCATGTAGCCAAGCCGCCAGCGCTTGTCTAGACTCATCAGCTGGAGTCGGCCAGGCAGCCGCTGTTCCGGCCTTGTGTCGGGAGGGAGGAAAGTCCGGGCTCCGCAGGACAGGACGCCAGGTAATGCCTGGGAGGCGCGAGCCTACGGAAAGTGCCACAGAAAATATACCGCCAACGGGCTTTATGGCCCCAAGGTAAGGGTGAAATGGTGCGGTAAGAGCGCACCGCGCTTCCGGCAACGGAAGTGGCAGGGTAAACCCCGTCCGGAGCAAGACCAAATAGGGGGGCAGCGAGCCTTGTCTCGCACGTGTGGTCCGCACGGCTCCCGGGTAGGTCGCACGAGGCGTGCCGTGAGGCGCGTCCCAGATGAATGGCTGTCCAAGACAGAACCCGGCTTATCGGCTGACTCCTCCTTATTCCTGACCTGCTCGCACGGGTTGTCGCTGCAGCGAATTTCATGACCGTTCCACAGCCATTCACACCTCGATGATCGGGGGCATTTGACCCCTTTCATTACTGTCGCCTGTCGATACCAACCAGGATCATTGGTGCAAAATCATAGGGTTGATCACACCCGCAAATCATGGCACACAACTCGCATGTGACCTGACATTAGCCATGTCCAAAGCGGTTCATACAATGACGGCCTTTCAAACCAATCACCCGAAGAACAGTCACGTCCCAGTTCCAATTGATGACGGAAGTTTCGCTCCCCCTTCTGACACCGTCTGGATCGGGCCATCTTTCGATAATGGCTTTGACCTGAACAATGTCATTAATGGCATTGCCCGCTGGCTTCCAGCCCAGAGTCCCATCAAGGACTTCATTCACCACAATACGCTCCATGCGCTGGAAAACCGCCCCTTCCACGAGGCCATCGCGATTGCGTCACGTCTGTATGGCGCTCGCAGCTATCTCCCGCTCACCGAATACCAGACGCGTCACAGCAAAGGGCGAATTCACGACTTTGCCATTGATCGCTCTCTGACCGAACTGGAACCAGACCCCTCCAAACGCGAAGAACTGCGACGATCTCTCTTCCAACCGGACTCCGAAGCCCACTATCCGCCTCTCTCCCTCGCGCTTCATGGCATTCGCCAAGCCTGGCTGACACGGATCGAGGTCAACCTGGATGCGCAGGTTCACCCCATCCTCTTTCGGTTGGTGGCTAACTTCCTCGATCAAGGCATCAGTCGCTGGTCGGTTGCCAGGGATGAGGAATCTCTATGGCCGTGTCTGCGGCGTTTGGTCGAGGACACTTTCGTCCCGCTTTATCCATTTTCGGAGCCCGAAGCGCGTTCCTTGCTCCAACTGACGCCCGACGAGGCCATCGACACCTGCCTGGCGCGTATCGTCGGGGATGACACCTTCTATGGCGTCTACCTGCTGGAAATGACTCTGGCCCATCCGGGATGGTCCGGCATGGTTCGCGTCATCGAGCAGAAACCCGATAGTCTGTTATCCCGTCGCCACATTTCGCTGAAGGAGTTCTTGGCGGTTGAATTGGCCATCGAGCTGGCGCTCTTGAACATGAAGCGGGGCCCGCACTTTTCTAATGTGGCCAGCACACCAGGAATCGATGAAACGGCTTCCTTCGCCGAGGCGCTGGATAAGCCATTCATCCCCCAGGCGCTGAGAGTCTGGCAGGAAGCGATGGAGTTCTCCCTTCATAGCGAACTGCTGCAGGGAATAAAACAACAGGGGGACTCCTCACCCAAGCATGAGCATGCCTTGGCCCAGGCCTTGTTCTGTATCGATGACCGCGAATGTTCCTTGCGTCGGCATCTGGAAGAAATCCATCCCGGCATTGAAACCCACGGAGCCGCGGGATTCTTTGGCATCGACTTTTTCTACAAAGGCATCGATGACATCTATCCCATTGCACAGTGTCCATCGGTCATCAAGCCAAAGCACCTGATTGTTGAATCTGACGACCACGGCAAACCCCACCCAGGCAATGGCGCCACCCCTACCTCCAAGTTCTCAGTTAAACCCTCTCATCTTTTGAAAAACTGGGCCTATACCCAGACGGTCGGCTTGGGCTTTGCCGCCAAACTGGCTTGGGATGTTTTCCGTCCAGGGGCCAAACTCCTGAAGATCAAGAAATTGGGGGAGGTCGAGTCACAAACGCGATTGCATCTTTTGAGAAGTTCCGATGAGCCGAGTCCGGATGGTCGTCTGCTGGGATTTTCTCACTCGGAGATGGCCGATCGGCTGGAGATCCTTTTCAGAAACATCGGGCTGACGCGACATTTTGCCCCTGTCGTCGTGGTGGTCGCCCACGGCTCCTCCAGCACCAACAACCCCCACTTTGCCGCCTATGATTGCGGGGCCTGTGCCGGAAAACCGGGGGCGCCCAATGCGCGGGCCTTTGCCCAGATGGCCAATGACCCCGCAGTGAGGGAATTGCTGCGTCATCGTGGCATCAACATTCCTGCAGACACGCTGTTCGTGGCGGCGCTGCATAACACCAGCCGCGACGAAATCACCTACTTCGATCAACAGGATTGGCCTGAATCCTTGCCGGAGGCGCTGGATGCTTTTAGGGAAACCATGGATCAGGCTCTGCTGCGCAATGCGCAAGAGCGTTGCCGCTGGTTCGAATTGGGTCCGAAATCGAGCAGCGAAGCCGCCGCCCTGGAACATGTGAAGTTCAGGGCTTCCTCCATCTTTGAACCCAGACCCGAGCTTAATCACTCCAATAATCTATATTGCATCGTCGGTCGACGGTCACTGACCTCGCGACTGTTTCTCGATCGTCGGGCCTTTCTTCACTCTTACGATCCGTTGGCGGATGCCGACGGTGAAATCCTGGCCCGCCTCCTGTCACAGGTCATTCCGGTCTGCGGCGGCATTAACCTGGAGTACTTTTTCTCCCGCATCGACAATGCCATGTACGGCGCCGGCACCAAACTGCCGCACAACGTCATCGGGCTGCTCGGTGTGGCCAATGGCATGGAAGGGGATCTTCGCACCGGCCTTCCGTCGCAGATGATCGAAGTCCATGAACCGGCCCGGTTGCTGATCGCGGTGGAACAGGAAACCGGGATACTGGATCAAGCCATGACTCGTATTGGCCAGCTGCGCGAGTGGCTGGATAACGAATGGGTCAAGCTGGCCGCGATCGATCCCATCTCGCGAACGCCCCAGTTCTTCCGGAACGGCCACTGGCTGCCCATCGAATGGCCTGCTGATTTTCGTGCCCCCCAAGGTCAGCGATCGGTCGATATCTTTCAGGGTAAAACAGACACCATCCCCGTCCACATTCTCACGGGGAAGGCCGCATGAACTATCTGATTCTTGCCTGTCAGCTGACGCCCTTGTTGGGGCTATTGCTTAACCTTTTGTTTGGCACTCACGAAGCCCGAGTCGCCAGCATCAGTCTCTGGGTCACCCGACTGATGGGCGCTTCCATCTTCGGATTGTTGGCCACTTGGGGCTGGCTGGGATTTCCTGCCCATGAGTTCGAGTGGTTCACGCTCTACCAGCAGGGTGAGTACCGTTTCCCGGTCCTGTTCTTTTTCGATCACGTCGGGGCTGCGTACCTATTCTGCACCTGGGTCATTTTTTCGGTGATCGTGCGCTATTGCCGTCACTACCTGCACCGGGAGCCCGGCTATCGGCGGTTCTTCGTCACCATTTTTGGCTTTGTATTCGGCCTGAATATCGTCATCCTGTCGGGCGTCCTCGATATGTTCTTTGCCGGATGGGAGATTGTCGGTATTTCTTCATTCCTGCTGATCGCCTTTTACCGGCACCGCTATCAACCGATCCGCAATGCCTTGCGTGCCTATAGCATCTACCGGCTCTGTGACTTTGGCTTGCTGCTGGCCGCCCTGCTGATCGATCTCCTGTTCCATGGGCGGAATCACTTCAGTGAACTTGGTGAGGTCCTGAAGAATGGAGCGCCCCCTGGCGGTTATCTTGAGTTCTTTGGACTTTCACTCCTGCTGATCCTGGCGGCAGCGGGAAAGTCGGCGCAGTTTCCCTTCTGCTTCTGGATTCCACGGGCCATGGAGGGGCCCACTCCGTCGAGCGCGATCTTTTATGGCGCCCTGTCCGTCCACCTGGGAGTGTTCCTGCTCTTGAGAACCCAGCCAATCTGGGACTTCGAGATCGCTTCCCGCCTGATCGTCCTCAGTATCGGTGCGCTCACGGTGCTGGTGGCGAGCCTGTCGGAGCAGGCTCAATCCAACATCAAGGGGCAGATTGCCTACGCATCCATCACCCAGGTGGGGCTCATGTTCATCGAGCTGGCACTGGGTCTGGAATCCATCGTGCTGATGCATTTTCTTGGAAATGCCTTCCTGCGTTGCTATCAACTCCTCGTGTCGCCCTCGGTCGTCGCTCACTTGCTGCGCGTCGAAAGCGAGGTAAATGTGACATTCGATATCCGCACCAGTGCCATGGCGCGTTCAATGCCGCAGACTCTGCATGAGTCGCTACCCGCCACGCTGCAAAACACGCTGCAGGTGGTGGCCCTTCAGGAATTCAATCTGGAACCCTTGGTCCGCTCGCTACTGTGGGATTCGTTTCGCAAGGTGGCACTCGTGCTCACTCGCCTGGGCCTCACCACGAAGCTGATGGTCGGCCTGAGCGCGCTCGTGTTTGGCTGGGTTCTTTATGCCAATGGAATCACCCTCCGGCCTTACTTGGCTCTGATGACCGGGCTGGCCATGTTTTATCTGGCATTACTCGGCTTTACCCTCAAGCGAGATGCCTTGAAGACCTGGAACCAGGTGGCTCTCAGCTCCCTCTTGGCGGGCGGCGCAACCTGGATGTTGGACACCGATGCCGTGGGTTACGTGGAGATCTTCACCAGTGGAATCCTGGTCGCCTGGCTGCTGGGAGGCTTCGCGATTCAGCGGATGGGACGTCATCGCGATTTTGAGGAGAACCCGTTCCTCTATCGCGGCATGGAAGAGAAAAAACCGGGGCTGTCGCTGCTGCTGTTCCTCGCCTTTCTGGGGCTGGTCGGCTTCCCACTGACACCCATCTTTCTGGGCCAGGACTTGTTGCTTTTTCACTTGAGCAGCGAACACGCCTGGCTCGCCCCGCTGATGGCCATCGCTTTTGTACTGAATGGCATTTCGGCATCGGGCGTCTACATGCGGCTTTGCGCGGGGCGACCCGTGGAAATTCGTCACCATCAATAAGTATTGGTGACTCAATGAAACCTCACCTGGATTCGAGGCACTACCAACTCACTCCGGCATGCTAATCTGATCCGACATCCCGCTCCCACCGATAAACTGCACCATGCCTAATACCCTGCTGATCATCGAGGACGAACCGCTCCTGGGACAGGAGCTTTCCCGTCACTACGCCAAGGCCGGCTGGGAAGTCGAACTGGCCAACGACCTGAAGGAGGCGCGCCGATTGCTGGAAGAGCAGCATCTTGAACCGCTGCTCATCCTCTCGGACATGAATCTACCCGACGGCAATGCCCTGGACTTCATGGAGGAAATCAAGGGCAAACTGGTGCATTGCGAATGGCTGTTTCTGACCGGTTATGGCGGCGTCCAGGAATCGGTGCGTGCCCTGCGCTTGGGCGCCTATGAATTCATCGAAAAGCCATGCGAAATGGATCGGCTGGATCTGGTCATGGCCAGCGCGACGCGCAGCGCACTGGCCCAGCGCCGACTGCTGGAGCAGGCCGAGGTCGGCTACCGGAAATACTCGCCCGGGGCATTTGTCGGCAAGAGCATTGCCGCCCAACGGGTACGGGACATGCTCACCCGCCTGAATCGGGTGCCGTTCAGCGCCATCATCATTGGCGGTGAGACCGGCACCGGCAAGGGACTGGTGGCGCGCATCCTCCACCATGGTGGAAAGCGCGGTCCCTATCCGCTAGTGGAACTCAACTGTGCGGCCTTGCCGCGTGATCTCCTGGAATCGGAGCTCTTCGGCCATGAAGCCGGTGCCTTTACCGGCGCGACGGGACGGCATCGCGGGTTGATCGAGCAGGCAGATGGCGGAACCTTGTTCCTTGATGAAATCGGCGAAATGCCGCTGGATTTGCAGGCAAAACTACTGAAGGCCATCGAGGACCGTAAATTCCGTCGACTGGGTTCGGAACGCGAAATCAGCGTCGATGTGCAAATCCTGGCTGCCAGCCATAGGGATCTGGAAAGCATGGTCCGGGAGGGCGCTTTTCGCAGCGACCTGTACCATCGCCTGAGCGTGTTCAAGCTGAATCTGCCGCCCCTCCGGGAGGTCAAGCAGGATCTCGATGAATTGGTCCCGCTTTTCGTAGCCGAACTCAACGCCAAGGCGGCCAGACAGGTCAAGATCATTCCCGACAAGGTCTGGGCCGAGCTGCGCGCTCATGACTGGCCCGGCAACGTGCGCGAACTGCGCAATGTGGTCGAACGCTGTGTCCTGTTCGCCGATGGTCCGGTTTTTCCGGCCCAGTGGCTGCAATTGCCGGGCCGTCAGCATGACCTGACGTCCTCCCCCACTAGGGGTACCACGCCGGAAGGGCTTTTTATCCCGCTCGATGGGAGCATGGACCTCGACGACATGGACCGTTACATCATAGAAACGACCCTGAACAGCCACCACGGCAACGTCACCGGCGCCGCCCGCGCCTTGGGAACTACTCGCGAAACCCTGCGGTATCGGGTGCGCAAATATGGGCTGAAGGAGACTGGCTGAACAGGCCGACAAGATAACCCGAAAAATCCCACCCCCCCGGCACGATAAAGCCGCCAACAGACAATCAATTCAGAAGGAGACCGAACACCCCATGAAAAGACTCACCTATGCAGCCCTGAAGACAAGCCTGCTGATTTCGGCTTTGGGTCTCAGCTCGGTAACCCAGGCACAGAATTTTGCGCGGGGGCAGGAGCTTTACAATCAGCAATGCCAATCCTGCCATGAAGACCTGATGCATGCGCGCAACCGCAAGCTCAAGACGCTGAATGGCTTGCGTAGCCGCATTCAGGACTGGTCTTCGCACACCGGAAATTCGTGGAGTGCCGAGGAAATCGATGATGTCCTCTACTATCTGAACAAGAGCTTCTACAATTTCGACCAAAAGCCGCTCTGATGCCCAAGCCGGAGCCAATCGCATCAAGTTTTACGCGTTGGGATAGAATTGCTGCTCAAGTCAGTGGTGCCGGTTTTCCACCGCTGCCCCGGCTGACCAGCACGAGCAAACCGGCCCATCCGGATGCCCCCGTTAATCTGAAGAAAAAACAAAGGATTCCCCCATGAACAAAAACTCCAGCTACGCTCGCCGCCTGCTGTCGGCGTCCATCCTTGCCACCTTGATGCTGGCCGGCTGCCAGCTCACTCCCAAGCCCTTGACTCCAGTGTCCGCCAATGACCCCGAATTGAAGGCGCTGGATGCTGACCGCGCCAAATATCGCGAGAAAAAGGTTGCCCTGATTCAAAAGGCGCTTAACCTGAGCCCTGCCGAGCACGATGCCTTCTGGCGTGAATACTATGCCTATGAGGGTGAGTTGAAGAAAATCTACGATGAGCGTTACAGCATCATCCGTGATTACGCCGCCAACTACGACAAGATGGACGACGATATCGCCAACAACCTGGCGTTGCGCTCTCTGAAGATTCGCGACGATCGCAATGACCTTTTCCGGAAGTACTACAACCGTATCGCCAAGGCGACTTCTCCTGTGATCGCTGGTCAGTTCCTGCAGATTGAAAATGAACTGAACCTGCTGTCTGACCTCAAGATCAGCACGGAAACCCCCATCCTGCCGCGAGATGTCAGCCCGGCAACTGCACTCAAAAAGTAAACCTATCCTCACCACCTGCACGGCCTGAACTCTCAAGCCGTCTATGGGACAGCCGGGAGGTGGCTCGTAAGCCGCCTCCTACCCTTTGCTTTTGAGCAAAGAGCTATTCCCCGCACCCTCCTTGGAAACTCAACTCCGCATCGGGTGAGTTCATCCTCACCATGACTCTTCTCTCTCGACTCCAGACTTGGGCCCGCCAGCTCAAGCACGAAACCCTCGCCCTCTATCTGGCCGCACGCCACCCACTGACCCCCTGGCTTGCCAGACTGATCATTGCCGGCCTGGTCGCCTATGCGCTCAGTCCCATTGACCTGATCCCCGACTTCATCCCTGTCCTGGGTTACCTGGATGATTTCATCCTGTTGCCATTGGGCATCGCCCTGGTCCTGCGGCTGATCCCGCCGGCGGTCATGGAGGAGTGCCGGGAGTCAGCCCAGCAGCGATTTGCCGCTGGCAAGCCGGTCAGTCGCACCGCCGGTTTCATCATCGTCCTGATCTGGCTGCTCGCGCTCGGGTGGTTGCTGCGCTGGATCGAATTGACGCCCTCATTGAAATGAAGACCTTTTCATGAATCCAGGTGAAATCTCTCCAAATTCATTCGACCCTGATCGCCAAGCAGAACAAAGGGTCATTCTGCTGGGCGCCAGCAATTTGGCACGGGCGTTTCCCACGGTTCTGCATAGCCTCAGACAGGGACTGGTCGGTCCGCTGGATATCGCTGTCGCCATGGGGCATGGACGATCCTACGGCACCTGGAGTCAGCTGCTCGGGCGGGCACTCCCCGGCATCAATCAATGCGGTCTCTGGCCTCATGTGTCGGCCAACTGTCCGCAACACACACGTCCGCTGGCCGCCATTGCCGATCTTGGCAACGATTTGGTGTACGGGGTAGAGGCCCAGACCCTGCTGGGATGGCTGGACATCACCCTGCGCCGATTGGCAGAGATAAATAGCGACGTGGTCATGCTGTCCCTGCCGATGGAAAGCCTGAGCCGCATGAGTCAGGCCCGATTTGAAACGATCCGGCGATTGATCTTTCCCGGCCATGCCATTCGCTGGCCGCAATTACGCCGTGAGATCCAACAACTGGATCAAGGCATGCGTGAACTGGCTGAGCGTTATCGAGTGGGCTGGGTCGATACGCCGGGTGACTGGTACGGCCTGGATGCTATCCACATTCGCCGTCGGCTGGAGGCTGAAGCCTGGCAAACGCTCTTTGCTCGCTGGTCAGCCTGGCGTCTGCCAGCTTCGTACTCTCCACCTGGCCTGCTGCAGCAATTCAAAATTCGACGTCTGCGTCCCGCCGAGCGGCGCCTGTTTGGCCAGCAACAACTGTCTAATCAGCCCGCCTTAACGACACCCGACTGCAGAATTTCACTGTTCTAGCCCCGGCGATCACGCCGTGCCCGACTCAACCCCAGGGACGCAGAGGCTCATCGACAGGCTTGACTTCCAGCTGACCCGCGCCACCTAACGCCTTGTAGAGCGCGATCAGATAAATGGTGGTTTGCGCCCGGGACTGGGCCAGATTCAGTTCCTCAAGGTAAAGAATGCGCTCTGCGTCCAGCACATCAAGGAAGGTGGAAATCCCCTCCCGATAGCGGAGATCAGCCAGCCGCCATGACTCCTTCAGGTCGGTGATCGAACGCGCCAGTTTTTGGCGGCGCTGTTCCTCCTGGAGAAACTGGGTCATGGCGGATTCGGTCTCGCGCAGGGCTTCGAGCACCGTTTTTTCGTATTTCAGATAGGCTTCCTTTTGCCGGGCATCGGCCAGATCGACCCCCGCCCGGATACGGCCAAAATTGAAGATCGGCTGCATGATGGCGCTGCCACTCGCGTAGGAAAAGGCGGTGGAACGGAACAGGTTTTCGAGGTCGGAATTCTGGAAACCGGCAAAGGCGGCGATGGAGATCTTGGGAAAGAACTCGGCAAAGGCCGCGCCCTGGGTGGCCGTGGCTGCCGCCAGATCCCGTTCGGCCATGCGTACATCCGGTCGGTAACGCAAGGTCTCGGCGGGCGTGGTCAACAGCTGGCGTGCCGCACTGCTTGGCAAATCCGCCGATACCGCCAGTTGCATTTGCAGCGCACCCGGCTTCTCACCAATCAACACTTCCAGGTGATGCTGCATGGCTGTCAGCTGGGCTTCCAGTGTTGGCATGCGGGCTTCCGTGATTTCGGTCTGCGCTCTGGCCCTTGCCACGTCATAGCGTGTCCCTACGCCTTCATCGAACAATTGCTGGGTCAAATCCAGCGTATGACGCTGCGACGCCAAATTGGCTTGGGTAATGCGTAGCTGGTTCTGCAAATTTCGATATTCGGTATAGGCCCGCACCACCTCTGAGGTCAGCATGACCCATGCCTCGCGATACGTTTCGGTCGCACTCTCGGTCACGGCAGTGGCAGCTTCCAGCTTGTGCCGCAACCGACCAAAGACATCGACCTCCCAGATCGCATCGAAACCCGCCAGGAAAAAATTCGTCGCGCTGGATCCCGGCCTTAGATCCTGGCTTGGCAGCACATTGTCAAACCGGGCAGGTACGGCCACAGCCCCGACCTTGGGAAAAAGATCGGCTCGGTTGGCCAGTCTTTCCGCACGCGCCTGCTCGATCCTTGTAAACGCCAGCTTGAGGTCGAGATTGCCACGCTGCGCCCGATCAATCAGCCGATCCAGGGTGGGATCATTGAATGTTTTCCACCAATTTCTCAGGGCATGTTCTGAGATGGGCTTTAATCCGTTGGCCGGATCGCGGGAGGATTTCCAGCGGTCGGGCAATATGGGATCGGGCGCCCGGTAATCCGGGCCGACCATACAGCCCGGAAGACTGGTCAAAATCAACAAGGCCAGAACACTGCCTCTCATGGCTGGTTTCCCTTAATGAACAGGCTGACTGCCCCTTCAATCAACTGGTGTCGCTCCTGCTCCGAGAGGCCGGTCTGAAGGCCCATCAAACAGCGACAATGACTGACCCCGTGCAGCATGCCCAGAAACAGCTCGCTGGAAACCTTGGCATCCTGGGCATGGACCTGCCCGCTCGGACTGATTTTTTCCAGATAGCGTGAAAGCATCTCGATCATCGGCTCCGCACTGGCTCGGTAAACTTGTTCACCCAACTCGGGAAAATGCGCCTGTTCGGCAATCAGCAGACGATAAAGCGCCAGGGATTCCGGTGAATAAATAAGTGCCACAAACTCTTCTGCAATGGCCCGCAGCCCATCCATGTGGTTTGGGTGTTTCAGTGATGCCTCGGACAGGGTGCTAAAAAGCGTGTCGCATTGACCCACGACGACGGCGACAAACAACTCATGCTTGTTGCCGAAATAGCTGTATAGCGTGGGCTTGGCGACCGGCGCGGCTTCGGCGATAGCCTCCATGCTGGTTCCGCTGTAGCCATGAGCCAGAAAGACCCGCCGAGCGCCATCCAGGATGGCCTCACGTTTCGTGTTGCTGTGGGTTCTCATCATTGTCACCGAAGGTTTGCATCAATCCGTGCTTGAGCCTATCATGAACCGAACAGTTCAGTAAAACAATGAACCTCATGCGCATCCTCAAATCCTTAATCTTTCTGTCGCTGCTGGCAGGCACTTCGGTGGCGGGTTTCAAGTACTGGGAAACCAGCATAAAGCCGTATGAAAGTACCGAGAATACCTACCTGAAGGCACACATGTCCCTCATCAGCCCGAGAGAATCGGGCTATGTGAAATCAGTCCATTTCGAGAACAATCAGACCGTCAATGCTGGCGACCTCCTGGTCACGATCGACGATGCCGACTTCAAGGCCCGATTGGCCGAAGGCGAGTCGCAGATTCAGGTTGAGAAGTCCCGCATCCAAAGTCTGGAGACCGACAAACGCACCCAGCAGAGTCACATCGATGCCCAGCATGCCGATATTGTCGCCGCTGAAGCGGACCTGGATCGGGCGATCAAGGATCTCAAACGCTTCGGCAATCTGGTGAGGGAGGGCGCCGTATCCACCCAGACCCATGACACCGCTCAAGCCGCCGTCAAGCAGGCTCGCGCCCAACTCGACAAAGTCACCTCCGCCCACGAAGAGGCGGAAGGGCAACTGTCCGGCTTCCATGCCCGCGTCAACGAGGCCCAGGCCCGCATAAAATCGGTCGAAGCCTCATTGGAAATGGCGCGTATTGCGCTATCACATACCCGTATTTACGCGCCGATCAACGGGGCGATCGGCAACCGCAGCGTTCAGGTCGGACAACTGGTAAAGCCCGGCGTCGTCCTGGCCTATCTGATTCCCGCCAAGGGCTTGTATGTGGAGGCGAACTTCAAGGAGACCCAAATCGAACACATGCGCCCGGGTCAGTCCGTCGACATCACAGTGGACGCCTATCCGGACCAGCCATTCAAGGGCCACGTCGACAGCTTCGCGCCGGCCTCGGGCTCCGAGTTCAGTCTGCTACCGCCCGAAAATGCGACCGGCAATTTCACCAAGATCGTGCGACGAGTGCCGGTCAAGATCACCTTTGATCCGGGGACCGACCTGACCCAGCTGCGTCCGGGTCTCTCGGCCACCGCCAGGGTGCGAGTCCAGTAAGTCAGCATGAGCCAAGAGTGCAGCGCAATCGAGGAAGTGGTTGCGGAGGATCCGCCGGCATCCGTCGCTTCTGACGAACGCACCCTGACCACTCAGGAATGGGTGGGATTCATCGCCATGGTCTTTGGCATCTTCATGGCGATTCTCGACATCCAGATCGTCGCCAGCTCGCTGGAACAGATTCAGGCAGGCCTGTCCGCCACCCAGGACGAAATCACCTGGGTACAAACCGCTTACCTGATTGCGGAAGTGATCATCATCCCCCTTTCCGGATGGCTGGCCCGGGCCCTGTCGACGCGCGTTCTGTTTACCGTGTCCTGTGCCGGCTTCACCCTGATGAGCCTGCTCTGCGCGCTATCGTGGAATCTGAATTCCATGATCGTCTTTCGCGGACTGCAGGGGCTCTTTGGCGGAGCGATGATTCCCTCCGTGTTTGCCGTCATCTACACCCTGTTTCCACCGCGGCTTCAACCGACAATGGTGATCGTTGTTGGCCTGGTGGTGACGGTAGCACCCACGGCCGGCCCCGTTTTTGGCGGCTACCTGACCAATGCGGTTTCCTGGAAGGCGCTCTTTCTGGTCAATCTGATCCCCGGATTTTTTGTGACCCTGCTGACCTGGCTGTTTGTCCGTGTCGATGAACCCGAATGGGATCTGCTAGAAAAAATCGACTTTCGCGGCATTTTGTACATCGTGGTATTTCTCGGTTGTATGCAGTTCGTCCTCGAGGAGGGTGTGCGCGAGGAATGGTTTGAGAGTCGGGAGATCGTCCTGCTTACCCTCATTGCGGTGGTGGCAGGCATCGCCATGCTTTACCGCGAACTAACGATCGACAACCCGATTGTCGATCTCTGGGCCTTTCGCGACTCCAATTTCGCCGTCGGCTGCATGTTCAGCTTTGTCCTTGGCATTGGCCTTTACACCATCATCTACCTGATGCCGGTCTATCTGGCCACGGTGAAGGGACTGAACAGCCTGCAGATCGGTCAATACATCATGGTCGCGGGCATTTTTCAGTTCGTCTCCGCGTTTGTCGCGGGACCCTTGGCCAAGGTGATGGATTCACGCTTGATGCTGGCCTCCGGGCTGATTCTTTACGGCATCGGTTGCTGGTGGAACGGCAATCTGACTCATGAAGCCGGCTACTGGGAGTTCTTCTGGCCTCAGGCGCTGCGGGGATTTGCCCTGATGTTCTGTTTCTTGCCGATCAATTCACTGGCACTCGGCACCCTGCCACCCGAGGAAGTAAAAAATGCCAGCGGTCTTTACAACCTGATGCGCAACCTGGGCGGCGCCATCGGCCTGGCGGTTGCCAATACATTGATGATCCAGTTGAACAAAGCCCATTACGCCAAGTTGCGCGAAGCCGTCACTCCCGGCTCCGCCCAGACCCAGGCCATGCTGGGGGCACTTCAGGAACGCATGGAAAGCGCCGGTGTGCCAGATCTGGAAATGGCAGCGATCAAGCAGCTGTATGGCCTCGCCATGCGGGAAGCCGAAGTGATGACGATCAATTCGCTGTTTCACGCGCTGGGGCTGGTCTTCTTCCTGGCATTGCTGCTGATGCCACTGGTGAAGAAGGTGTCAACCGATGCGGCCAGCGCCGAGGCTCACTGAAGCGGGCAGCAGCCGGACATCTAACTTCAGTACGCAACCCGCTTGCTCAGCGACCAAATCCGGAAGCCCGCAGCGTTTGCATGTAGCCATAGCCATAGCCAAAACGGGCCCCATAGCCGTAAGGCATGCCGTAGACATAGGAATTTCCCTGGCCATCGTTAACGATGGGCGCGGAAGAGGATGGATCGACCTGAGGCTGGCCAGGGCCCTGAGCATCATTCACCAAGTCGTTATCGGTGGTGGTTTCCGGCTGCGCGCCGGCATCAATGTCCTGCGCGTTGGCCGTGTCGCCATTGTCGCTCCACCAGTCGGCCGACACCGGGGCAATCTGAACGGTCAACCCGGCCAGCAGGGGAATTAAAACAAGTCTGTTCATGATGTCGCTGCGTCAGTTTGATTGAGAGAACGGCGCCCACGTTATCGCTCTTCGTCCAGCCCGACAAGCGCCCCTGTTCTTTGAATCACCCGTTTCACACCTTCATAAAAATCCGGTTCATTGCATTATCATGCGTGGAATGTCCGGGCCCGCCGGTCGGTCACGGTGACTTCACCCAAGATTTCCCTCCCCATCCTCCGATGACACACCCAATCGACGACCTGATCAAGCCGGATGAGGTTGAAATCACCGCGATTCGCAGTTCCGGCCCCGGCGGCCAAAACGTGAACAAGGTTTCCACCGCCATTCATCTGCGCTTCAACATCCGCGCCTCTTCACTCCCGGAGTTTTACAAGACGGCCCTACTGAACCTCAAGGATCGGCACATCACGCAGGACGGCGAGATCATCATCAAGGCCCAGCGCAGCCGAAGTCAGGAGCAGAACCGGGAAGACGCCCTGCATCGCCTGGCCGTGCTGATTCGCAGCGTCGCCAAACCTCGCATAATCCGCAAAGCCACCCGGCCCACGCGGGCTTCCCGAGAAAGGCGACTGGACAGCAAGAAGAAACGCAGCAGCACCAAACGATTGCGTTCCGATATTGCCGATTAAGCGGTGAAAGGCTATTTTCCAGCCCCATGACGATCAGGCTGAAATACGCCGATCAGCCCACCATCACAACCAAATAACAGGAGAATCCTCATGGCCATCAGACGCAGAGGCGGCCTCAACCACAACAAACTCGATCAGGTCGTCGCCAACGCACGCCGCGAGAAGGAAGACCGTGAAAAAGGTTACCGCGAGCGCGCCCTCAAACTTTACCCATGGGTCTGCGGTCGTTGCACCCGTGAATTCACCCTGCAGAACCTGCACGAACTCACCGTTCACCATCGCAACCACAATCACGACGACAACCCGCTGGATGGCAGCAACTGGGAACTGCTCTGTCTTTTCTGTCACGATGACGAGCACTCCCGTTACAACAACGCCGATCTATATGGCAAGGGTCCGTCCACCACGGTGACAATCAGCACCCACAAGGCCTTTGCTGGGCTGGAGTCGCTATTGAAAAAAAGTGGTGACGAGGCCTGACCCAAGTTTTTTCGAACATGTCCATCTCCCCTGAACACCTGATTTGGCTTGCCTCGTCTGCTATCGCGATCGCCGTACTGTTGATTTTGATCTGGCTGGTCGCTCGCCTTGGCTCACGCTTGGGTGACCTGCAAAACCGCTTTCAATCACTCCAGATCAATGACGAGCGGCTGGAGCGAGGCATGCGTGAGGAAATGGCGGATAACCGCCGTGAAGCGTCAGCAGCGACGGCGCAAAACCGCGACGAACTGAACCGGGCCATCGAGCGCTTGAGTCAAACCCTGAGCGGCCAGAATGATCATTTGCGCAAACTGCTCGACGACAAACTCACCCAGGCACAGCAGGATGCGCGATCCGGGCGGACAGAACAGGCCGAAAGCCTGAAAGGCTTCGGTGAACTGCTCACCGGCCAATTGCATCAATTGATGCAGCGCAATACCGAGGGCATGGACACACTCAGGCAAGCGATCGAAACTCGACTGGCAGCCATCCAGACGGACAACAGTCAGAAGCTGGAGCAGATGCGGCAGACCGTGGACGAGAAACTGCACAACACACTGGAGCAGCGACTGGGTGAGTCGTTCAAGCGAGTCAGCGAACAGCTGGAGCGGGTGCATGCCGGCCTCGGCGAAATGCAGACGCTGGCCTCCGGCGTCGGCGACCTGAAGAAAGTGCTGTCGAACGTGAAGGTGCGCGGCACCTGGGGCGAAGTGCAACTGGACAATCTGCTGGAGCAAATCCTCAGTGCCGGGCAATACGAGAAGAACGTCGCCACCCGCCCCAACAGCGCCGAGCGGGTCGAATTCGCCATCAAGCTGCCCGGCCGAGATGAGGCCGGCAGCATAGTCTGGCTCCCCATCGATGCCAAGTTTCCCCTGGAGGATTACCAAAAACTGCTGGAAGCCCAGGAACTGGGCGATCTCCCCGCGATGGAGGATGCCGGCCGCGCCATGGAAAACCGGGTGCGGGCCGAAGCCAAGACCATTCGCGACAAATACATCGAGGTCCCGCATACCACCGATTTTGCCCTCTTGTTCCTGCCGATCGAGGGACTCTATGCCGAGGTCATTCGCCGGCCGGGACTGTTTGATACCCTGCAACGCGACTACCGCGTGACCCTGACCGGGCCGACAACGCTCACCGCCATCCTCAACAGCCTGCAGATGGGCTTTCGTACCCTGGCCATCGAGCAACGCTCCAGCGAAGTCTGGCAGGTGCTGGGCGCCGTCAAGACCGAGTTCGGCAAGTTTGGCGATGTCTTGGCCAAGACCAAGAAGAAGCTGGACGAAGCCTCACGCACCATCGAACAGGCCGAGGTCCGCACCCGCGCCATCGACCGCTCCCTGCGCAAGGTGGAATCCCTGCCTATAGTGCAATCCCTTGGATTGCTGGAAGATCTGACTGAAGACGCTACTCTGCTGGTGGACCCGACAGATTTGGCGCCTTGATACGTCGGCTCGGTACTCGCACGACCGGCACCAACACGCGCTCTGCGGGACCTGACCAGGATACTGATAAAATCATCCTCGACCCGACGGTGAATCGCACCCCGAGCGAACCCCACCGGCCTTCCCCCTAGATTGACCCCGGAGACCCACGGATGACTGCACTAACCCTTGATCCCGCGTTCTGGCTGAGCCTCGGCCAAATCATGCTGGTCAACATTGTGCTTTCCGGTGACAACGCCGTGGTCATTGCCCTTGCCGCCCGGTCATTGCCGGAGACGCAGCGCAAGCTGGCCGTGTGCTGGGGCTCGGTCGCTGCGATTGGGATGCGCGTCATCCTGACCATCGTCGCGCTGGAGATGCTCAAGCTGTCCTACCTCAAAATGATCGGCAGCGTTTTGCTGTTCTGGATTGCCCTGAAGCTGCTAACTCCAGAGGAATCCGAGGACGACGGCATCAAAAATCAGAGTACGCTGACCGGCGCGATTCGCACCATCCTCATCGCCGACCTGGTGATGAGTCTCGACAACGTACTGGCAGTGGCCGCCGCCGCCAAGGGCGACAATCTTCTTTTGATGCTGGGACTGGGCATCAGCATCCCGCTGGTGATTTTCGGCAGCACTGTCATCCTGCGACTGATGGACCGCTTTCCGATCATCATCACCCTGGGTGCCGCGATTCTGGGGTATGTCGCCGGTGAAATGCTGGTGACCGAACCGGCCCTGGCGGACAACCCGCTGCTGCGCGAGGACGGTTGGCTGCATAGCGCTTTGCCGCTCGCGTCCGCGGCACTGGTCATCGTGCTCGGCAAATGGATCTCTGGCCGCAAGCCCGAAACCGGCCAGCCCGAACTGATTGATCTGGCCCGGGAGGACGAACAGCCCCGGCGCGACCGCCGCTCATCCTAGGAGAAGAAGCATGCTGAAAATACTGGTACCCGTGGATGGTTCCGAGAACTCGACGCGACTCGCCGATTATCTGGTGAAATGGTTGGGACGGCTGGCGGAGCCAGCCGAGATCCACCTGATCAACGTCCAGCCAGCCCTGCATGGCGAGATCGGCATGTTCATCAGCAAAGATCAGATCCGCGACTATCACCATGACGAGGGCACCAAGGCCCTGCAGGTTGCCCGAGATAGACTGGACCAAGCAGAAGTCCACTACACCTTCCATATCAGCGTGGGCGATCCGGCGGAGGTCATCGTTCAGTTCGCCACAGAACATCACTGCGATCAGATCGTCATGGGCACCCGCGGCATGGGCAAGTTCGCCTCCCTTCTCCTCGGCTCGGTCGCCTCCAAGGTCATTCAGTTGGCCGATATCCCGGTGATGCTGCTCAAATAATCCCCAGAAATATTCCGCTTACTGATACCGCAGAGCCTCGATGGGTCTTAACTGAGCAGCCTTGCGGGCCGGATAGAACCCGAAAAAAATCCCCACGGCGGCCGCCACACTGAACGACAGCAGGATCGACCACAAGGTCACGACCACCGGCATACCGACAAACTCCGCGACCATCCAGGCGCAGCCGATGCCCAGCCCCACGCCGATCAGGCTACCCGCCAGGGAAATGATCAGCGCCTCAACCAGAAACTGATACAGCACGTTGCGCCGCCGGGCACCGATCGCCATGCGGATACCGATTTCACGGGTACGTTCGGTCACGGACACCAGCATGATGTTCATGATGCCGATACCGCCAACCAGCAGGGAAATGCCGGCGATGGCGCCGAGCATCATGGACATGGCCTTGGTCGCCGTCGCTGCGGTGGCCGCCAGAGCGGTCAGGTTGCGCACGGTGAAATCGTCATCCTGGCCCTCGCGAATATGATGCCGCTGCCGCAATAGCTCGTTGAGCTGTTCCTCGGCCTTGTCCATGGCCTCCGCCGAAACTGACTTGACCATCATGAAGCGCACCATGCCGGGAAACTGGTTGCCGAAAAGCTGACGTTGCGCGGTCGTCAACGGCACCAGCGCGGTATCGTCCTGATCACGGCCATCCAGACTCTGTCCCTTGGCCGCCAGCACCCCAACCACCAGGAACGGACTGTTCTTGATCCGCACAGTTTTCCCGACAGGATCTTCGTTACCGAACAGATTACTGACCACCGTCTGCCCCAGCACCACAACTCGCGTGGCGGAACGCACATCATTGTCGGTGAACCCGCTCCCGGCTACCGTCGGCCAGTCGCGTATCTCGAAGATGGGCGGCGTGGTACCGGCTATCATCGTCGTCCAGTTGTTGGGCCCGTAAATCATCTGGGCATTGTTGGATGAAATCGGCGCGACAGCCGCAATGGACGGCAATTCCGCCAGCGCATCGGCATCGCTAGCCGTCAGCGTCGGTATCGTGCCACCACCCATGCGCACCCCCCCCGAGGTGGAGGCGCCAGACAGAACAATGAACAGGTTGCTGCCCATGGACGCGATGGATTCCGTCACCATCGCCTGGGCGCCCTGCCCCACGGCCAGCATCAATACCACGGCACCCACCCCGATGATCATGCCGAGCATGGTCAGCGCCGTCCGCAGGCGGTTGGCGCCCATGGCCTGCAGGGCTTCCTCGAAGGTATCACCCAGCGTCATGGTGGACGTTCTTGAGAATGCCGGCGATGCGTCCATCGACGATGGACATGATCCGGTTGGCATGGCGGGCGACATCGGCTTCATGCGTGACCAGCACGATCGTCAGCCCCTGCCGGTTGAGTTCCTCAAACAGCGCGAGAATGTCCTCGCTGGTCTGGGTATCGAGGTTGCCGGTGGGTTCGTCCGCCAGAATCAGCTTGGGCGAGTTGGCGAGGGCGCGGGCGATGGCCACCCGCTGTTGCTGGCCGCCGGATAATTGATTGGGCCGACTGTTGACCCGATCCCCCAGACCAACCCGCTGCAGAATCTGCTGGGCAATGGCCTCGCGCCGGGATCGCCTGACGCCGCCATAGAGCAATGGCAAGGCCACGTTGTCGAGAATGTTCTTCCTCGGCAGCAGGTTGAAGCCTTGAAACACAAATCCGATCAGCCGGTTGCGCAAGTCCGCCAGTTCATCCGGCCCCAGTCCCGCCGTATCGGTGCCATTGAGCAGATAGCGACCGGAACTCGGCACATCGAGGCACCCAAGAATATTCATCAGGGTCGACTTGCCAGAACCCGATGGCCCCATGATGGCGAGAAAATCACCCGCCTCGATCTTGAAATTGAGGCCATGCAGCACTTCAAAGGTCTCGCCATTGCCAAGCGCATAATCTTTTTTCAAGCCGCTGGCCTGAATGAGGGCCGCAGCTATCTCAGATGGCATGCCGTGACACCAGGCTGTCGAATCAATAAGCCGGGTTCATTATGAAGCCATAAAACCCAGATCAGTGCGCGATGCATCGAAATTGCCGATATTCGGGAAAAGGGCCGACAGATCCCCCGCGCCAAACCACCTCGCCAACTGCGCCCCGTATTCATCGACCGAGGTCGTGGGTATCCAGCGACCTTCAGAGTCTGCATCATCATCCCCACCGGGAATGAGGCTGGGGTAACGGCCATACAGGTCTCCCCCATTGACAGCACCCCCCACCAGCAAGTGATGGCTGCCCCACCCATGGTCGGAGCCGCCCCCTGAGGACGGTTTGAATGTGCGTCCAAAGTCTGAGAGGGTAAAGCTGGTCACCGCCTGCTCGACATTCAATTCCACCGTGGCGGCATGGAAGGCCGACAGCGCAGCATCCAGCGTCGCAAGCAGGCTGGCCTGGGTCGACAACTGGTTGGCATGGGTATCGAATCCACCCAGCGAGCAGTAAAAAATCTGCCGCCTTAACCCCAGAACATCGCGCAGGGCAATCATACGGGCGACCGTCTGCAACTGCTGGCCCAGGGAGCTGGTGGGGAACACCGTACTCAGGGCAGGTAGGGAATCCAGCGCCGAATTCAAGACGCTCAGATTATCGATCGCTGCTCCGGTGATACGATTCTTCGCTTGGATCAGGGCACTTCGGCCATCATCCAAGGATTCGATCTTGCGCAATGCCTCATACCGGGACTTTGAAGCCGCCGAAGTGCCAAAACCCCTGAGACTCGAAGACCCCGGGGCAATCACGCCAGCCGCCAGCCCCGTCGTGAACAGATTGACGCCCGACAGGGAAGCCAGCATGGGAAAGCTCGTTGCCCCATTGAACCGGGACCCATTGGCATCGGCCAGTCGTCCGCCCCAGCCACTGGGTCGAGCAACGGACCCGACCGATCCCGCCTGCCACTGCAGCACCTGATCCAGATGGGAAAAGAGATTCGGGGGCCGTCCCTGGCCCGCGCGATACTGAACACGAGTCAGCGGTTGTTGCAGTGTGCCGACATTACAAAGCAGGCCAGCCCGTCCCGAGTCGTAGAGACCCTTGAGTCCCTTCAGGCTCGGGTGCAGGCCGAAGTTGCGCCCACCCTGACTGGCCGACATGATCGGCAACCAGCTTTCTTGCGAAATATTGATGCCGGAACTACTCCCGCGAACGGCCTCATATTGGGCGTAACCCTCGTCGTTCACTGGAATCAGGAGGTTGTTGCCATCGTTGCCGCCATTTAGAAAGAGGCAAACCAGCGCCTTGTAGTCTGCGGGAGGGGTCTGGGCATATCCGGCTCGACTCAATGCACTGAGTAGCGCCGATCCGGTCAATGCGGCTCCCGTACGTTGTATGAAATGTCTGCGTGTCAGCATGGCACTACCTCTGTATTTGATAGGCAGCCGAAGTGGCAACCAGATAGAGTGCGGTTTTGGCGCGGTCCTTGGCATTGCTGCACTCGGTCTGACCGGTCTTCATGGAACACGTCAGGCTGCCGGCAATGATTGATTTCATGGCAGCCGGCATCGAGCCGTGCAGCAGATTGGCGTTGAGGTATTCCAGCAGGGGACCGGAATCTTTCTGTGCCCCCAAGGGCTCCAGCCGCGCCCAGCTGATTTCCGTTCCCGTTGCCGGAGCTGCTGAATTGATACGCGAGTAAACCAGCGTGTTGACCAGATTATGGCGTGACACCGTCGCGGAACTCGATTCGATACCAAACTCCGGACCCTGTAGGGTAATGCCAGGAACCTGGTAGGGGCGCGGGTAATAACTGAAGACCGAAGGCGCATAGAAAATATCCTGTCCCATGGCCTTGGTCTGATTGGCCAGAATGCCATCACTGCTTGCCTCCAATCCGCGCAACAAGCCGGTCAGAAACAGGACCGGCTCACGCAACCGGCCATAGCTGACTGGCTTGGCCGCAGCGCCACGCGCCTCGGAGTCGAGCAATACGGCTCTTACCGTCGCGAACAAATCTCCCCGAACCCCAGACCCGTTGTTATTGAAGACACGGGCCACGCGAGCAACATAGGCACGACTAGGATTACTGGTGACGAGGGACTGGATCAATTGGGTGCCGATAAACGGCCCCACATTGGGATGATTGAAAATATTATCAAGTGCCTGACTCAGGTCAGTTTCGGCCGTCTGACCGGCACTCAGCCATTCAAATGCCCCCCCCGGGTAACTGAGCAGGTGCTTGGCAAGTTTGTCGTGATTGATATCGACACCCTTGCTTCGATAAACCTCCATCGGCTGGAGATAATTGGCAGGGTTACGTGCCTTGGGGGTTGCCCCGGGCTGAGTAGCATAAGTCCACCCCGTAAAGGCATGGGCAAAGCCTTCTACTTCCGCCTGATCATAAGCCGGAACCGGCATGCCATCCGCACCCAGCTGCGGGGTCCCGTCCACATTCAGCCGATAGAGACCGATCGAAAAAAGCTGCAGCAGCTCGCGAGCATAGTTCTCATTCGGTTGAATTTTCCCGTCAGCACTCGGTTTATTGTTGTTGACCATATCGAGGTAATCCCCCATGGCCGCGTTCAGCGTAATTTTTTCGAGCAAATCACGGAAATTACCCAAGGCACCATCAACCAGGATGTTGAGGTAGGGGACCATGCTGCTGGGCTGGCGAATTTGGAGCCCGGAAACCACAAATATCTGGCTCAAGGTATACGCCACCCGCTGCCGCAACTGGTCAGGCGCATACAGGGCATTATTGAAGAACTGGACCTGAAGCGGGTACAGGGTGTAATTGTCCCGCTTGCACTGTGCCACATCCGGTTCCGACGCGGGACAGCCCAGGTTCTGATTGGCAGGGAAGGCAGGAAGATCCGCAAACCGGGTTGCGGGGACTTGTTGCTGTGCCTTCAACCATGCGGCTGGGTCATTGCTTGGCCAGGCATCGATCAGGCTGGGCGTGGGACCGAAGCTGGCCTGCTCGAGAAAACGAGTCCAATCTAGCCTGTTGGCTGCCATAACCTCGCCATACGGTAACATCGACAGAAAGCAAAATAGCCAGCCGGCTGTTTGTCCGGACCTTTTCATAATCTCCTCCACGGCTTTAACCACCCAGGCGACTCAAGTACACCCACTCACATGACAATGGTCAGGATCACGGCGACCAAACGAATGGTGGGGCATTCTATGGGTGCAGGCATGGATCTGCCCAATTTAGAAAACGTATATTTGACTTCAGAAATTCCAATAACGCCCAAAACCATCAACAACGAAAACAGGATCAGAACATCCTCACCTTGAACTTTCCGCCGCCTTCAGACTTTTTTGATTCCTGACCAGGATGCTTGCTCTCGATCACCATGGCATCCCCCGGTTCCAGTTGTCCCGACAAGGCCTCGATAAATTTGTTGTCACTCAAGCCGGCTGTGAATTGCACTGGCTCGGCCTGACCCTGCCTTAATCGGTAAACGGTCTTTTGATCTCTGCCGACCGAGTCCGAGTCGGAGTGGCCCGGGGC
>JBIIEQ010000091.1:0-10873 GCA_044237765.1 Methylococcaceae bacterium | reverse complement strand
TTAACCGAGTCACCTTATCTTTACTCACGGCGTATTCACTCCTCTCGTAGGCATTGATGACCTTGAAGACCATCAAGAATACGCCGCCTCCATCAGCTGCTCATCCACAACTTTTGAGCATAACTCACCCACCACTCCAGGCTAGCCCATGCCCACAGCCTAAGGACCTTCGCGGTGCTTCGGCTCCGCTCAGCACAAGCCGCAGGACGACACAGTGTTCCGTGTTCCGCGTGGGAGACCCGCCCTGATTCGACTCCCCATTCGACTTGAGCCTGTCCTGAGCCGGTCGAAGGGCTCATGGCAGGGCTCATCACAGGCCGGGCCGATGCGAGGCAGGTGCCGGCATTGGGCCCCGCTCGCGCCGAGGGCGACGCTCCCACGGGGGGTTGTGTCATCCTGAACGACCAGCGGGAAGTGAAGGATCTCAGACTGCGGCCCCCGCACAACCCACCACCCCGGCCCAGCCAGTGCCCCTAGCCTGAGGTCCTTCGCAGTGCTTCGGCTCCCCATTCGACGCCGCTCATGGCAGGGCTCTGAACAAGACCTGCCCTGAGCGATAGCCGAATGGCTCAAGACGACATAAAGCAGGAAGGTCTGTGCCAAAAATACCGTGTCGTCCTGAACGACCAGCGGGGAGTGAAGTATCCCTTCATGCCTCGCTCACCCTGCGAGCATACGTTCAGCGCTAGCGCGAGGACGTCACTCAGTCCTCAGTCCTCAGTCCTCAGTACTCAGTACTCAGTACTCAGTACTCAGTACTCAGTACTCAGTACTAAAGTGTTGCATGTAACGCTGCGGACGCCTATGCTGTTGCATGTAACGCTACCAGGAGCCACCATGGCCAACGTCAATACCCGAGTGCAAAAGCATCGCGACTCACTACGGCGGGCTGGATTACGGCCGGTGCAGATTTGGGTGCCCGACACCCGGCAACCTCACTTTGCCGATGAATGCCGCCGCCAGTCCCGGCTAATCGCTCGTGCCGACCTAAAAGATCGGGACCTACAAGAGCTTATGGAGGCGACGCTGGTCGATGTCGACGGCTGGACAGATTGATGCGCGGCGACCTGGTCACGATCGCGATGCAAGGCGACTATGGCAAGCCCCGGCCGGCCTTGGTTATTCAGTCCGATCAATTCGATGAACTCGCCAGTGTCACCGTGCTGCCCGTCACTGGCACGCTGGTTGCGGCCCCACTGTTACGTATCACCGTCCAGCCCAGCCAACGCAATGGACTGCAAAAACCTTCACAGGTCATGATTGACAAAGCGCTCACCGTCAAGCGCGACAAAGTAGGGGCTGTCTTCGGTCACATCGAACCTGAAACACTGATCGAGGTAGAGCGCTGCCTCGCGGTGTTCCTGGGTATCGTGAAATAAGTAAATAGCGATCTTCACTCCTCAGCCCATGGACCCGCACAAGCCGCGACACCGGCCAGCCAGTGCCCCTAGCCTGAGGTCCTTCGCAGCGCTCAGGACGACACAAAGTGGGGGCTGTGCCAAAAAAGTCCGTGTCATCCTGAACGACCAACGGGAAGTGAAGGATCTCAGGCCACGCCCCCTGCACAACCCACCACGCCGGCCCAGCTGGTGCCGGTAGCCTAAGTGCCTTCGTGTTACTCGGGACGACACACTGTTACGTGTCATCTATCGGCGACGGGCATCGCAGCCGCTGCCGCATATTTCGGGATGAAATGTTCCCTACCCGCATTGACGAACCGATGAGGAAAACTCATCAGGCAATAGCCTCAAGTCCCTTTTTCTGAATCACGGTTAGCAGACGCAACGCCGGTCCGCCCGGTTTTTTGACGCCACGCTCCCAGTCAGACACCAGATTCTTAGACACGTTGAGGTAGCGTGCAAACACCGGTTGCGAAATGTGCTCACGTGTCCGGATGGCCTTGATCTCCTCCGGCGCAAGGACATGCACCGGCGTCAGGCAGGCCTCATCGAACTCACGCATCGTCTGCTTATCGATCGCCCCGATGTCGTGCAGGGCTTCCATCGTTTCATGGATGGCAGCAAATGCGTCACTGCGATATTTTTTAGCCATTTCTCTTCACCTCTTCAAATTGACCGTTTTCAATCAACTGACGAACCTGTTCGTCTGACAATGCAAGGATCGACTTGGCCGCCTTTTTAAACTGCTCTTGCTCGTCGTCACGGATGTTGCCAAGGCCGCTTTTGGGAAGGCCATAGACGAAAAACGCCCTATCACCTTTTCGATACAGCACGATGCTGCGGTAGCCCTTGGACTTGCTCTCCCCGGGGCGCGAAATTCGCTGCTTGATCACCCCACCACCGAGATCGGCGTCTACCAAGCCTTTCTCCGCACGGTCCACCGCATCCCAGAGCACTCGTGCCGAGATGTTTTCTTTGCGGGCAAAGCGCCCAAACCACGCATTCTTGAAAACTCTCAAGCCACTTGCTCCCAAAACAATCTCAGTGTATCACACAAAGTGTGACCATTTGGATGGCACACTGCTACGTGTCATCCTGAACGAGCAACGGGAAGTGAAGGATCCCAGGCCACGGCTCCCGCCCAACCCGCCAAACCGGACCAGCCCGTGCCACCAGCCTAAGGTCCTTTTTCTGCTTCGCACCCTCAACGGCATGATCTGCGCTTCATTTACTTAATGCGTGAGTAACATATTTGTTATCATATGGCATGGAATACGCGATTGTTTATTACAAGGTGTCGAGCAGAACATCCTGGCGCTGCCAGACACCCTTGCTGCACGCTATATCGTCTTGACACGTCGCATGAGGGCGGTGGGTCCAAATCTTGGGGAGCCACACACCAAGTCGATGAGCGATGGCTTGCTTGAACTCCGACTCAAAGGGGCCGAAGGCATTGCCAGAGTGTTTTACTGCACGCAGGTTGGCAAACGGATCGTGATCCTGCACAGCTTCGTCAAGAAGACCAGTCGCACACCGCCGCGTGAACTGGACATTGCTCTTAATCGCATGAAAGAGGTGAAACATGGCCACGCATGATGAAATCGTCAAGCAACTGATGAGCCGCCCTGCCGTCGCGGCAGAAGTTGCGCGCATCGAGCGCGAAGAGGGTGAACTCCTCGATGTCTTGCTCAAAGCACGCCAAGAGGCCGGATTGACCCAGTCTGAACTCGCTGAACGCATGGGCACTCTAGCCCCTGCAGTCGCCCGCCTTGAACGCTCTTTGGCCACTGGCAAGCACTCGCCATCGTTGGCCACCCTGCGCAAGTACGTCAGGGCATGCGGAAAAGAACTGCAGCTTAAAGTTTCTTAACGCCAGCACAAGACTGTCAACCGATTCGAAGACCTGAGTGCCAGGCAAAAAAACCGCCAGTCGCGGCTTGCCCAAGGTCCTTCGCGGTGCTTTGGCTCCCCATTCGACTTGAGCCTGTCCTGAGCCGGTCGAAGGGCTCATCCTTTGCCGTCTACCCGCCACCATCTTCTGGCGGAATTCGGGGGTATTCCAACTCTTCGCACTCCTGTTTACGGCCACCTACCTGCTGATCTACCGCCGTATTTACCAAGCGCGGTTCCCCAAGTGGCTCTCAATCCAGAAAAAAAAGGAGCGTTAAAGCGACGCCAGGCGCCCATTGCCAACTGCCGCGTATGTTGCCCGTGAAAAGATTTCTGGGAGAAAACAGTTCTAGGAAGTTTCTGGGGGGTCATTACCATCAGCTTAGACGAGATTCTGAAGCAGCTCCCCATGCCCATCCACGGAATAATCTCAGCCAGCAATAGGGTGTCCTGATGAAAGAGGCGTCCTTTCAAACATCCCGAACTTCAGCAGGCCCAACACCGGGGCCAATACCTTTTTGCTGTTCTGTTCGTTCGCGAAGGAGCGTCTTCGCAGCGCGTGGGGTGGTCGCCGCACCGTATATGGACAAATACTGGCCCCGACTGATCCATTATGTTGAGGCGGGCCATCTGCCGATCGACAACAATGAAACCGAGAGAGCCATTCGACCCTTTGCCATCGGGCGGCGTGCGTGGCTGATCGCCGACACCCCGGCCGGTGCTGAAGCCATTGCCCGCCTTTACTCCCTGGTGGAAACGGCCAAGGCCAACGGACTTGAACCGTACACCTGGCTGTTGAAGGTGATGCGCGGCCTGCCGGATACGAGCAAAAGCGGGAATTGGGAACCTCTCATGCCTTGGAATTGCAAGGCGGAGGATTTGATCACGGAAGCGTATGGGTCAACAGCACCTAATTGATGATGCACTTACAGTGCTTCACTGGCAGCCTCGCTTAGCTTCATTCGCAGCGCTGTTGGTGTAAAGTAAATTATATCAATGACTTAACTAAGATATTGTGCCCTTCGTGAATAATTCGAGTTAGAAACACGATGCTAGAAAATTAGCGCAAATAGACGCTTTTGCCTTATTCGCCAAGGTCGGAGAGTACCGCAGAGACGATCGTTGGCCCGATGAAATAACCAGCCGCCACCATCTGCTCCAACAGCGGGCGAGCCGCAGGGACCAAGCCTTCTGTTTTGGCCAGGCCGATCACCGCTGCTGAGCCGATCAGCGCAAGTCCACGACTCTTCGCTTCCAGGCGACCCGCGCGGTCATCCATCACCAGGAGCACTGCGTCTCCTGCCTCACTCCAGTGCTTTGCCACTTGTATGGAACTGGCTTCCCCTGCGTCCACACCCGGGTTGAGTGGGCGGTAATCTGCCTGCGGAACCTCAACCACATCGATCCAGCCTTCGGCCAAGGCGCGAACCAGCAAGTCGGCGTCAGCGAACGCAGCCTTGGCAGGCAAGATTTCATCTCGCACCGTCGTGGTGATACACACACGGCCAAACAACTGACGCAACAGATAAAGCGCCTCAATGCGAGCCAGCGCAATCAGCGGGCCCGCATCGGCGATAACGACACGTAGAGTCACGAGGCAGGCTTGGCCAGCCAGTCACGTCCGGTGCGCATTTCTGCACGGGCCTCATCGGCGGCAGCTTTGTCAGACCCAGTGAGTGGTATGCCTTGGCTGGACAGCAGAGTTAGCATTTCGGCCAGTGGCTTGCCAGCCATACGCGCCGCAAAGCCTGCCGACACCGCCGCGCTGCGAAACAACGACACCGCCAGCGCCACGCGCACGGCGGGAAGGTCGGGCACCCCCAGTTGCTCCAGATCGACCAGCAGTGCCTGCGGGTGGTCGCGGTTCATGACAACGACCATATCATCGGCGCGCGCAGCAGCCAGCGCTGTGCTGGGGTTGGTCTTGAGTTGCCGGATATTGACAGTCTGCATCTCGGTCCTCCGATATATTCTACATGATGTAGGAACATTGGTAGTCTAGCAGGGTCACCTCAAATTTGCCACCGCTGCCAAGTTCGCACTCTTCCACTTGGCTACTTTCCCGAACAGCGGCGTCACAGGGGCTGTAAAGGAGAAAATATGCACTACCCCATCTCGCTGGAAACGGAATTGGCAAAATGCTGGCAACTGAGCGTCAAAACTCTGCGCACACCGTGTCATCCTGAACGACCAACGGGAAGTGAAAGATCCCATGCTACGACTCCCACACAACCCACCACGCCGGCCTAGCCAGTGCCCCTAGCCTGAGGTCCTTCGCGGTGCTCAGGACGACACAAAGCTGGGAGGGCTGTGCCAAAAATACCGTGTCATCCTGAACGACCATCGGGAAGTGAAGGATCTCAGGCTACGTCACCGCCCAACCCACCATCCCGGCCCAGCCAGTGCCCCTAGCCTGAGGTCCTTCGCGGGGCTCAGGACGACACCGCGTTCCGTGTCCCGCGTGGGAGGCCCGCCCCCGGGCCGATGCGAGGCGGTTACCGGCATTGGGCCCCGCTCGCGCCGGGGGCGACGCTCCCACGGAGGGTTGTGTCATCCTGAGCGACCAACGGGAAGTGAAGGATCTCAGGCTACGACCCCCGCACAACCCGCCCCCCAAAGGCCCAACCCCCCACACAACCCACACCCCAAAACCCAAACATCCACAAACCTTCACCACCCATGCTATCATCCGCCCCCATCACACCAGACCAAGCTGGGGGGCCACACGATGATTGATGAACGGGTAAACACTACAACCCTCCCGCGAATCCCCTTTAACCCCCAGGTGAGCCCACTCAAGCCAATGCTTGACACCGCCCCCACCCCCGCCAAACTTCCCCCTAGCCCCTAGCCCCTAGCCCCTAGCCCCTAGCCCCTAGCCCCTAGCCCCTAGCCCCTAGCTGTGCTGTACCTGGTCATCGCCTTCCCCGCGCTATTGGGCGGCACCTTCCCCGGTGCCAGGCTCACCCGGCTCGACATGCCCGGCTTTAACGCAAACCAGACTTCACCAAGGGTCAAATCTTTGCCAACATCGCGCTCACCAATCCACGCAAGCCGAAGCCCGTCTTCGATCAAAGTGCATACCCCAACGGATACCGACGCACTTTATTTCAGTTGAAAAGTTAAAGCTGCAACATGAAAAATCCCACGATTGAATCCAACCGGCTCATTCCCGTCATCCTCTCCGGCGGGGCGGGTACCCGGCTGTGGCCGGTATCGCGTGAAGGTCATCCAAAGCCCTTCATGAGACTGGCCGATGGAAAAAGCCTGCTGCAAAAAACCTACAGCCGTGCCGCTGCCGTCGCTCAAGGCACGGAAATCCTCACGGTCACCAACCGTGACTACTACTTCATGAGCAAGGACGAGTTTGAGCAGGCCGGACTCGCCAAAACACATACCGGCGTCTATCTGCTGGAACCCACCGGGCGCAACACCGCGCCCGCAGTTGCGCTGGCCGCCCTGCATGTGGCTGAAAGATACGGCCACGATGCCCTCATGCTCGTGCTCGCAGCCGATCACCTCATTCAAGACGCCACCGCCTTCGGGCAGGCCGTCCAGCAAGCGGCCCAACTGGCCGGGGACAACCTCCTCGTCACCTTCGGCATCGTCCCCACAGCACCCGATACCGGCTTTGGCTACATCGAAGCTGGCGAACCCATCGGCCCCGGTCAGCGCGTTTGCCGATTCGTCGAAAAGCCCAGCAAAGAAAAAGCACAGGAATATCTCCAGGCTGGCAACTACCTCTGGAACTCCGGCATGTTTTGCTTCAGCGCAGGTACCCTCCTGGATGCCATGGCCACCCATGCGCCCGAGGTCGACCAGGCCGCCCGCGCCTGTTGGGCCAGCACCCGCGACCATAACGTGAACGGAAGCGGCTTACTGGAAATCCCCGCCGAACCCTTTGCCGAGGTGCCCAACATCTCCATCGACTATGCCGTCATGGAACATGCCGACAACGTCGCCGTCATCCCCGCCACATTCGGCTGGAGTGACATCGGCTCCTGGACCGCCATCAGCGAGCTGGTTCCGCCGGACCAGGACAATAACCGGGCGGCCGCTCCCGCCATATTCGTCGATTCCACCAACACCTTTGTCCAGAGTGAAGATCGCCTGGTGGCCGCCGTCGGGGTCGATAACCTCCTCATCATCGACACGCCCGACGCCCTCTTGGTCGCTCGCGCCGATAAGGCGCAAGAGGTCAAGCAAGTCGTCGCCCGGCTCAAAAGCCAGGATCATGACGCCTACAAACTGCATCGCACCGTATCCCGGCCCTGGGGCACCTACACCGTGCTGGAAGTGGGGGCCGGTTTTAAGATCAAACGCATCGAGGTCCGCCCCCGGCGCGCGCTCAGCCTGCAGATGCACCACCACCGGAGCGAACACTGGGTCGTCGTCAGCGGCATCGCCAAAGTCACCGTCGGCGATGAAGAGGTATTCGTGCGAGCAAACGAATCCACCTTTATCCCCGCCGGTCGCGCCCATCGGCTGGAAAACCCCGGCATGCTCGATCTGGTCATGATCGAAGTCCAGAGTGGCGAATATCTGGGGGAGGATGACATTGTCCGCCTTGATGACCGCTATGGCAGAAGTTGAAAAATTATCTCTACATGCCCGAAAGGTTCGGCAAGCACGAATAATTGGCTGTTTTCATATAGCATCCGCTCGCACTGAGCCCTTTGACGAAGCTCAGGTGAGCCTTGCCGAAGTGCAATTTTCATAAACCCCCTTAACTAACCCGATGAACTCATGAAAATGTCCCGTATTGTTTGCACATGTCTGCTAATGATCACCGGCAGCCTGACTATCAACAGCTACTCCTACGCCGAAACCGCACCTTCAGCGGCGGCTACCCAAGACACCCTCGCTCCGCGCTATGACAGCACGCTGGCGGAAG
The DNA here is from genome assembly GCA_044237765.1 of Methylococcaceae bacterium. Classification (GTDB taxonomy): domain Bacteria; phylum Pseudomonadota; class Gammaproteobacteria; order Methylococcales; family Methylococcaceae; genus UBA6136. The sequence continues at coordinate 2,689 of JBIIEQ010000091.1, read as the reverse complement.
GCATCGATTTTGCCAAGCAAGGCTATCCCAGCTTTTTGGACAAGGTGACCGGCGTCAGTGGTTATGAACCCTGGGGGCGCTGGACCGACGGAAAAGAAGCCACTTTCAAATTCAAGCAAAAACTGCCCAAAAAATTCACCCTCGAACTGACCGCCCAGGCGTTTGGCCCCAACATCAACGCCCCGCTGACGGTTCAAATCGGTAAAGTCAAAAAACAGATCACCCTCACACGAGGGCAGCCGAGCACCTACACCCTTGCGGTTGAAGGGATCAATACAGACTCGATAACCCTGGTCCCCGCCAAACCCATCTCGCCCAAATCGCTAGGCGGCAGCGAAGACACCCGTCTTCTGGGCGTGGGTCTCATCAAGCTAAAAATCCGCTAAACCATGAGGGTGGCGTAACCCTGTGAGCCGGGCAGCATGATCAACAAAATATGGAACTACCGCGGCTTCATCCTCGGCAACGTCCGTCGCGAATTCCAGGCCAAATACCGCAACTCCCTGCTCGGCTCGCTCTGGTCCATCATCCAGCCCCTATCGATGATCGTGGTCTACACCGTGATCTTTGCCAATGTCATGCGCGCCAAACTGCCCGGTGTTGATTCCAGCATCGCCTACAGTATTTACCTCTGTGCCGGCACCCTGACCTGGGGCTTGTTTGCCGAGATCACCGGCCGGGCACAAAACGTCTTCATCGAAAACGCCAACCTCATCAAAAAGCTCAACTTCCCCCGCATCTGCCTGCCGGTCGTCGTCATCCTCAATGCTGGGCTTAACTTCACCATCATCTTTACCCTCTTCACGGCCTTTCTGGCATTGACCGGCCAATTTCCCGGCTGGCCCTATCTGGGCGTGTTTCCCCTGATGTTACTCGAGGTCGCCTTTGCCATCGGCCTGGGCGTCACCTTGGGCGTGCTCAATGTCTTTTTTCGGGATGTCGGTCAATTCTTCAGCGTATTGCTGCAGTTCTGGTTCTGGTTCACCCCCGTCGTCTATCCTCTCAGCATCCTGCCGGACCCCATTCGCCCCTGGATAGAGCGCAACCCCATGACCCCGCTCATGACCGCCTACCAGGACATCCTCGTATCCGGCCAATGGCCCCAGTGGGAAACCCTATGGCCCTTGGCCGTATTGGCCTTAATGACCTGCGCGCTCGGTTACCGCCTGTTTCGCAAGCGCTCCGGCGAAATGGTCGACGAGTTATAAAACCTCACCCTACTTGCCTTTCAAGACACAAAAAATTCACCAGGCTGGCTCCTTAATGGATTTAACTGCTCTAAAGACAGCCATTGCCAACACCCCCGATGTGCTCTTTGCCGTGCTAGTAGGGAGCCGCGCGAACAGCTCCCATACAGATCAAAGCGACTGGGATATCGCCGTGCACTGGAGGTACGCCCGATTGCTGGATCGCATCGAAAAGCATGAAGCCCTGCGCAACCACCTCGCACATACTCTGGCCGTGCCTGACAAAAAAATCGACCTCATCGACTTATCCAGCACCCGATTGGCCATGCAGGCGCTGGTTGTCGAGGAAGGCCAATTGATCTGGGCCAATGATGAACTGGCATGGGCCAAGTATCAGGTCAGAGTATGGCGCGAACTCGAAGATTATTACTGGGGCCAAACCCATGCGGCTTGATCTGTACCTGGCCGAAACCGAACGTTTGGCGCGTGAACAAGCGTCCATGCTGGAAGAGGCGCGGCATAAATTACAAACGCAACAGGGGGTCACAGCATTGGAGCAGTCCGGCATTCTCCATGCCCTCCAGATCTTGATAGAAAATGCCATCGGCAAAGCCAAGCACATCCTCAAGGCCAACGGGGAGCCTGTTCCTGTATCGGCCTATGACGCCTTTGCCAGCCTCGTTCGGATCGGGGTAATTAACCTGGATGAAGCCCCGCGATGGAACAGCGCCATCGGCATCCGGAACCGGATCGTCCACGACTATATGAACCTTAATATGGAGTTAATACTCAACCTGGTGAAAGCCGAGCGTCATCGGTTTATTGTGGATTTTCTTGAAAAAAAGATGGACAGAACATCAGACAAGAATGACTAAAATGGCTCACCCCATAGCCAGATTGTGCCGCCGGCCAAGGTGATCAAGTAAAGGTAAAACTGACGCGTTTGCATTCAAAGATTGTAATTTGATGGCGACCCCAAGGTTGAGATGAGCCCAGCGATCCTCAACGATCGAGCCCGAACCCTGTTAGCGTTTGCGAGTACGCTGCGCCCCAGCTTGCACCTCAGGGACACCTTGCCCGAAGCCAGGGATCCTTCGCGGGGCTCAGGATGACAGCTTTGTTTATGTCATCCTGAACGACCATCGGGAGAGAAGGATCTCACGCTATGGCCCCGCAATACCCACCACTGCGCTCCAGCCAGTGCCCATAGCCTGAGGTCCTTCGCAGGCTGAGGATGACACGGTCATTCGGACCCCCGGCTTTAGTGTCATCCGGAACGACCCACGGGGAGTGAAGGATCTCGTGGCATGGCCCCCGCAATACCCACCACTGCGGCCTAGCCAGTTTTCCCATAGCCTAGGGTCCTTCCCATGCCTGTCCTAATGGTATGGACTCCTCCTCCCTAACGGCATCGTGATGTGCCAAAGTGGAAATTCAAACAACCACTTCATGAGAAAGGAGGAATACAAGATGAATGCTACGACAATCGGTCTGGATATCGC
>JBIIEQ010000090.1:0-10906 GCA_044237765.1 Methylococcaceae bacterium | reverse complement strand
CGATGGATGTACCAGTACAACCATGAACGCCCACATATGGCCTTGGGCGGGATGACACCCATTCAGCGGTTGGCCATGGCCGCATAACCTCTACTTTTGGCTCACCCCAAAAATGGGGGGATTACCCATCACCTGAACTACAAGGCGGCGCCTCAGTTCCTCGCCGACATACCCGCTCGTTGGCAAGAAAGTCTTGTCTTCCCCGATTTCGGCAAGCTCGCCACACCGGCATTCTGGAGCGCGGTGACGGCACTCTTTCTGGTCGGTAGCCTGGAGTTGCTCCTGGTGGCATCGACGGTCGACCGTCTGGACAAAAGCACGGCCCGCACCGACCTGAACCGCGATATCGCTGCCATCGGCCTGGGCAATGTGATCTCGGGCCTGATTGGCGGCCTGCCCATGGTGGTCGAAATCGTCCGCAGTTCCGCGATCATCGGCTACGGTGCGCGAAGCGCGAACGCCAACTTCTTCCACGGCTTGTTCCTGCTGTTGTTCATCGCTCTCGTGCCCCAATGGCTTGAGCGCATTCCCCTGGCGACGCTCGCCGCGCTACTCATCTTTGCCGGATACCGACTGGCATCGCCGAGCACTTTCACTCAAGCCTGGCGTATCGACACCGAGCAAATAGCCCTATTGATTCTCACGCTGGTTGCCGTCCTGGCCACCAATATTCTGGCCGGCGTGGCCATGCGCTTGATCGCCAAAATGATCCTCAGCCGCTGGCTGGGCGGTCAGGGCACCACCATGCGGGGACTGCTGTCACCGTCACATCAAGCCACCCAAACCCGGGATGGCTGTTTCCACTTCAGGATCGATGGCCCCGCCGGGTTTTCGAACTTTCTCCGATTCAAAGGGGACCTGCACGCCTTGCCGCAGGGCGAGCACGTCATCATCGATGTTGCAGCCGCCCCCTTGATCGACCATACCGTGATGGATTTCATCGAACGCTTTCGAGAAACCCACATAAGGGCGGGTGGTGAGTTGGAAATTGTCGGCCTGGACAGTTTGTCGGCCCGCTACGAACATTCGCTGGCCACCCGCATCCGGAAAATTCAAAGGCAATGATCCATTCCATCGAAAGGGCTCTACCCGCATAGCGATCGGAAACCGATTGCGTTAAACAGCGAGAAAATGGGAAACTAATGCCCGTAGCGGCTTGTTACCGGGAAAATTCATGCGTCCATCCACTATGTGACCGAGGGAGTCGCGACGCTTAAAAGCCCCTATTCCGCCTCATCAAGAATCAGCAAACCCATGGGCCACCTCCGGGTTTTTAACGACTGATCACATCATGCCTCGGTGGCGAAATTGGTAGACGCAAGAGACTTAAAATCTCTCGACCTAACGGTCGTGCCGGTTCGATTCCGGCCCGAGGCACCATTTACGCGTTCAGCGACATTCAACGAAAACCATAAATCCACATGGCTTAAGCCCTGGCAGGGGTTTTTAGGTCAGCGAAGTACTTCGATAGGCATAGAGAACTTCCACAAATCGGCGGTAACTTTGGCGGTAGCTTAGTGCCGAGGGGCGAGGGGTATAATCGCCAAACTCGCCTAGCCCGACGGGGCGAAAGCCGAATCCCTTCAGCGGCTGGCGAGTAGCCATATGAAGGGCGCCATGAAGGAGCGCGTCATGACCGATAACATTGAATATCTGATTCTGGAACATCTGAAGTCACTCAGGCATGGCCAGAGCATCATCGAAACCGACCTGAAGGACATCAAGGCCCGGTTGCTGGCAATGGAAACCCACCAGGCGGCAAGCCACATTGATTCAGCTCGCCAAAGTTCACGGCTGGATGATCTTGATACCCGACTGAGCCGTGTAGAGGTGCGCGTCAGTCTGAACGACTGAGGTGCTCACGGCACTGCCCAGGAAATTTTCTTATGGAAAGCCGGCATCACCTCACCCACTCGTATGCATCTCAGAGGCCATGGGGAGATGTGCGTATGAAGTGCTCCACGGTAGAGCCCATTTGGGACGATAAAGCCAGCGTTTGGGTAGCCACACCAGCAACGATATGCATGGATTGACGACGGAAACCGAAACAGTGGAAGCCCTGACCGCCCCACTCAAGTTCATCATTCCCGAACTGCTGGAATCCAGCAGCGAGCCTGTCACGTCGATTCCGTGAGAGAACCCCTCTCTATACCAACTGGAAACAGCACCCCAATCACCATGCTGAACGGCCTGACCAGTAGCGAAGCCGGCGCGCGCCTGCTGCGCGACGGGCCGAATGAACTCCCCAGCCAGGATCAAAGAACGGGATGGCGAATCCTGTTCGATATCGTTCGGGAACCCATGTTTCTCTTGCTCCTGGCGTGCGGGGGCATTTACCTGCTGCTAGGGGAACCGGGCGAAGCCGTCATTCTTCTGGGCTTCGTGGTGGTGGTGATTTCGATCACGCTCTACCAGGAAAACAAGACCGAGCATGCGCTGGAGGCCCTGCGCGATCTATCGAGCCCCCGTGCTCTCGTCATCCGCGACGGCCAGAAAATGCGGATTGCCGGGCGCGAGGTGGTCATCGGCGACCTTCTCGTTGTCGCCGAGGGAGATCGCATTCCGGCCGATGCCGTCCTGCTGGACGCCTCGCATATCAGCATTGATGAGTCCTTGTTGACCGGCGAATCGGTGCCAGTTCGCAAGTCCATCTGGGATGGGATCACGCGACAGAGCGCACCCGGCGGCGATGATTTGCCATTCCTTTTTTCCGGAACCCTGGTCGTCGCCGGCAAGGGCATCGCCAGGGTCACCGCAACCGGGCAGGCCACGGAGCTAGGCAAAATCGGCGCCGCCCTGGGGGGCATAGAGCAAGAACAGACCCACCTGCAGCGCGACACTCGTCGCACCGTCAAGCGCCTGGCTCTATACGGGCTCGTCCTGTGCGCCGCGACGATTGTCATCTTTGGCCTGTCCCGTCATGACTGGATAAAGGGCCTTCTGGCCGGGCTCACTCTGGCCATGGCGATTCTGCCGGAAGAGTTTCCCGTGGTGCTCACCATCTTCCTGGCATTGGGGGCTTTTCGCCTCTCCCGCATCCATGTTCTGACTCGCCGGACGATGGCCGTCGAGACCCTTGGCGCCGCAACGGTCCTCTGTACGGACAAAACCGGCACCCTCACGGAAAACCGGATGCAACTGGCAGGGCTGGTTGCGGGTCGCAATGTCCTGACGGGCGCTTCTCTGGCCGGCGACATTCCCGAGTCCTTTCATGAGCTTATTGAATATGCGGTGCTGGCCAGCCAGCTGGACCCGTTTGACCCGATGGAAAAGGAAGTCCACGCCATCGGATTGCGAGCAGCCAGTGAACATTTGCATCGGGATTGGAGGCTGATCAAGGAATACCCACTGTCCAGGGAACTGCTGGCCATGTCCTGTGCCTGGGAGTCTCTCGATGGGACCGAGATTATCGTTGCTGCCAAGGGCGCTCCGGAAGCCATTATCGACTTGTGTCATCTTGACAAAAAGGAAGCCGGGCGAGTTGAGAAGGATATGCTTGCGCTGGCAAAACGCGGCATGCGCGTTCTTGGTGTCGCCCAGGCGCGGGCCAGAAAGCTACCCGGCATCCAGCACGATTTTGATTTCAGCCTTGTCGGCCTAGTCGGTTTTACCGACCCCATTCGCCCGGAAGTCCCCGCCGCGATCGCCGAATGTGTCGCCGCCGGCATCCGGGTGATCATGATCACCGGTGACTATCCCGCCACGGCGCAGCAGATTGCATCGGAAATCGGACTGCCCCAGGGCGATATCCTCAGCGGACCAGAGCTCAAGGTCATCAGCGATGATGCGTTACGGCAGCGCATCAAGGGAATTTCCATTTTTGCCCGCGTCATTCCCGAGCAAAAGCTGCGCATCGTTCAGGCCCTCAAGGCATCGGGCGAAGTCGTCGCCATGACCGGCGACGGCGTCAATGACGCACCGGCACTCAAGGCGTCCCATATCGGGGTGGCGATGGGATTGCGCGGGACTGACGTAGCGCGGGAGTCCGCCGATCTCGTGCTGCTGGACGATGCCTTTTCCTCAGTGGTCGGAGGCGTTCGCATGGGTCGGCGGATCTTCGACAATTTGCGCAAGGCGATGGCTTACATCATCGCCATTCATGTCCCAATTGCCGGTTTGAGTCTGCTCCCTGTGATTCTTCAGGCCATCACGCAAAAGTCCTGGCCATTGATTCTGCTCCCGGTCCATATCGTCTTTCTGGAGCTCATCATCGATCCCGCCTGTTCTGTCGTCTTTGAAATGGAACCGGAAGAGTCCGGCCTGATGCAGCGAAAGCCCCGCCATGTCGGTGAGACGCTGTTCTCACGCAAGATGGTGGTGGTAAGCCTCTTGCAGGGATTGATAGTCCTGCTGGCGGTATTCGGGGTCTATGCCTTGGCGCTTCTCCTAGACCGTGGGGAGGATGACGCTCGAGCGTTAGCCTTTACCACCCTCATTGTGGCCAATATCGGACTGATCCTGAGCAATCGATCATGGTCCGATGGTCTTGTCCGGACATTGGCTGCGCGGAACACGGCGCTCTGGTGGGTGGTCCCGGGCGCACTGGCGATGCTCGCTGCTGTCCTTCTGATTCCCGAATTACGCAAGCTGTTCCATTTCAGCGCCCTGCCCCTCCGGGACATCGGCATCTGCCTGGCTGCGGGATTGGGTTCCATCTTCTGGTTCGAGGTTTATAAATTGTTTGGGCGTCATCGAAGTGCCGTTCCTCATTACAATCGCGCGCCCCGGACGATGGGCCCTCGTCCCACTCAGTCAGCGAGAAACAGACGAAAGGCCAAGCGCAAAGACTTCAAAAAGTACGCCAACAGATAATCCGGCGAAATCACTGGCGACACAGGATGCAGGCTGGACATGCCGGCCTGACGCCTTGTTCGTCTTAAAATGCCGGCAAACTTGATCCGGATGCGGTACTCAGGCGCATTTCAACCGCCGATACCGCATCATCTTCCAAAAACCTCTTCCAATCCATTCGATGAGAAACGATCTGTTCAGGGCCTTCCTGTCAGCCCTACTCCTGACGATGTCGGTCTGCACAAAGTCCGAGGATGCCTCACGGGTTATTGATGTTTTCGACTCCGTATCCAATTGGAGCGCCATCGGTGCGGGAGCGGCCAAAGCGACGGTCATCGCGGAGAAAACCAGAAACGGCTCTTCAATGCGCATCGATTTTGATTTCACCCAGGGCGGCGGGGAAGTCATGGTGCATAAATCGGTCCCCATGACACTCCCGGAGAATTATGCAATCACGCTGAAATTAAAGGGCAAAGCAGCCTACCCATTGGAATTGCGCTTGATCGATGACTCCGGGAAGAATGTCTGGCGGTATAGCCATCCCGAATTTAGCGCACCGCTGGACTGGCAACCCCTGCGCGTCAAACAACGCCAATTTGCATTTGCCTGGGGCCCTGCCGAGGGCGACAAACCCCAAAAGCTTGGACTCGTCGAGTTTGTCATAGGCCGAGGCCCTGGCGGCAAGGGGACACTTTGGATCGATGATCTGAAACTGGAGCCACGTCAACCGGACCAAGCCTATTCAGGCACTCCGGTCATCACCGCCTCCGGTGCACTCACGGGTCGCGATGCCCGGAATCTGCTGAATGAATCGTCCGATACGGGCTGGCACAGCCTTCCGAACCGGCAACCCGCCTGGCTTCAGCTGGATTTTGGGATGCTACGGGAGTACGGCGGACTCATCATTGACTGGGACCCCAAAGACTATGCGGCCCAATACCAGGTCGAGCAGTCCGACGATGGTCAAAACTGGCAACGCGCATATACGGTCAGCCACGGCAACGGTCAGCGTGACTATCTGCCGCTCCCGGAAGCTGAGTCGCGCTTCTTGCGACTTCGCATGGATGCTGATCCAAGGGGAATAGGCTACGGGATTCGACGCCTGGAAATCGCCCCGCTCGCTTTTACAAGTTCGAACCAGCCACTCTTCGAGCGCATGGCACATGATGCGACGAGAGGACTTTATCCCCGCTACCTGCTGGGCGAACAACCTTATTGGACGGTGGCCGGCAGTGCAGGAACCCCCGTTTCAGGGGCGAAACGGGAAGCCTTGCTGAGCACGGATGGCCAGGTTGAATCCGATGAGGGCGCATTCTCGATCGAACCCTATTTGTACTCCGGTGGCAAGCTGCTGACGTGGGCGGATGGCACCGCCACGCCTTCACTGGCAAACGGCTATCTGCCCATTCCATCGGTCAGCAGGACACAGGGCGAGCTGGAGTTGTCGGTGTCGCTGTTGAATCCGAAGGCATCGAACGCACCTTTTCTGGCCCGCTATCAAGTCACCCATCATGGGCAGCAACCCATCGAGGCCAGTCTGTTTCTGGTTGTTTCCCCGTTTCTGGTTAATCCGCCTTGGCAGTCACTGGCCGGCTCGGGAGGGATTTCGTCGATACATCAGCTGAGTTTCAGGAAAGACGCATTCTGGATCGAGGGCCATCCGCGCGTGATCGCATTGACTCGCCCTGACCAAGGGGGTGTGGCGGGATTTGATCAGTACCCGATCGCGGCAGATATTGCTCAGGACAGCGTTCCACGCGCCACATCAGTGAATGATGCGCTGGGCAAGGCCACCGGCGCGCTGCGTTATGCCTTCTCGATAGCCCCGGGCGCTCAACGGGAGATCATTCTGGCCTTGCCCGACACGAACGATAAAAAGACCCGATACTCGGCCTCGGCAAAGACTGAGGCCCATCCGCTTTGGTCTCGCCAATATCAAGCGGTCGTTGAGGATTGGGAAAGACAACTGAATCAGGTCACTTTCCGACTCCCCGCAGACGGCGCAGCCATGGCTCGGGCAGTCCAGTCGACCCTGGCCTATATCCTGATCAACCGCGACGGTCCCACCATTCGTCCCGGTGCGCGCCGCTACAACCGCACCTGGATTCGCGATGCAGCGGTCACCTCATCAGCACTGCTCGCACTCGGACATGAAGCCGAAGTCGGCGCATTCCTGCGCTGGTTTGGTCCCTATCAAGGTTCGGATGGGTCGATTCCCTGCTGTCTCGATCCGTGGGGACCGGATGCCATGGTCGAACACGACAGCGTCGGGGAGTTCATCTACACACTGGCTAACTATTACCGCTACTCAGGAGATCGGGGGCTGCTGGAAGCCCTATGGCCACGGGTGATGCGGAGCGTCGAGTATCTGATCGCACTCCGTGAGAAACGGCTGGGTCCGGACTACTCACAGGGAGAAGCGAACCGGTTCAGGGGCCTTCTTCCGGAATCAGCCAGCCATGAGGGTTACATGTCGCATCCGGTTCATTCCTATTGGGATGACTACTGGGCAATCCGGGGGCTGGCTGATGCCGCCTGGCTTGCGGGCGAAATGCAGGCGCCGGACAAGGCGGCGCGATATGCCGCCGTTCGCGATGCCATGCAAAGCGATGTCGAACGCTCCATTGAGCTCACGCAGAAACATTTCAACATCGACTTCGCTCCCGCCTCGGCCGATCTGGGCGACTTCGACCCCACATCGACGGCGATTGCCCCGATCCTCGGGCTGGGGGCTGATTCCAGACTGTTCCCTGCCCTGCAAACCACATTCAAGCGATATTTCGCCGAGGTACAGGCCAGGACTCGCGGAGTATCGAACTGGAAAGCCTATGCGCCCTATGAGTTTCGCAGTGTCTCCGCGATGGTCCGATTGGGAGAACGGGAGGCGGCCAATGCGACAATCAAATCCTTAATGACGGGTCGGCGTCCCGCTGAGTGGAACCAATGGCCCGAAGTCGCCTGGCGGGATGAACGTCCAGCCAATTTCATTGGCGATCTTCCTCATACCTGGGTCGGGGCTGAATTCATCCAGGCTTTCCTGTCGCTGTTTGCTTACGAAAACAGCGGCGATCAATTAGTGCTGGCGGCTGGGCTGCCTCGCGCCTGGGTAGAAGCGCCAGGCGGTGTCGGAATTCAAGGATTGCACACCGCGTTTGGCGTGCTGGGCTATCACCTTGAATCGTCCCATCCCGGAGAAACCCAAGTACACATCGAGGCTTTGCTTCGCTTGCCGTCCAAGGGGCTCGTCATCAATCCGCCCTTGCCCCAGGCGGCCACTGGCATCGAGTTGAATGGAAAACCCGTTTCCCAATTGGCTGGACCGCTCGTGATCCATGAACTCCCGGCGCACGTTAGATTCCGTCATGGCTCGGATCCGTTGAACGCGCAGAGCAATGGGGAGCAAGCCAAAACGGCAACTGCTCCATAAGTCCCATAGACCGCGCCGTAAGCCACTACTTGTGACATATCTAATTTTTGTCGATACGAGGCCACTCGTTCATTACCATTACTATGAATCGGCTCCTCTGGAGCTCTTGGCCACTTGGAAGGCCAAACCTTAACCTCCCGGGCAAATACTGGTTTTCGGTTTTGCCAGCAGATCATTTCTGCGCTGACAAATAAAAGTCCGCCGCATAGCGGCGAGACCGGGATACTTCTGGGCAATGTATGCATTAACACATAAGTATTTTTACGAATAGATCGACACAATATGACACGGTAGCCTCCGATTGTGCTTGGAGTTTCTTATGCAATTCCAAGCACCCAGCAGGGCATCTCCATAGCCCTTCATCTCAACCAATCGAGGTACACAATGAGAGCTACCAAATCTTTTTCAAACAAAAAACGCATGGCTATCTGGGGCAGGCAGGCTACGAAGGTTGAGGCCGGGATAATTCTTCTCATGGCAGGGGGTAGCGCCTTCGCTGAGGCGTCGCTTTCTCCGGATAAAGTGGAAGCCTCACTGCATCCGAATGAATCCATTGTGATCGAGAAAACGGTAACAACCCCAGCCCTTCCGCCCAAGATCGATGTCTGTTTGCTGGAAGATGAAACCGGGTCTTTTGGCGATGACATCAATAATCTCAAACTGGCTGCTCCGGATATTTATGACACCGTGATTGCCAAGTCACCGGAAGCCCGGTTTGCCGTGGCTGGCTATCGTGACTATCCCATCAATCCCTATGGCTTACCGGGTGACTGGGTTTACTGGCTGCGGAGTCCACTGAACAGTGACAAAACAGCCTGGACCGATGGCGTCAATTCGCTGACCGCCGGCGGTGGGGCCGATACTCCTGAAGCCCAATATGACGCCATCGTGGCCACATTGAATGGTCTGGATGATCCCACCAAGGGCCTTCAGAACCCCTGTAACTTCGATCCCAATCCGAACGTCACTAAAGTCCTGCTCGTCGCTACGGATGCGCCTTTCCACATCCCAACCGGCGGCAGTGACCCGCATGTCAATGATCTGACGTCGACGACCGCAGCCCTTCAGGCCGCTAACATAAAAGTCATTGGTCTCAAGGCGCCAGGGGCAGAAAATGAGCTTGACGCGTTGGCAGCAGCCACAGGGGGTAGCGTCCAGCCGATCACTTCGGATGGTGCCAATATCGGCCAGGCCATTATTGCTGGTTTGCAGAATCTGCCTGTCAAGGTATCCATGACAAGCGACTGTTCTGATCCCATCCAGACCGGTTTCGAACCGTCTGAACAGGAAATCATCAGCGGCGGCAAGATCCAGTTCAAGGAAACCATCATGGTAGCCAACGCTGCCATGCCTTCACCCACACCCCTAGAGTGCAAGGATTGGGCTTTGATCAACGGAGAACCCATGAAGGATGAAAGCGGCAATATCGTGTATGAACAGAAGAGCATTACCGTCCTCGATGGTCGTATGACTGGCGGCGGCAGTGTCTTCGCTCAAGACGGCACCCGCGTCACCCATGGTTTTGAATTGCATTGCGCCTCCGCCATGCAACCGAACAATGTCCAAATCAATTGGGGCAAGGGTAATCGATTCAAGCTGGATACCTTGACCTTTGCCAAGTGTTCAGATACCCGAGGTATCGGTGAAGAAAAACCGATCGCAGGTTTGGATACCTTAAAAGGCCAAGGTGTGGGTCAATTCAATGGGCAACCCGGTGCCATGTTGGAATTCGAATTTATCGATTCAGGGGAGCCAGGCCTCAATGATTCGGCTTATGTCAAAGTGATGGATGCATCTGGCAATGTGGTAATGACCGCAGGTGGTGCTTTAAAGAACGGCAATCATCAGGCCCATCGCCAATAAACCTAGAGACCTTATCAAATCAGTATCGAAGGCCGCCGGAAGGCGGCCTTCTTTTCGTGTGACCGAGAGAGCGCAATGCCTTGGAGGTGAAAGCCTTCAACCTACCCGGCAAGCGGAAGGGTTAGCTGAACGGCAAGGGGATCGCGGGTAACTGAAAAACTGGAAGAAGCCAAAGGCAAAACGCCAGCCTGACGAACAGGAAGCATATATACGAGTCGGCATGGTGTAAGTTGGCGTATATTAACAAAGATGAAACTAGCCCGGAACACCGTGAAGTATATCCGATGGGCATCAGCGGGAAGGTTATTGCGCAACATCCGGGGAGATCCTGATGGTGGCCGAGGTATGACTGACGTCGAGAGGCGTTGAGATATCGATCAGTACATTATTGGAAGCACATAGTAGGGCCAACCGCTTCAAGTTGTAGCAGGCCGCCATCATCGTCATTGCGAAATTGGCACGGGCCTGACCGATGGTGCGGATCATCTTGCCACCCATCTGCTCAATCCCTGCGAACACGTGCTCTACTCGAGCGCGAGACTTGGCGATTCGACGATTCCGTCGTTGCTGGCACTCCGACAAAGGCTTGTTCCTCTGCCCCTTCCGTTGAATTTGGCTGCGGTATCCCTCACGCTTCAGCCACGCTTCTCGCTCTCTGGACGGATAGCCCCGATCCGCATAGACATCCCGACTGGTGTTCGCGAGTTATGCTCAAAAGTTGTGGATGAGCAGCTGATGGAGGCGGCGTATTCTTGATGGTCTTCAAGGTCATCAATGCCTACGAGAGGAGTGAATACGCCGTGAGTAAAGATAAGGTGACTCGGT
>JBIIEQ010000089.1:0-10948 GCA_044237765.1 Methylococcaceae bacterium | reverse complement strand
TTTCAGTCCATCAGAAGCCTCACCAACATCATCTTTCTGACCACAGGGAAGCTGCAAAACCTCCCGGCCAATCCTTTCGCTCACACGGTCACCCTATGAGTCTTTCCACACAAAACGGAAGAGAGTCACAAAACCGGGCCGCCGCGGAAACCAAAGTCGATGAGCCCTGTCAGACGCATGGTGGAATATTGGTGGTGTACACTTCAGGAAACCCATTGAAAAATTCCGCCCTTGACCGAGAAACGCCGTTTCTCCCAACCATACCCAAATACAAACAATAAAAAGGCAACACGATGAAAGACTTCTTCAACAAAATGGTTCGGAGTAAATTCTCCATTCTCTACCTGATCCTTTTTATCGGCTCGCTTTATCTGCTTCAGGAAAAGGCCATTATGCCGTTGGTGATGAAAGTCGTGGGGTCCGAATTATTTTTTGAGAAACCGATTGAGGAAAACGAGCCGCTGGGCAAGCTTGACGCGAAGACCGAGAGAACCGATTTTGCCCTAGCCAACTGTCGTGAAGCCGTCAAGAATGATGGCGATCTGCCGGATAAAACGGAATTCATCGACAAAGATTATGAGGCCTGGGCTCTCGGTAACCGCCAATACCTGATCCGCGCCAGTGTGCATATAGCGGACAAGGAGAAGGGGCAGTTCGACAAACTGTATGCCTGCACCATCCGCTTGGTTGGAGAGGATCAGACCAAACCGGACAGTTGGAAGCTTCTCGGCCTCGATTTCGATCCGGCGCCTAACTGAGGTGCCGCCAGCTCTGGCAGAGCGACTGCCAGAGCTGAATCAAGCGGAAGTACTGGATTCAGTACTTCCGTTTTTTTGGCCCCGCCGCTCAGCCCGGAGGCCAACTCAACTTTCTGCCACCCAGAACATGAAGGTGCAGGTGATAGACCTCCTGCCCACCATCGCCACGGCAGTTGATCACCGTGCGGTAACCGCCGCTGGCCAGCCCTTCCCGCCGCGCCACTTCCTGTACCGCGCCGAACAATTTGCCGGCCAGCGCAGGATCATCGGTCGGAAAATCATCGAGCGTCGGAATATGCCGTTTGGGAATGACCAGCACATGCACCCTGGCCTGTGGCCGGATATCCCGGAACGACAATACGTCGTCCGTTTCATAGACCACATCGGGCTTGATATCCCCGGCCACCATCTTACAGAAAAGACAGTCCGTCATCGTATACCTCGGTTGAAAGCGGCCGCTAAATGGACTTACGACCATTGAAGGCATGCGACAGAGTTGCGCCATCGACCCATTCCAGCTCGCCACCCAGCGGCATGCCATAGGCCAGCCGGGTCGTGGTGACACCGTGCTGCCGCGCCATTTCGTAAACGTAATGCGCAGTGGCTTCGCCTTCCACGGTCGTGTTGGTGGCCAGGATGATCTCCAACACCTCGCCGGACTTCAATCGCTGATCCAGGAGATCCAGGCGCAATTCGACCGGACCGATGCCATCCAGCGGTGACAGTCGCCCGTTGAGCACAAAGAAAACACCCTGAAAACCCGTCGCTTGATCGATGGCATGGGCCTCGGCCGGCGTTTCCACCACGCACAGCAATGACCGCTCCCGACGCGGATTGGCGCAAACCGGGCATAGCGATCCTTCGGTGAGGGTTCGGCACTGGCTGCAATGGCCGATGTGTTCAAGTGCATACAGCAAGGCATAAGCCAGTTCCCGGGCGCCCTCGCGATCCCGTTGCAACAGATGAAAGGTCATTCGTTGTGCCGACTTGGGGCCGATGCCTGGCAGGCAGCGAAGGGCCCGCATCATCTGGCCTAAGGCACCGGTCTGTAGCATGAAAGAGACTCGCTCATCTGCTCAGAAGGGCAGTTTGAATCCGGCAGGCAAATCGATTCCACCGGTCAGCGCGGCCATCTTTTCCTGCTTCAGCGCGCTGACCTTGTTGACGGCATCATTGAAGGCGGCCGCGATAAGGTCCTCCAGCATGTCGCGATCCTCGTTCAGGAGACTGTCGTCGATGACAACTTTCTGCACCTGGCGCTTGCCATTCATGCTGATCCTGACCAGACCGGCTCCCGACTCACCCTGAATTTGCGCAGCGGCAATTTCGTCCTGAACTTGCTTGAGGTTCTCCTGCATCTTCTGCGCCTGCTGCATCAGTCCGGCAAGGGGATTCTTCATAAGGGTATTCTCCGTGGAGGCTGAATCATCAATCAAATCAAAGGGGTTTGATGCTGCCGGGGACAATACGGGCATCGAAGGTCGCCTTCAAGGCGAGCACGCCCTCGTCCTGTTCGATCTCGTCGACGGCCGCCTGCTGACGCTCGTCCTTCTCGCGCTGAATCTGCAACGCTGGCGTCTCCTGCTCCGGGGCTTCCAGCCTGATCTGCAGCTTTATGGGGCGATTGAAATGCGTCTGCACCGATTTTTCCAGCCCGGCCTCGGCCCGGGGACTTTTGAGATGCGTCAATCGCGGTTCCAGACTGAGCTGGCAGGACTCCTCGTCCAGACGTATCAGCACGCAATTGTTGGCCAATTCTCGCGTCATGGCGGTCAGTCCCATCGCTTGGATCAAGGCTGGCCAATCCACCGAACCGGGCAGCACGGTCGCCGGGGCTGGCTCTGTAAAGGCCAGGGGTAGTGGCTGGACAGGCTCACTTGATCGCACCTCGGGTAGCGGGGAAGCCACAACCGCGGGCTCCGCGATGGAACGGACTGGCGACTCATGCGATTGAGGATTTGCCGAACGGGGGGTGACCGGTACGGACACCTCGTCTTTCGCCCGGGCGGTGACTTTTGCCGGTGACGACAGGGCAGGTTTTGCAGTGGGCCCCAGTGATTGATCCGCAGCGGCGGGCCGGAAAGCCATCATCCGCAACATGACCATTTCAAACCCGCTTCGAGGATCGGGGGATAGCGGTAGGTCACGCTGACCGATCAAGCCAATCTGATAGAAGAGCTGCAAGTCCTCGGCACTGACACGTTGCGCGATCGCCAGAATCCGGTCGGCATCATCGTCACGTCGAATGGCCTCGGGCGCCCACTGCCCCAGCGCGGCATGATGAAGAATGATCAGCAGTTGCTGCAGGACGTCGGGGTAATTCGGTGCATGCTCGTCCATGCCTTCAATCAACGCCAGCAGCCCGGCAGCATCCTGTTCGAGCAGGGCATCCAGCATTTCGAACACCGGGCGCCTCGCCACGGTCCCGAGCATGGCGGCCACCGTGGCCTCCCCAAGCGATCCGCCGCCATGGACGATGGCCTGATCCATCAGGCTAAGACCATCGCGCAGGGAACCATCCGCAGCCCGGGCCAGCGACTTGATGGCATTCACCTCGAACTGCACGGTTTCGCGATGGAGTATCTCCTCCATCTGGCCACGAATCTGTTCGGGAGTCAGTCGCTTCAGATTGAACTGAAGACAGCGCGACAACACGGTCACCGGAATTTTCTGCGGGTCTGTGGTGGCCAGCAGAAACTTCACATGAGAAGGCGGCTCTTCCAGCGTCTTCAACAGCGCATTGAAGCTGTGTGCGGACAGCATGTGAACTTCGTCGATCAGGTAGATCTTGTAGCGACCCCGAGTAGGCGCATACATCACATTGTCCAGCAGGTCGCGGGTATCCTCGACCTTGGTGCGGGACGCCGCATCCACCTCAACCAGATCGACGAAACGTCCCTCATCCAGCTCACGGCAGCTCAGACATTCGCCACACGGTTCGGCGCCCTGACGCGATTCACAGTTCATGCCCTTGGCCAGAATGCGGGCAACCGTGGTTTTACCGACCCCGCGGGTGCCGGTAAACAGATAGGCGTGATGCAGCCGGTCGAATTCCAGAGCGTGGGTGAGTGCTCGCACCACATGTTCCTGGCCGACGATCTCGGCGAACTTTCGGGGACGCCACTTGCGGGCTAAAGCCTGATAAGCCATGACGCCTGAAAATTAAGCCGACAGTGGACGAGTTGCGCGGCAGGTTTGTTCACAACCTCTCGCTCGCGAGGGGACAGACACTGATGAAAGGGGGAATTGGGTGGCAAGTCGTACCAGCCGCACCCCGGCACACGAATCCGCTACTACCGTTGCTCCCTTCCGGGCCTGGCGGGGTTTGCAGCGTATCATTGCGAGGGGACCGATACGACTCACCATTGAACTCTGGCTGATGACCCCGGGTAAGCCGGGCCAACAAGAGCGCGCATTATGCGGGATGCGCCTGAGCGTTACAACTGCAAGCGTTTCGGGTAACGCCATCAAGCGTCGCCCCCGAGCAGTTCGACCAGCTTTTCGACAAAAGCAATCCTCGCCTCGGCAGTTTCCAGGGGCGCGATGAAACGCAACTTCTCGGGCCCGTCCAGTTTGTAGGTTTGCGACTGGGTTTGTATTAGCTGGATAACCTTCATGGGGTCGATTTCGGGATTGGGATGAAACAGCACCCGGCCACCGGTGGCGTTCGCATCGATCTTGCGAATGCCAAGTTTTTCAGCACGCAGCTTGAGTCCGGTAATGGCAAACAGCGTCTTCGCCGCCGGCGGCAGCAGACCGAAACGATCGATCATTTCCACCTGAAGCGCCCGCAGATCCTCGTCGTTGCGCGCGTTGGCGATGCGCTTGTAAAGCACCAATCGGGTATGGACATCACCGAGATAGTCCTCCGGAATGAGCGCGGGACTTTGAAGATCAATCTCGGGTCCGGCTTCATGGGGCAGCAGATCGATCTCAGGCTGTCGCCCGGACTGAAGGGCCTTGACGGCGCGTTCCAGCAAGTCGGTGTACAGGCTCAGGCCGATCTCCTGAATCTGCCCGCTTTGTTCGTCGCCGAGCAACTCGCCGGCGCCCCGGATTTCCAGATCATGGGATGAGAGCATGAAGCCCGCTCCCAGCTCACCCGAAGCCTCGATCGCCGCCAGGCGCTTCGTGGCATCAGACGTCATCAGGCTTTTCGGCGGTACGATCAGATAGGCGTAGGCGCGATGATGCGAGCGCCCGACCCGACCGCGAATCTGGTGCAGCTGCGACAGTCCCAGCATGTCGGCGCGATTGATGATGATGGTGTTCGCACTCGGAACATCGATACCGCTCTCGATAATGGTGGTGCAGAGCAACACGTTGAACCGCTGGTGATAAAAGTCGAGCATGATCTGCTCCAGCTCCCGCTCCGGCATCTGGCCATGAGCGACGCGGATACGCGCCAGCGGCACCAGCGCTTCCAGATCGCGGGCCATTTTCTCCATCGTCTCAATCTTGTTGTGCAGGAAGTACACCTGACCGCCGCGCTTGATCTCGCGCAGAACGGCCTCTTCAATCAGGCCGCCGTCCCATTCGCTGACAAAGGTCTTGATGGCGTGCCGGTTGGGCGGCGGTGTGGCGATGATGGAAATGTCCCGCAGACCCGCCATCGCCATGTTGAGTGTGCGTGGAATGGGGGTAGCCGTCAGTGTCAGGAAATCCAGTTCGCTGCGCAGCTTCTTGAAGTGCTCCTTCTGCGTCACCCCAAAACGCTGCTCTTCGTCGACGATGACCAAGCCCAGATCCTTGAACCCGACATCCTTTTGCAAAATCTTGTGAGTCCCGATCAGAATATCGATCTTGCCCTCGGTCACCTCGGCCAGCACCTGGTCCTGCTGCTTCTTGCCGACAAAGCGTGACAGCGTCTCGATACGGATAGGCCAGTCGGCGAATCGATCGCGAAAGTTCTGGAAATGCTGCTGGGCCAGCAGGGTCGTCGGCACCAGCACAGCGACCTGCTTGCCGTTCTGCACCGCAATGAAGGCGGCACGCATGGCCACCTCGGTCTTGCCGAAGCCCACGTCACCACAGATGACTCGATCCATGGGCTGCGACGAGGCCATGTCCTTGATGACATCGAGGATGGCGGTTTCCTGATCCGGTGTTTCCTCAAACGGAAATCCGGCCGCGAAGCTCGCATACTCCTCGGTGATCGTGGTGTGGCTGTGCCCCTGACGCAGCGCCCGCTTGGCGTAAATATCCAGCAATTCGGCAGCGACGTCCCGCACCCGCTCCAGCGCCTTGCGCCGTGCTTTCTGCCACTGCTCGCCACCCAGCCGATGCAGGGGGGCGGATTCGGGGCTGGCGCCGCTGTAGCGTCCGATCAGGTGTAGCGACGAGACAGGAACATACAGCGTGTCCTGGTTGGCGTACTCCAGGGTCAAAAATTCGGCTTCAATCCCGCCAACGGTGAGCCTCGTCAATCCCATGAAGCGGCCTACACCGTGATCCTGGTGCACCACCGGAGCATGCATTTCCAGTTCTTCCAGATTGCGCAGGATCTGATCGATTTTGTGGCCAGTACTTGAGCGACGACGCCTACGCTGCTGAACTTTCTCCCCGGAGAGCTGGCTCTCCGTGACAATGGCGAGGTTGGGATCCGTCATCCACAAGCCATGATCCATCGGCGCGATCACCAGACAGACCGGCTCGGCACTCTCCATGAATTGCGCCCAGGACTCGATCACCTTCGGCTTGATGTGCTGGCGACCCAGCACTTCCAACAAGGCTTCACGATGCCCGGCGGTTTCGGCGACAAACAGGGTGCGTTCGGCCTGCTCCCGGAGCAATGAGGTCAGCGCTTCGGCCGGCTCTTTCTGTCGGACATTCAGGGCCAGCGAAGGCAAGGGCTGGCAGCCATATTCGATCGTAGTAGTAGCACCGCCCTCCTCCGACGCATGATCCTGCTCCAGCAGAATCAGCGGTTTGCCATGGAGACGCTCATCGAGTTGCCCGGGGGCAAGAAATAACCGCTCGGGCGGCAAGGGTGGTCGGTCGAGGTAATTGAGACGGTGTTCATAACGTGCCCGGGTATCCGTGAAGAACTGGCCGGCTGCCTTCTCTACTTGCCCGTGCAGCACCACCGTGGTTTTAGCAGGCAGATAATCGAACAGGGTTTCCGTCTTCTCCACGAATAATGGGAAATAATAGTCCACGCCTCCCGCCGCCACGCCTTTGCTGACTTGCTGATACAGCGAATTATTGCTGGATATTTCGGGGAATTCGCTACGAAAGGCCTGCCGAAAACGCTTGATGGCGTCATCATCGAACGGAAATTCCCGGGCCGGGAAAAGATTGACCTCCGCGACCTTTTCGCTGGAGCGTTGGGTTTCCGGATCGAATATGCGGATGGACTCCACCTCGTCATCAAATAATTCGATGCGATAAGGCACATGACTGCCCATCGGAAACAAATCGAGTATCGAGCCGCGAATGGCAAACTCGCCATGCTGCAACACCTGGGTGACGCAGTGATAACTGACACTCTCGAGGCATAACCGGGTTTCCTCAAGGCTTACTCGGGTCCCCGGCTTTAGAATGAAGGTATTTCCCAGAACATGAGTGCGCGGACTCAATCGCTGCATCAATGAAGCGACCGGGGTGAGCAGCACGCCGTGTGTCGTATTTGAAAGCTCCGCGAGCGTCTTCAGACGCTCCGAGACAATCTCGGGCAGTGGCGAGAAAGTATCGTAAGGAAGGGTTTCCCAGTCGGGGAAATGTAGTACCGAAGAGGCTCCCCCGAGAAAGAAGCGAATCTCGTGCTCAAGCCGGACCGCCGTCTGGGTATCCTCGGTCACCACCAGATAAAGACATTGATCCCTGCGGATAGCCTGGGCGAGCGCGAGGGCATCGCCACAGCCCGAGAGTCCGCGCCATACCAATGCTCGGCCAGCCTTGCCGGGGGTCACTGGAATCAGCGGGGAAACGCGGGAGGGATTCGGTGAGTATGCGTTCATCATATAAAGGTCATCAGCAGCAATTCCAACATGGATCGAGGATACGGTACTCTCATACCCCGCCCGATTCCGGCCAATCAGACAGACGCCCTGGCAAACCCGAATATGCCAATTCCAGGACAAGGATGCATAGAATCGACGGGCTGTGCTTGTTTAATGTTTTCTTGATTGCTTATAATATTGAGGTTGAATAGGAATTTACCCACGAATACAGACATAACCATACCTGAGGTCAACAAATGAGCAACGATCTGGAAAATTTATCCGAAGCGGAATTGGCCAACGTAATCGCCAATGCCCAGCGTGCCCTGAAGGAGAAACAGCATAGCAAACGAAAAGGCGTCATCGCCCAAATCAGGGAGCTGGCCGCTTCCATCGGGGTTTCCGTGGAAATCACCGACGGTGAGAAACCCGCGTCAACCAGGCGCGGCAGCAAGGTGGCACCGAAATATCGCAACCCCAACAATTCCAACCAGACCTGGACGGGACGCGGCATGAAGCCACGCTGGTTACAATCCCTGGTTGAACAGGGGCGTAACGCTGACGAGTTCCTCATCTAACTCTAAGCCTCGTCCAATAAAGGGGTTTATCTATCCGGATAAACCCCTTTTTCGTATGTGGATGACAGTCTGTCCATGCATACTGCATGGAATCAATCAATAAACCGTCGAGTCAACGCCCCGTAGGCATCAATCCGCCGATCTCGCAGAAACGGCCATATTCGGCGTACGTCCTCGGATCGCTGGCGGTCGATATCGACCCGCAAAACCCGCTGCTCGCCAGTCTCTGCCCGACATAGAAACTCACCCTGCGGTCCTGCCGCAAAACTGTTCCCCCAAAACCGTATTCCCGGCGTCTGACCGCTCGGATCAGGCTCATCTCCCACCCGATTGCAGGCAATCACCGGCAGCCCATTGGCCACGGCATGTCCACGCTGCACGGTAATCCAGGCGTTCAGTTGTCGCTCACGTTCGTCTCCCGCATCCTCGGGATTCCAGCCGATGGCCGTGGGATACAGCAGGATGTCAGCCCCGGCCAGCGCCATGAGCCGAGCCGCCTCCGGGTACCATTGATCCCAGCAGACCAGCACCCCGAGTTTGCCGACCGAGGTTTCTATCGGCATGAAACCCAAATCACCGGGCGTAAAATAGAATTTTTCGTAGTATCCGGGATCGTCAGGAATATGCATTTTCCTATATTTTCCAACCATCTCGCCGTCTCTTTCAAAGACGACAGCCGTGTTGTGATAAAGCCCCGGCGCTCGCTTTTCAAACAGCGACGCCACCAGGACCACACCCGCCTCACGGGCTGCGGCACCCAGGGTCTCCGTGGTCGGTCCCGGAATCGGTTCCGCGAGATCAAACCGGCCAGTATCCTCGGTCTGGCAAAAATAAGGTCCCAGATGGAGTTCGGGCAACAGCACCAGTTCCGCGCCTGCAGCCGCTGCTTCGCGTATCGCCCGAATGGAAGCTTCCAGATTCACAAGAGGATCGGCAGCACCGCAGGCCTGCTGGACAAAAGCGAGTTTAATCACTGAAGACATGGCAATCAGGCAACGCAAATGGACGAAGGAAACTGCATGGTCATGCAGTGCAGACTGCCATATTGGCGAATCAGCGGAACGCAGTCGATGGGGACGATCTCGCGGCTCGGGAAACAATCCGCCAGCCGCTCCAGCGCCAGGCGGTCTGCCGGATCGTTGTAAACCGGCACCAGTACCGCCTTATTGATAATCAGAAAATTGGCATAGGTGGCCGGCAAGCGGTCGCCCTCCTCACTGCGGATGGGCGCGGGGATCGGCAACGGTACCAGGCGGTAGGGCTGGCCAGAGCCATTCCTGAAAGTAGCCAGTTGCTCCGCCATGCTGGCGAATTCGGCAAGCAGTGGATCATCGGGCTGGTCACAGGCGGTGTAGGCGATGGTATCCGGCGAACAGAAACGCGCGAGCGTATCGATATGCGCATCCGTGTCGTCGCCCTCGGCATGACCGTGTTCCAGCCACAACACCTGATCAGCGCCCAGCCGGGCCGCCAGCTGCGACTCGATCTGGGTTTTCGAGCAGGCAGGATTGCGGTTCGGATTCAGCAGACAGCGGGTCGTCGTCATGACGGTGCCGGCTCCATCGGTCTCGACGCTGCCGCCTTCCAGCACGAAGTCCACGGCTTCCAGCGGCGTCGCACCCAATACGCCCGACTCATGCAGGCGGCGGGCAATGGCGGCATCGTCCGCATGTTCATACTTGCCGCCCCAACCATTGAAGCGGAAATCCAGCAGACGCGGGGCAGCTTCGGCCTGGACGGATAACGGCGCCGTGTCGCGAACCCAGACATCGTTGTAGGGCATCACGACAAAGCGAATCTGCCCGATGTCCGCGCCATGCTCGATCAGGCCGCGCTCGATGCTTTGGCGGTGATCTTCGCTGCGACAAGCCACGATGAGCCGCTCGCGACGCGCCACTTCAATCGCGATGTGGACATAGGTCATCTCCACCGCCGGGAGCCAGGGCGTGAAATCGCCCTCGGCATAAGGCCAGGCCAGAAAAACGGCGGATTGCTCCGCCCATTCGGGGATCAGACAGGTGCGTGTCGTTTCGGCGTTCACAGCGAGAGGGGTCCCGGCAAAAGCCGCGAATTCTACCCGAAAACCCGCCACGCTCCCTTAAACAGCGCACCCTCAATCCCTGACCCATTCCTCCACCAATCGGCTTGGAATATGGGCCGACTCGCTGGATGGCGGATGCGGTCGCTTGGCCACAATCGCCCGGCAGATACGCAGGGTCTCGAACGCCAGTATCCATGACACGGCAATGAACAGCGCCGTCAGACCCGCATCCAGATAATCATTGAAAATGAGTTGCGGGGTTTTGGCGGCCTGCTCGGCCGGCAGCGCGCCGGAGGCCAGCTTGTCGGACAAATCCCGCGCGTGGGTGAGAAAGCCGATGCGCAGCTCGGGGCTGAACAATTTCTGCCAGGCCGCCGTAGTGGTCACGATCAGCAACCAGACCAGCGGAACAGCCGTCACCCAGGCATACCGAAGCTTACCATTCTTGATGATGATGGTGGTCGCCACACAGAGCGCGATTCCCGCCAGCATCTGGTTGGCGATTCCAAAGAGCGGCCACAGGCTGTTGATGCCACCCAACGGATCGATCACGCCGTTATACAACAGCCAGCCCCAGCCCATCACCACCAGCCCGCTGGTGAAAATCACACCCGGATACCAGGACGTGCG
>JBIIEQ010000025.1:0-41371 GCA_044237765.1 Methylococcaceae bacterium | reverse complement strand
AACGGAATCGCCCGCCTCGCTCAAGTCATCGAGGGGGTGGTGTTCAGGGATGGAGTACAGGACAACATCGAGAAGATTGCCGCCTGAGCAAACCTGCTCAGATACACAACAATTGACCATTTCTCGGATGAACCCTCCCGCAAGCGTTGCATGAGGGCGGTGAGCCAAGGCTGTGTGGAAGGATCGCCGAGAGCGGCAAACCAGAATTGCCAGTCCAGTCGGGGTTGGTGCGGGATGTTCCAGCTCAGCGGCTTGTCGCTATCGTCCGGTTTGTAGCGGAAGGTGAAAGGCGACCAGTTGACGCCATCGCGCGAGCCCTCGACGCCGATTTCCCGGCGCTCGGTGGTCATGACGGCGAAAGGCCCGTAGCCGTTGACGAGGCCGAAATCAGAGATGATTTGCGCGAAACGGTACAGCGGCGTTGGCTCTGAACCTGAAGATCTTCTGGGGCCTGAGAGGCCACTGAGCGTAATCAGGACGACAGCGGCTATCAGCACAGCGCTGGCCTGGCCCAGCGGCGAGGGTGATCTAACCTCCGCGGGCATTTGTTGAGCCTTGCCTAGGAACGGCAGGCGGCGCAGATCACGGTCCTCAAACAGGAACAGGCAAAGGGCGAGCGTCAGTAGGTTGAAGAAGCCATAGTTGCCGGTAAGGATGATGCTGATTTGCAGCAAAATGAAGCTCCCGGCTGCGAACAGCGGGCCAGGGCGGGGCAGCCAAACCAGGAATGGAACCGCGAGTTCGATGATCAATACGCAGGCGGTGGCCACCGCGAGTAGACCTGGCGGCAGGTGATGGGCGGACCAGGCGAGCGGCGACGGCAGTGGCTGGGTTTCGAAGTGGTAGTTCAGGGCGGTCAGGCCGCGCCAGGTCGGGTCACCGCTGGCCAACTTGACCACCCCGCCCAGCAGCATGAAGCGAAAGATCAGAAAGCGAAAAAGCAGAATGATGATCGGCGAGCGGCTGGCGAGGAACAGGGCGAGAAAACTGGATTCCAGCAGCAACATGTCCCACTGAAAAGCGGTGAACACTTGTCCGGCCGTGACTAGCGACAGATAGAGCGTGTAGCAGCCGGCGAGATTCCAATAGGTTCCCAGGCCGAGGGTGACCATCAGCGAGAGCAGGGCACCGGCTACGCAAGCCAGATGCAGACTGGTATCGGAGGCGTCCATCCAGAACAGCGTTGGCTGACGCCAATATGCGGACCCGCCGAATTCCATGCGTAAGTGTTCAAGGTAGTTGGTCAGCGGCAGGATGCCGGCCTGTCCGACCAGCCCCTCGATCTGAACGCTCAGTGACACGAAGGCTGCAAGAAAGATCAGGCCGAGCAGCCTGGTGAACAACCGGACCACCAGAGCATTTTGATTCCAGTCAGGGACCGATGTGCGGAGAAATCGGCCGACGCGATCCTTTGGCGAGTCAACGGCCTTCATAACAGACGAATCGTATTCCGGATCATCCACGTCTGCAGTCGCAGGCCCTCTCACGCGGAATGAGCTCAATGCGCTCCGCACAGGTGTTGGAGGGTCGTGAACCGCTGGTCAGACATAGGTGACTTCCGCTGAGTAAGCCCATGATTGGCTCGGAAATCCTCGCTGGTCCGGCCACAAATGGCCTCTGTCAATGACGTATCGGGCAGGGCAAATGAGCTGAGCTACCGATCTGTTCGCAACTTCACAGCCGCCTTGCTGCAAACAAAGTTGATCAGTTTTTCTTCTGCTGAACCATTGGCGGCGCTGTTGAGTGGCCATGTTGATGAATATTGGGTGATTTCCCCAACGATGGCGGTGGAATCGCGATCGGCGTAGTCGATGGACTGGATGTTGCGGGACACACGCTCCCAACAATCGTAGGACTTGTAGTATTTCTGGGAAAAGATAAGTCGGCCCTGACTATCGGATTTGGGCCGGGTGTAAACGACCCGATCCCACGCTCTTACCAAGCCCCCCTGAATAACGATGGACTCGGTATCGACGTGATAGGACAGCCCTTGGGACGGATTGTCATGGATCCGCTCCCAGTGATCGGCCCGGCATACTGCAGGGGCAACAAGGAGCCCGGTCAGCAATGTGAGCGATGAGAGCAAACATGAGGCGATGGTTCTCTTCATGGGTGCCTCCCAGAACTGACATTCGCGCGATTGTGGATGCTTTTTTTGAGAAATGTCATGGTAAACCGCTTGCAAAACAGGATGTGGACGCCCGTTTGGGGCCGCGCAAGGCGGAGGAGCCCTTGAGGCAGTACGGGGCGGGGGATTACCTCTCTCTTCATTCTACTATCGGCGGGGTGTGCCAACGTATAGAAGCCGCAGAATAAAGCGGTCACTCATGTCCATAGTTCCACCGGATATTGGCAGCTGCATACTCTGTTACGGTTATCCAGGTGGCTATTTCAAGGCCATTATGATTGGTGCGATATCCATGGTGCTGGCCGACCAGTTCCCTATTTCGGTTCGTTCAACCGGATTGGCGCTCAGTTACAAAACGGCAGTCATGTTGTTCGGCGGTTTTGCTCAATTTATCGTGACCTGGCTGATTCAAGTGACCGGTATGCCGTTGGCATCTGCTTTTTATGTCTCATTCGGAGCGATACCGTGGTTCTTGGGAACGCTTGGGATGATGGAAGACCGTGATTCAAGGACAGATACCCTGAGACCAACAGTCAAACGATCAGAAATGGGCTGACGTCAGCCGCTGATCGATCAGTTCGATCCAGTGCATGATCGGCACGGAGGCATCTGCTTGGAGATGCGCGATACAGCCGACATTGGCGCTGGCAATGGCAGACGGCTCATGCGCCATGAGGGCCTTGAGCTTGTCCATTTTCAACTGTCCTGCAATCTCAGGCTGGAGAATCGAATAGGTCCCCGCCGAGCCGCAGCAGAGATGCGCATCACTGACGTGCGTCAACTCATAACCGGCCGCGGTTAGTAATGCCTCCACCGTGCCGCGTATCCGGAAGCCATGCTGGAGCGTGCAGGGGCTGTGAAAGGCGAGTTTTCGGTCTGAGTCTGGCAAAGGGGGGCATTGGCTCAAGAGCGCTGACAGCCTCTCAGCTTCGGCTGCGATCAGCGTACTGATATCCAGGGTGACATGGCTGACCTGTCCCGCCTTCTCGGCGTAATCGGCGTCACCCTGCAACTGATGGGCGTAGTCGAGTACATGGGTTCCACAGCCGGAGGCTGTCATCAACAGCCCTTCGGCACCGGCATTTAGAAGGGGCCACCAGGCCGAAATATTTCGTCGGGCATCCTCTCTACCGCCTTCCGGATCATTGAGGTGATGCCGTATCGCCCCACAACATCCTGCGCCGGGAGCCTCGATCAGATCGATCTCCAGTCGATCCAATACCCGCTTGGCCGCTGCGTTGATGTTCGGGTACATCGAGGATTGGACGCAGCCGGCCAATAGTATCCAGCGGCGTGAGTGGCGCGGACCTGGATTGACGGCTGTCGAGACGAGGGGCGGGATTCTCTTCTGTAAAGATCTGGGCAGGATCGGTCGCAAGGCCCGCGCCAAACCCAGGGTCACACCAAACCCGGCGGGGCTCGTCAGCAAGTTTCTCAGCAGCCCGCGAACGAGCGCATCCCCGGTATGACGAGGCACCCGTTTTTCCACCACTTCTCGGCCGATGTCGAGCAGGTGACTGTAGTCAACGCCAGAGGGGCAGGTCGTTTCGCAGGCACGGCAATTGAGGCAGCGATCCAGATGTAAACGGGTTTTGACCGTCGGCTTTGCGCCTTCAAGCACTTGCTTGATCTGGTAAATGCGACCCCGGGGTCCATCCAGCTCATCCCCGAGTAACTGATAGGTCGGACAGGTGGCGTTGCAAAAACCGCAATGCACACACCGTCGCAGGATGGCTTGAGCCTCCCGACCGGCAGTCGTATCCCGGATAAAGTCAGCGAGTTGGGTTTCCATCAGAAGTCTGGATACAGCCGGCCTGGGTTGAAAACCTGATGAGGGTCAAAGCTTTGCTTCAGCCGACGATGAATCTCCATCAGCGGCCCCGATAGCGGAGTAAATACATCATCCCGGGCCTTGCTCCCGCGGAACAGCGACGCGTGTCCACCGTTCTGTGTGGCGACCTCACGAATCAAGTGGGGATCAGCGTCACTTTGCAGCCAGCGTTGGGATCCTCCCCATTCGATCAATATCGGCCCCGAAAGCGGGATGGCTGGCACGATGGACGGTAATGACAGCCGCCAGATCGGCTGATTCCCGGCAAAGAAGGCCGAGGTCTGTTCACGTAGATCCTGCCAGAAATGTCGGGCCAAAAGAGGGTCGAGCCTGTCGCCACCGAGTTTGAGACAAGCCGCTTCCACCGCCGCATGGGCGCCCGCCAGTCGTACCGTCATCAATCCGTTTTCCCAGGCGCTGGCGACCAGAGGCCAGGGCTCTCCTGCCCAGCGATTCATGTTGGCCAGCGCCTGGTCTTGTGAGCTCTCGAATCGGAGGCTGGCTTCCGACAACGGTATCGGCATTACCTTCAGCGAGACCTCCAGTATCAGCCCCAGGGTCCCCAGGGAGCCCGTCATAAGGCGCGAAACATCAAAGCCGGCGACGTTTTTCATCAACTCGCCACCAAACCGCAATATCCGTCCTTCTCCATCCATGATTCGCACACCGAGCACATGGTCACGCAGGCTGCCCAGGGCGGAACGGGTCGGGCCGGATAAGCCCGCGGCGACCATGCCGCCGAGTGTGGCGTGACCGAAATGCGGTGGTTCAAAGGACAAATGCTGCTGATGTTTCGCCAGAGCGGATTCCACCTCTAACAAGGGCGTGCCGCACCGCGCCGTGATGACCAGTTCGGTCGGTTCGTAATGAACAATGCCGGCATAGGGGCGCATATCCAACACCTGACCGACGAGCGGCCCGCCGTAAAAGTCCTTGCTGCCGCCCCCCTTGATACACAGAGGCTTGCGCTCAAGGATGTGGGCGCGAAATTGGTTCAGCGCCGCCATGCTCATCAGAAGCGCTCCAGTTCGGGAAACGTCTGTTGCCCCTGGTGCACATGCATGCGACCCAACTCGGAACATCGGTGCAAGGTGGGTATGGCTTTGCCGGGGTTGAGTAGTCCATCGGAATCGAAAGCCTGTTTCACGGCATGAAAGACGTTTAACTCATCAGGCCCGAACTGACTGCACATGGCATCAATCTTCTCAAACCCAACGCCATGTTCACCGCTGATGGTTCCACCCAACTCAATGGAGCGTTGCAAAATGGCCGCGCCGAACGCTTCGGTGCGCTCAAATTCGCCCGGTGCATTGGCATCGTACAGGATCAATGGATGCAGATTGCCATCGCCGGCATGGAACACGTTGATACAGCGGAGGCCATATTCCTGCTCCATTTGAGCGATGTCAGTCAGCATGGTGGCAACTTGGCGTCTTGGAATGGTTCCATCCATGCAGTAATAGTCTGGAGAAATCCGGCCCGCGGCGGGAAACGCGGCCTTACGCCCTGCCCAAAATAGCTTGCGTTCGTCCTCGTTGCGGGAAACGCGAACTGCCGTAGCGCCATGGTTTTCAAGTAAAACCGTCATTCGGGCAATTTCTTCCTCGACGGTTTCGGCTGTCCCGTCGGATTCGCACAGGAGAATGGCGGCGGCATTCAGGTCATACCCGGCCTTTACAAAGGGCTCAACGGCCTGGGTGGTGGCCTGATCCATTAACTCCAGACCCGCCGGAATAATCCCCGAGCCGATGATGGCGGCCACGGCTTCGCCGGCGGCACGGACATCGGCGAAGCTTGCCAGAATCACCTGAGCGGTCTGCGGCTTCGGTAGCAATTTCAGTGTGACTTCGGTCACGACAGCCAATAAGCCTTCCGAGCCGATCATTGTGGCCAGGAGATCATAGCCCGGTGCATCGAGTGCGTGATTGCCAAACTCGACGACCTCGCCAGACAGCGTGATGGCGCGCACCCGCAATACATTCTGCAGTGTCAGACCATACTTCAGGCAATGGACGCCGCCGGAATTTTCGGCCACGTTACCGCCGATGCTGCAGGCGATTTGCGAGCTGGGGTCCGGAGCATAGTAGAGATGATGAGGCGCCACGGCTTCGGAGACGGCGAGATTACGGACACCCGGCTGGACGACCGCCGTGCGCGCCAGGGGATCTATCGCCAAAATACGGTTCAGTCGTGCCAGGGATAAAACGATGCCCTCGGGATGGGGCAGGGCGCCTGCAGAGAGGCCGGTCCCGGCTCCCCGGGGAACCACAGGGGTATTCGTTGCACGACAGATCTTGAGGATCGCCACGACCTGAGCCTCGTTCTCCGGGAGGACGACTGCCAACGGCAAGCGCCGGTAGGCGGACAATGCATCGCATTCATAGGGCCGGAGTTCTTCCTCAGCCGTCAGCAGACTGGCGGGGGGAAGAATCTCCTCCAGAGCCTTAATGAGCTGGGTCTTTGCGATGTTGGCTGTCTCTGCTGGTTTTTTACCCACCGGCGTCGTCTTGGTCATGATTTTGATTGTGGCCTGGAATTTTGGATGACGCCTTTTGGGTTACTGGATCCCGAAATGAATCGTAGGTTGAATCATGGGGCCAGAGCCACAGGTCGAGCTGTACCCGGTGAAAACGCCCATCTCCAGAATTTTGTGTGCGCCGTCAATTCCACCAGCAACGCCATGAACTGACCCTGCTCGGGCGCAATCTGCATGCCTCCCGAGGGTGGCGGCTCCTTTCCTCCCGCAACGGTCACAATATCTCGGGTTCACGCAGCGTTACGGAGATCAGATAACGGTAGAGCCGGTCATCCAGGGGTAGGGACTTATTGATCATGTATTCGGTAAGGCGCGAAGGCTTGAGTGCAGCGGATGCAGGTTTCAGGTGCCTGTTCGATCACGCAGGGCGGGGCGCAGATGGGATCGATCACCGAGTCGGGCAAGTCGTGGGCCATGCTCGCGGAATTCAACCACGCTGAGTGAGGCCACGGGTGTGTCGATGCGATCCCGGTAAGCGCCCAAATCAATGCCCAGCAAGCTGCAAATCAGGATGCGGATCGTAGCCTTGTGTGAAACGACCAGCACATCACCCTCGGCATGAGTCTGCTGGATTTCATCGAGCACCACCAACGTACGGCGGGCCACGTCGATGCCGCGCTCTCCGTCCGTCGGGGCATTCCAGCCGGCATCGGACAGCCAGCGCTGGTAATCGCGGGGATGATCGGCAGCCACCTGCTGGGCCGATTTGCCTTCCCAGGCGCCGTACTCTATCTCGCGCAGATCACGGCGTAACTGCATCGCTTGCCCCGTCAGCCGACAGAGTGGCTCGGCGGTCGTGCGGGTGCGTAATAGCGGACTGACGTAGATGCCGGCCCAGGAATGATCGCGATACGCTGCCGCAAAGTCATCAGCCATCTCACGACCTTCAGGCGTCAGGGCAATATCGGTCAGGCCGCAATAACCGCCGGAAAAGCTGGATTCGGTCTCGCCGTGGCGAAGCAGGAAGAGATTCAGTGTCATGTCAGTGTGTGGCGATGGGACCAATGATCGGCAATTCAGGGACGACAGGATAACCCGATTGGAAAAGAAAAAAGCCCGGAGGCTCCGGGCTTTTTGTGTTTGAGGTAGCCCTTGCGGGCGGCCTTTTTTCGATCAACCTGTACGGTTGAATTGTTGTAGCTGCGGGCGTGTTTCGCCACGGGGTTATGGGTTGTTTTCATGGTATCCCTTCATGGGTACGTTGTTGGATTCAGAATGATAAATGGTTGGGCTATGGCATCACTGCCGTGCCATAGACCAATGTTTCAGAAATGGTTCCCTACTGCTCATGACCTATGGAGGCTTCAGGCCGGGTTCCAGAGGCTGGTTGTTTTAACCGTTGCGTCGGGTTCTCATTGATTACGGTTAGGATCGAGCCGGGTCACCCACTCGTCATAGCCATCGAACCCCACGATATCGCGCAAGGTGGCGAAGTCGACCCGCCGGGTCGGCGTTCTCCCGGCGGCGAGGTCGGCCAATGCCTCGCGCATGGCATAAACCGCCGTGCTCAGCAGCGTCAGCGGATAAGCGGCTATCTTGTATCCAAGCGCATCCAGCTGCGCCGGCGGCAGTATGGGCGTGTCACCGTCCTCCAGCATATTAGCCATTTTCGGACCGGGTATTTCGGCGCAGAACCGCCGCATTTCCGATTCATCCTGCGGGGCTTCAAGGAACATAATATCGGCACCCAAATCAGCGAAGGCACGCATGCGCCAGAGGGCTTCATCGAGACCCAGGGTGGCGCGGGCGTCAGTCCGGGCCATGATCAGGATGTCGGCCCCGCTGTCTCGGGCCGCCACGGCGGCCCTGATGCGGGCGCAGGCTTCGTTGCGGTCAACCACCTCCTTGCCTCGGGTATGTCCGCAGCGCTTGGGCGCGACCTGATCCTCAAGCATGATGCCGGCAAATCCGGTCCTCGCGTATCCTTCGACGGTCCGCTGAACATTGGCGACGTTGCCATAGCCCGTATCCCCGTCGCCAATGACCGGAATGTTGACGGACTCAAGGATGGAGCGCCCCTGATCCAGCATCTCGCCATAAGAGATCAGCCCGGTGTCAGGTCGCGCCAGCCGTGCCGCCGATACCGCAAAACCGCTCATGAAGGTCAGCGGAAAACCGGCCTGTTCGACCAGTCGGGCCGACAAGGCGTCGAAACAGCAGGGCATTACCAGCAGGTCAGGCCCCTGGAGTAGCTCTCTCAGTTCATGGGCTGCGGGATTCATTTATTTATCAATAGCGTGAATTTCTGCCCTGCCTGGACAGTCGCGGACGTCACGACTGCACGCATTAAACTGCCGCCATAACGACTATTCTTCCCGGATAGCATCAATGACTGTCCCGGAAGTAAGTGATGGGTGGCGATGGGGGTGCCAGGACTCTCGTCAATGTTCCGTCGCGATTCAATGTCAGCGTGGTAGGGCCGCCCCTGGTCGTGCCGCTGGGGAAGCAGGTCAAACGGTAATCCGAAACGCTGAGCGTCCCGGGTTGGGTGACAACGCCGGTCCCCTGACCTAAGCCCCTGTCCCCATCACACAGCGCAAAGTAGCTGTCATGGACCAACACGTTGGTGCTGGCGTTGTCACGGCGACTGATCGTCAAGGTTTGCAGGGAGCCGTCATCCGGATCGACCGCCTGCCAGGCGCCGATGAACTTGCCCAGTTTGGACGGTGCAGCGGGAGTTGCTGTTGCGCCGGCCAACAGGATCAGGGTCAGCAGGGTCTTCATTGAAGTATTCATGGTGAGCATCAGATCTTGTCGGGTGTCATGTGCAAATGAGTCTGGAGCCAATCCAGGAATCCCCTGGCAAACCGGGCTTCGGCTGAGGTGTTCGCATGATATTCCTCATACAGGCGCAGCGCCTGCATGAGATGCCTGGTTTCTTCCGGGGTTTCGAGCGTGATGTGCAGGGGCTTGAACGGTAGAGCGGTATCCATCGGCATGGCTATTTATGCTCTCTTCCAATTCAATTGAGTGTCGCGAGATCAATGACGAAGCGGTACTTCACATCACTGCGCAGCATGCGCTCATAGGCCGCGTTAATGGAGGCCATCGGGATCAGTTCAATGTCACTGGTGATGTGGTGCTTCCCGCAGAAATCCAGCATCTCCTGGGTTTCGCGAATGCCGCCGATCAGGGAGCCGGCCAGTTGATGACGGCCAAAGATGAGATTGGCCGCGGCGACCGGGGCAGCTTCCGGTGGCACGCCCACCAACGTCAGGGTGCCATTGCGCTTCAGCAAGCCCAGGTAAACATTGAGGTCATGCGGCGCCGAGACCGTGTCGAGGATAAAGTCGAAGTGATTGCGCAAAGCGCCCATGGCCACGGGATCATTGGACAACACCACCTCGGAGGCGCCCAGCCTGCGGGCATCTTCGGCTTTGCCGGGCGAGGTCGTAAATAACACCACTTCCGCTCCCAGCGCCTTGGCAAATTTGACCGCCATATGGCCCAGGCCACCGAGCCCCACCACACCGACTTTCTGACCCGGCCCCACGCCCCAATGGCGCAAGGGTGACCAGGTCGTGATGCCAGCACACAACAGCGGTGCACTCGCAGCCAGATCCAGATTGTCCGGCACCCGCAGGACGAACGCCTGGTCTGCGACGATGCTCTGGGAATAGCCACCATAGGTCATTCCTCCGCTGTGCCTGTCCTCGGCGTTATACGTCCAGATCGGTCCCTGGTCACAGAACTGCTCCTCACCGTCCTGGCAACTCGGGCAGGTACGACAGGAATCCACCATGCATCCAATCGCTGCCCGATCGCCGGGCTGAAAGCCGGTGACCGCGGACCCGACGCGTGTCACGCGACCGACGATTTCGTGGCCGGGCACACAGGGATAGGTCGTGCCCTGCCATTCGTCGCGGGCCTGATGCAGGTCACTGTGACAGACCCCGCAATAAAGGATGTCGATCTCGATGTCCTGTGGGCCGGGCACGCGGCGTTCGATAGTAAAAGGCACCAGCGGCGAGCTTGCATCTTGAGCGGCGTAGGCTTTGATCGTCATGGTTCATTCTCAAGTGACGGTGGAAATCTCGAAGGCTATTTTCACATCAACGGGCACCTGACGCCCATTCTTCTCATGCAAGTCGTGGATTCCTTACTTTGAGGCCCAGAGGGCTTCTGCTGATGGAAAAAAGTCCGGAAGTTTCAGGGCTTTTTGTGATTGGGGTACCCCTAGCGGGCGGCCTTTATTCGATCGACCTGAATGGTCGAACCGGACCCTCTCAGAGCAGCCATACAATTTGCGCTAGGATATTGGCACGACACAATGACATAAATGTCAGTTGAGTGCGGATCTCTGGAAAAGCGTGTTCGTTTCTCACCAGAAAAAAGCCTCGACGGCGACTATCCCTGGAGTGCATCGAATGAGAATAATAAAAACGGCGCCGCAATCCTCCGACATCGTTCCTACCGCCAGTACCGCTCAAACCCGCTGGATTTGCCGGCAGTCGCTAGATGTCCTGATGACTTTCAGCTGGATACCCTTCTCACTGCTGGCGATGGCCAACCTGAACAATCCCGAAGGCTTGAAAAGCCTAATGTTCTCAGTGTTCCTGTTCTCCTTCATGCACCAGCCGCTCAGTCTATTTCTGGTGTATGGGGATCATGAACGTTTCCAACTGCGACGCAAGCTCTTCACCTGGAGCCCGCTGATTTTTGGACTGGCCATCTACCTCGCCTTGCACGTCAGCCCTTTGCTGCTCGCACTCCTGGCTGGGGCCTGGAATGTGGAACATACCCTCATGCAGCGCTATGGCATTACTCGAATCTACGGTCGGATGATGGGCCAGAACCAAGGGGGCGTTGAACTGCCGATGCTGTTTTCGTGGCTACTGCTTGCCGCCGCTTGGGCAGCCGCCGATCCACACACGATGGAGCGCGTCGCCTCGCTGGGCATTCGGGGTGCCAACCGCTCGGCTTTTGAAGTGCTGGCCGAATGGAGGTCAGTTGCCGAAGTCCTGCTCATCCCCTTGTCGGCAACCGTCGTGATCCTAGCCGGAAAATGGTGGATCGAAGAATCACAACGACCAAACAATCGCGCCAAACATCTCTATCTGGCTTCGACACTGGCCCTGTTTGTCGTCATGGTGATCAATCCGATCATGGGGTTTGTGGGCTATGTCGGCGCTCATTCCTTCGAGTACTTTGTCATCGTCAACCGCGCCATCGAAAAGGGCTACACAGAACGACATAACCTAAGAAGCCACTTGGGTCGGGTCGCCAATGGCCGACTTGGACGACTGGGTTTATGGGTGGGTTACCTGCTACTGATTGCGGCGACCATTTATGTGCTCGAGACCCACGCCTCGTTTCTAGCCTACTCAATGGTGTTTTTCACCCTCGGTGCCTTGCACTTTTTCTATGACGGTTTCATCTGGAAGCTACGCAACCCACAAGTGGCCCGCAGCGTGGGGGCAGAAGGTTGAGCCATTCTCTTGGAGGGTCAAGCCATTGGTGAACCCGAGGTGGAAGCCGCTTGTTTTTGAGTGCTTGCTGGCTGATGAGGATTTGGTGGGTTCCCGCGGGGGGCTCGCCACCTGACCGAGTAGTCATAGTGATGGCTAGAAGGCTATGTTCAACACATGACCCGACCAAACGTCATGCTTGAACTTATCCCCAGAACCTGTGGATAACTCTGTGTGTAGCGCTGTGGAAGTGCACTATTTATCGTGCCTCCGTCAAATCGAACAGAAAATGCGCTGGAATGTAAGTCGCTGATTTGTATGGCCAAGCCTTTGATGTCATGTAAAACCCTCGTCAATTCAGGGAGATAGGCCAGGGTGTGCATAATGCCCATCTGATCTGTTAATCAGATTCCAGAAAGTCAAGTTGAAGTGCCCTGTTTTGACGAAGCGTTCCAGAATAATTTCCGAATCAGCTGTATCAACGAGTAGCTCCATCAAGAGCTTTCATCCGCTCGAAAATCTCCAAATCCGTCTGAAATGGCTCAGCCTCGACATGGAGATCTCCCGAAAATGGATTGCCAAAGAGCACGACCAAATACAGGTTAAGGGCAATCAGCAGGGCCACCATCCCCGTCAGGGTCAGGTGGACCTTGAAGCTGTCCAGGCGAAAGAAATAGGTAAACGTCACCGTGACGATAGCTCCCAGACAGAGGACGACCCACTCGATGACCGGCAATCCATGCGTAACGATGGTCGTCCGCATTCTCCGCTGGTCCCGCAGTTCCATGCCTTGTTCCAGCAAGAGAGGGTAGACTGCCTTCAGGTTTTCAGTGGTGGGTTCCACATCGGCTATTTCGTGGAAAAACCGATAGGTCAGGTTTCGCGCCTCGGGGTCGCTTTTTCCATGAGCCATCATCGGCCACTCACGCTCTACCACCTCATGGGCATAGGACACGCAGAGCGAGTGAAAGGCCTGCGCTTTTTCGGCAGGGAGCCGGGAAGCCAGAATGTACATATTGGCCAACGCGTCGGATTCCTTCACCACGGTCATGCGGGCCATCGAGAAGGTTTCCATGGCATCCACGACGACCAACCCCAGTAGGACGGCATACAGCGTGCCGGCCACGCCAAAAATGTTGCCCGAGACATCGTGGTAATACTTGAGACGATCCAGCGCAAAGCGTTTGCGCGTGAGGAATACCCCGCCCACGGAGGCGGCGACGAACAGGATGATCAAAAAAGATCCGAACGCATAACCTTCAATATTGAATAGGTTGGACATGCTATGGGCTCAGTGAATCGTCCTGGCTTGTATTTGAAACTCGGCGCTTAGGAAATATAGCTCCAGCTTGGCATGCCGCCCTATCGCTGTTTTAACCCGGCAGACGATGTCCCTTGATCCGCTCGTCAATCTCACGGGCCGACAGTGCCAGAGCGACTGCAGCCCATCCGTCGAAAAGTAGTTCGATGGCTAGGAACAGGCCAATGACCCAAAGGCCTGCTCCCGGCAATTCCCCAAAAATGAGGAGTCCGAGCAGAATGGAGATCGCGCCGTTCGCCATAATCCAGCCCCAGCCATGTCGCTCCTTGTGATTAAAACCCAGCCAGCATTTGGCAGCGCCGGCGGCGATCAGGAACAACGCGATAACCAGGGTAAGGCTGAGGCCGGAGAGAGCCGGGTGCATCAGCATCGTCAGGCCGGTGAGGAGAAAAAGGCCCGCCAGCACGGCGGCACTGACCATGCCCGGCCAACCCCGAAGTTTGAAAGCCGCAACGAGCCCTGTCCCTCCAGCGACCAGGAGGAGGGCACCAAAAAACACTACGGTAGCGACGGTGTAAACCATCGGCTGAAAGAAGCCGACGGTGCCGAGGACAATCATCAGGATGCCCAGTGTCAGAATCATGCCCCAGTGCTTGCTGGCAGGTACCAGGGTCATTTCAGCGGCACTGAGTTCGATGTTTCTCATATCAGTCATGGCTTTTCTCTAGTGGGGGGACTTAGGACGTGACCGGGCGATTATCTGGCTTCCTAAAACCAGTCGTCCATTTTTCAGCGGAAAAGTTGTTCCAGATAGAGCGGAGGAGCGCGAGTTCAACGCCGTGTGCAGAGACGCCATCGCAGGGTGCCGGACCGACCACCTGAGTTGGAATCCAGTTCTTTTCCTCAAGGAATGCCAGCCTGTGTCGAGGACTATCTGGCAAGGCCGCCTGTGTCGTGATCATGTTACCCCGGCAAGAAATCCAGCTGACATTCACGCCTGGCCGCATGAATTTCCCCCGAAACCAGGTGATGTCGCAAACGCTGGATGCGATCCATGTAGAGATGGGTGTACTCGCCAAAGGCTTCAGGTAAATGCTGTTTTTGCAGCCTGGATACCTTACCGTCAAATGCGGCGGCGATGCTCAACAAGTCCAGCAGGAAAAATCGCTCCTCGGCACCGACTTGGCGTAGCACCTCCATGAAACGGTCCCAATCGTCATAGTTGCTCTGATCCCGAACATCCAGGTCGCGACTGAACTGATACAGCAGTATCAACATATTGGGGTGATAGCTCTGGGTCATGACCATCATGGTGCTGATCGCCCGGATGGCTCCTTCCCGAGCCAAGGGGGAGAGCTGACTCGCAAATTCATCCGTCACCACATCCCCGATCAGGTGATAGGCCAGGCGATGACCATAGAGCCGCAGGCGGGCTTCCCGCAGGACCTGATACATCACGACAGCATTCCAAACAGCCGCCACCGGCACGGAAATCCAGGCCAGCCCGATCCGGCTGACCATCTTCCCTCCGAACCGCTGCAGGATGAACTTGGCGGCCACCGTGGTCAGGATGACTTTGGTCTTGTAGAGGAAACCGACGATGAGCAACCTGGATCGGGAGATATGCTTCATGGGGTCAACACCGAGATAGCTCACCACCGGATCAGGCAATTCCAGGGCTGCCCGAGCCAGGAGATTCGGAATGGCATCGTCACCCGGCAGGTAGGGATCATCCTCGTCGGGTGAGTGGCCCGTGATGGCCGAAATACGATGAACCGCCATCAGGCTGAGCCAGAACAAGGCCACAAACTCGATCAATGTGCAGCCGAGCGTGATAGCAATCCAGGCGGAGTAAAACGCCGCCGCATCCAGCTGATGTGCGTATTGGAATTCGAACCAGACGGGAAGGGCGGAACTGGCAGCACCGAGCAGAGCCGCCAGCAGACAGGCCCA
Organism: Methylococcaceae bacterium; assembly: GCA_044237765.1. Classification (GTDB taxonomy): domain Bacteria; phylum Pseudomonadota; class Gammaproteobacteria; order Methylococcales; family Methylococcaceae; genus UBA6136. The sequence goes on along the minus strand of JBIIEQ010000025.1, from coordinate 26,254 downwards.
AGCCCCTAACAGCCGAGTCCGCGACCGGAGTATCGAATCAGGGGGTAATTCATCGAGTCCAGAACCCCCCTGAGTGACCTGGCGGTGGGAGCCCGCCAGTCGTCGGTAGTACTGAACACCGGCTCGTTCCAGAAAGCCCGGAGGTTCAGTCCGATCGTATTTGGGATCTTTCACCGGAGTCAGTGGACTTGCTTGAAAGGCATCAATGGGCGGGATCGTGATCGCCGGAAAAGCATGGTTCGGCCCATCGGCAAATTGAAAGGGTGGTCATTCGAGTGGCAGACCCTCACTAATCGAGCGGCCTTCACTGCTTATCCGGGTTTATGGCTTGAGGCCATAGATTCATTCAGTAAAGGCAGTTTCTTTTGTAGGGTCTTCGACAAGCGGTCCGTTCGGGTGAAGGATTTCATGGGCGCGGGTCTGGTTACGCCCACGGAACGGAAATTCGGACGATATCGGTTGGTTACGGACTTCATCTGGATGTTTGGCCATGCATGGTGTGGATGATCAACCTTAGCACGGTCAGGCACTCAGGTCGTCCTATTGAAACCCGATCCTTTGTCCCTCACTATCAGGTTGCGGGTCAGGATCAGGGGTTGCCCCCCTCAACTGGGAAGAAAGTGATCTTCCGCATCGCAGTTCATCTTTAGAACCACTCAAAGCAAAGAGGTACGTTTCATGAAAATAAAAATCATCGCACTGGCTGCTGCATTCCTGATGAGCAGCGGACTGGCACTGGCTGAATCTGTCCACCTCCCACAGGCCGTCGAGCACACCAAAACCGCCATTACCCATGGGGAAGCGGGTCACGCGCCCATTCTGGTTGAGCACGCCACGGTCGCCCTGGATCATGCCAAGGCCTCAGAGAAAGCCGAAGCCAATCCACATACCGGCGAAGGCATCGTGCATCTGGAAGCCGCCATTGATGTCGCCAAGAAAGGCGATGCTGCCGGTGGTACTACCCACGCCAAGGAAGCCCTCAAGCATTTGGAAATGGCCGGAACGCCTGCCCAAAAGTAATCCGGAATCCGAGCCAGTCGACTCCAAGGGCGGGAATTCCCGCCCTTATCTGAACCACAGCGATCAGCCGACAAAAGCCGGACGCGCTGACTGAACCACCCCAGCACAGATTCATGAATACCGAAGAAAGCCAACTATAAGGAGAGTTCCTGGGTCAGCTGACCCAGATTCGGGGCGTCATCAAAGATCCCTAAGCGGATCGGTTTATCCGCGAGGCCGCCTTATCGCAACCGGATGCGCTGTATTGGCTGGTGCAAAAAGCGTTGCTTCAGGATCAGGTCTTGCGATCCGCACAGTCCCAGATCCGTACCCTCCAGCAACAGCTGGATCGAGCCAACAGTCAGCAAACATCCGCATCCCGATCTGGATTTTTGAGTCGTGATCCTTGGGCGACATCTGCAACCCAGAGTCATTATTCGCCGCCCGTCTCACCGGTTTCTCCTGGCTATGCGCCCATGGGAGTACCCACAGGACAGAGTCCCTTCGGCAGCTTTCTGGGATCAGCGGCCGCCACGGCTGCCGGTGTCGCCGGTGGAGCGTTTCTGTTTCACGGCATGGAAAGTCTGATGGGACACCATGGTTACGGCCCCGGCTCTTCGGTGCCGCCTTTCAAACAGGTCACGACGCACCGGAGAATGTCACCATCAATCAGTACTATGGTGATGACGGCCATGGGCATCCAGACAATGCGTTGGCGAGTTATGGCGAAAACACACCGTCAACCTACGAAGAGGACTGGTCCCTGTCCAGATGAATTCTGCGACCATCGTTTGGCTGGAGTGTCCTTCGGGACGGGTCTGGATGTTCCCGGATGACGGCGTCCTGAAGTGTAACGAAGGCTCTCGTCCCACGGCCACCCGACGGGCCCGCATGCAGTACAACGGAATGCCTGGATTTCGGGGCCGACTTGCTACGGATCTGCACACGCAACATCCGGGCTGAATGCCGAAGGAGCGGAATCCCTGCTCCGCTGCCATTACTTCGGCATTACACTACACCGAAAAATTCGGGATATTGACACCATGAAAACATCGGCCTTCGTCCTTCTCGCCGTCCTGGTGCTGACCGCGTGTGCTACGCAACGGTCAGTCCGCATTGGTACACCGTTTGATGCCGGCAAAGCCCGCGCCATGCTCGCTCCAGGTAATAACCAGCTTAGCGGCCGGGTGATGGCGGCGATGCCCAATGGTACCTTGGTCAGTTGTGCAGGACAGGTGGTCAGTTTGTTGCCTCTCACCGACTACGCCCGCGAATGGGCGCGGCAATTCTATGAGCTGGATACCGGTAAATACGGCACCCTCAACGCTGCTTACCGCATGGACAGTCGCGAGTCCGAGATCAAATTCGTCGGAGCGGAAGCGTTTTATGCGGCCACCCGCACCATGCGCTGCGATGAAGATGGCAATTTCTCCTTTCCCAATGCAGCCGACGGCGAATTCCTGGTGGTTGCCAAAACCCGCTGGCTGGGACGCGACCACGATTACTATGACTTCATGTATGGCATCAATGATGCCCAGGAAGAGGATGGCTCGGTCATGCAGAAGGTTCGGCTCAATGGAAACAGCGTGATCGATCTGCAATGGGCGCCACCCGGTCCTGTGATGCTGGGTGGGGAAGGCTTGATTTGATATTCCGGGCGGCCATGGTTAGCCGCCCTGTAAACTCTGGTTCGGGTTTGCTGATGCTTTTTCATGGCTAACTCGATACAAGATTAATCCGATAAAGTCTGGATCCCCGCGAGGTTGATCCAGCTCCGTCAGTAACCCGTAGAAAATTCCAGCCTGACCGCTACTTTACGCAACACCCCGCTATGTCTGCCAAAACTACTGGCCAGTCGCAACATACCCCGTTGATGCAGCAGTACTTGCGCATCAAGTCTGAGCACCCTGACCGCCTTGTTTTCTTCCGCATGGGCGATTTTTACGAGCTTTTTTATGACGATGCTCGCAAGGCGGCCTCTTTATTGGATCTGACGCTCACCGCACGTGGCGAGTCGGCTGGCGCCCCGATTCCCATGGCAGGCTTGCCTTATCATGCGGCGGAAGGTTATCTGGCTCGTCTGGTCAAGCTGGGTGAATCCATTGCGATCTGCGAACAGATCGGTGATCCGGCGGCATCCAAGGGGCTGGTCGAGCGACGCGTTGTTCGTATTGTGACTCCGGGTACGGTCACGGAAGAGGCGCTGCTGGAGGATCGACGCGACAATCTGCTGGTGGCCGTGGCCCCTGTTGGTGGTTCCATGGGGCTGGCCGCTCTGGATTTGGCCGGCGGTCGGTTTACGGTGCAGCAGCTCGATACCATTGAAGCCTTGCTGGGTGAGTTGGAACGGCTCGACCCGTCTGAATTGCTGGTGAGTGAAGATTGGCCCGTGCCGGCTGGGATGACCCAGCGGCGTGGCATCACGAGGCGTCCCGTCTGGCATTTTGATGTGGAGAGTGCTCGGCACCTGTTGTTGCGTCACTTTGCCGTGCACGACCTGGCCGCGTTCGGCTGCGACACGCTGCCCGCCGCCATTGCCGCGGCGGGTGCACTTCTGCAATATGTGAAAGACACCCAGCAGTCGGCCCTGCCGCATATCCAGGGTATTCGGCTGGAGCGTCACGAAGATGTCATTGCCCTCGATGCCGCCAGTCGACGAAATCTGGAACTGGATTTCCATCCATCGGGACGTGTCGATTTCACGCTATTTGGCATTCTCGACCGGACCGTGACCGCTATGGGCGGGCGTCTGCTCCGCCGTTGGCTGCATCGGCCGCTCCGGAATCAAGGCGAACTGAATGGCCGCCATGACGCCATTGCCCTGCTGCTGGATGACGGTCTGTTCCGCGAGATTCGCGAATGCCTCCGCTCAGTAGGGGATGTCGAACGCATTGTCTCGCGTGTTGCGCTGAAAACAGCGCGTCCCCGCGATCTCACTACCCTGCGTTTATCCCTCGCTACACTTCCCGCCCTGAATGGTCTGGTCGGGACACTGGAGGCACCGCTATTGCAGCGGTTGTCCTTGGCCCTGCAGCCGCAACCTGATTTGGCCGATCTGCTGCAGAGAGCGATCATCGATAACCCGCCCATGCTTATTCGCGATGGTGGCGTTTTCGCCGAGGGCTATCACGTTGAACTCGACGAGCTTCGCCATCTCAGCCAGAACCACGAGCAGTTCCTCATCGATCTCGAGCAGCGCGAGCGCGAGCGGACTGGCATTGCCACGCTGAAGGTGGGCTATAACCGCGTGCAGGGCTTCTATCTGGAGTTATCCCGTACGCAGGCCGATAAGGTGCCGGTTGAATATGTCCGCCGGCAAACGCTCAAGGGTGTCGAGCGCTACATCACGCCGGAGTTGAAGAGCTTCGAGGACAAGGTCTTGGGCGCCCGTGAGCGATCACTGGCGTTCGAGAAGGCCCTGTATGAGGAACTGCTGGAGCTATTGGGCGGGCAGCTTGAGGTGCTGCAATCCCTGGCGCAAGGACTGGCCGAGCTGGACGTGCTGGCGAACTTGGCTGAGCGGGCCGAGGCGATGACACTGGTGCGGCCTAAATTGACCGACGAGGTTGGCATCCGCATTACGGCCGGCCGGCATCCGGTGGTGGAGAGTGTCCTGGACACCCCGTTTGTGCCCAACGATCTGGAACTGACACCGGATCGTCGCATGTTGATCATTACCGGGCCCAACATGGGTGGCAAGTCCACCTTCATGCGGCAGTCGGCGGTGATCGTGCTATTGGCGCATATCGGCAGTTTTGTGCCGGCCGAGCGTGCCGTCATCGGGCCGATCGATCGCATTTTCACCCGTATCGGTGCCTCGGATGATCTGGCCAGCGGCCGTTCGACCTTCATGGTGGAAATGACCGAAACCGCCCATATCTTGCATCACGCCACACCGCATAGCCTGGTGTTGATGGATGAGATTGGCCGCGGCACCAGCACATTCGATGGACTGTCACTGGCTTGGGCGGCGGCGGAACATCTGGCGAAGGAGATTCAGGCGCTCACCCTGTTTGCGACGCACTACTTTGAGTTGATCACCTTGCCGGAGGAGTGTGCGGGCGTGGCCAATGTCCATCTGGACGCGGCCGAACACCGCGACGGCGTGGTCTTTCTGCATGCGGTCAAGGAAGGGCCGGCCAATCAAAGCTATGGCCTGCAGGTGGCGGCGCTGGCCGGCGTTCCGCCGAAGGTGGTCAAACGCGCACGGGAAAAGCTGATGCTGCTGGAACGTCAGGCGGTCGCGGACAGCCCCGCCCGTCAACATGCCCGGCAGCTGGATTTATTCGAGATGACCCCGGTCAGTCCGGCTCTGAAGCTGTTGGAATCCATCGATCCGGATGCCATCACCCCTCGGCAGGCACTGGATTTTCTGTTTCAGCTCAAGTCTTTATCGGGTTGAAAACCCAAACAAAGGAAAAAGAGGGGGAGGCGGTATGGATGGAGTCTGAGCCGTTTCCCTATTTCGGGAGACGGCTCAGCAATAAGCTATCGAGTCGCCCTGAATTGAAATCAGGGCAGGGAGCGGGAACGGTTTACTTGGGTTCCACCTTGTCGGCCTTGTCTGCAATGCCTTCAGGCACGGCATCGGTCTTTTCTTCCAGCATCTTGGTCAGCTGTGCAGCCGGGACATAGCCGGGCAGGATGGTACCTTTCTCGGTCACGATCATGGGCGTGCCATTGGCGCCCATTGCTGAGGCCAGTTCCATGTGCTGGTCGATCGGGTTGGGGCATTCCATTTTAGCCAGATTTTCGCCGCTCTTTGCCTTGGTGAGGGCGGCGTTGCGATCCTTGGCACACCAGACGGTTTCAGCCTTGAAATAGGACTCGGAATCCTTGCCGGCGCGCGGGAAGAACAGGTAGCGCACCTCAATGCCTTCCTTCAGGTACTGGTCGATTTCCGAATGCAGCTTGCGGCAGTAGCCACAATCAATATCGGTGAAGATGTAAACCAGGTGTTTGAAAATCTTCGGCTTGAAGACAATCATGTTGTCGGTGCCCAGTTTCTGCAGTGCGCCAAGACGGGCGGCACCCAGTTTCTTTTCGGTCAGGTCTTCACGACTCTTCAGGTCGACCATGGAGCCCTGCATCAGATAGCGACCATCTTCGGACACATAGAAAAGACGCGCACCGACCACGACTTCGTAAACGCCCTTGATGGGCGATTCGGTAATGGCGTCGGGCTTGATGGTCGGCAAGGCGGTCTTCAGGGCGGCTTCTACCGCCTTGGAGTCGGCCTGGGCCGCGGTGCTCAGGAGTGCAAAGGCCGCGATCGCGGTGCGAAGGAGTGTTTTCATGAAGAACCCTTGAAAGTTAAGAGGCAAAAAGACGCCCAATGTCGAGGTAAAAACCCAGCACCATCAGGCTGAGAAGCAGAAACATGCCTATCTGCTGGAAACGCATCTGGATGTCTTCGGACAGAGGACTGCCCTTGATGGCTTCCACCAGATAAAACATCAGATGCCCGCCGTCCAGCATGGGAATGGGCAAAAGATTAAGGACGCCCAGGCTGATGCTGACCATTGCCAGGAACTGCATGAAAGCGTTCATGCCATAACTGGCCGACTTGCCCGCATATTGGGCGATGCTGATGGGGCCGCTGAGATTTTCCACGCCGGCCCTGCCGACGAGCATGCGTCCAGCCATCTTCAGCGTCGCCATCGAGATCATCTCGGTTTTTTTCACCGCGGCGATCAATGCCGGAAAAAAGCCCAGGCGATATTCGACGGTCATCGACTCGAGCAGGTTTTCCGGTACTTTCACGGCGGCGCCGATCCGACCGATTTTTTCGCCGGTTGAAGTATCGGCTTGCGGGGTAATTTCAAGGTTGATGCGAACGCCATCGCGATCGATCACGGCCTTGATGGCCTGCTCCGGGCGGCTGCGGACATAGTCGACCCATTGTTTCCAGTGCCGGATGGCGTTGCCGTCAGCACTCAATACCGTGTCACCGGCCATCAATCCGGCTGTGGCCGCAGCACTGCCCGGTTCGACCCGTTCCACCCGAGGCTCCAGCTCCGGTTCCCATGGGGTCAGGCCCAGTTTCTTGAAAAGCTCGTCGGGCTTCTGGGTGTCTTCAGCCGGAACGATCAGGGTGAGTTCACGCTCGGTGCCGTCCGCCGCGGCGACCGTCATGGGGATGGGTTCTTCATCCAGGGACAGATCCATCACCTGGCTGATGGCCTGAGCCCAGGTCGGTGTTGCTTCGCCGCCGACGATCCGTATTTCGTCGCCCTGTCTCAAACCTGCCTGTGCGGCCAGCGTTCCCGTCTTGATTTCACCGAGTACTGGTCGCGTGCCGGTTTCGCCCCACAGGTACGCCATCCAGTAGATCAGGATGGCCAGGAAGAAATTGAAAATCGGGCCGGCGAGCACGATCGCGGCGCGATGGCTGACCGGTTGTCGGTTGAAGGCGAAGGGCAGGTCTTCCGAAGCGACTTTGCGCTCGCGTTCGTCGACCATTTTGACGTAGCCCCCCAAGGGAAGCGCGGAGAGGGTGAATTCGGTGTCATTGGGGGACTTTTGGTGGCGCCAGATCACCTTGCCGAATCCCAGTGAAAATCTGAGTACCTTGACCCCAAGCTTGCGGGCCACCCAGAAATGACCGTACTCATGCACGGCGATCAGGATGACCAGTGCGATGAGGAAAAAGAACAGCGTATGGGGTAGGGAGGACATCGGTGGTGGTTCACTCCATCAGTCAGTACAAGAGAATCCTGGAAACGATCTGCGCACGCACTTCAACACATCTCCGGGCAGAGTAGGGATGTATCGATCATTCACCCCGTATTCAAGCTTTGCAAACAGCCATTCGACCCGCCTGGGGCGGCTGGTCGAATTGAAATCTTCAGAAGACCTCTAAAATTGTACTTCGACAAGCTCAGTGCGAGCGGTGCTTTATATAAAACAGAAAATCATCCGTTCTTGCTGAGCCCTTCGGCGGAGCTCAGGGGGACACTTGTCGAAGGCTCTCCTGAGCGCAGCCGAAGGGCATGGATAATTTTTAGAGGTTTTCTTCAGAGTATTCGCCTAAGGGTCAGTTTAGCTGGGCAATGAACCGTTCAGCTACCTCACGGGCCGAGCGGTCTGCTTCCAGGATCACGTCGATGCTGTCGGCGCGACTCACGCTGATCTGGTCCATGCAATGGCTGATGACGTCCGGGATGGCCGTGAATCCTATCTGACCGTCCAGGAATGAGGCGACCGCGATCTCGTTCGCCGCATTCAGGATGGCAGGCATCGTTTCTCCGGCGCGGACTGCATCGTAGGCGCGTTGCAGACAGGGGAAACGCTCGAAATCAGGGGCTTCAAAATCGAGCCTTTTGACCGAGAACAAATCCAGCGGTTCAGCGCCGGAGTCGAAACGGTCCGGCCAGGCCATGGCGTGAGCGATCGGAATTCGCATGTCGGGGTTGCCCATCTGGGCCAGCACCGTGCCGTCCACATAGTCGACCATCGAATGGATGACACTTTGCGGATGAATGACCACTTCGACTTTTTCCGGGGGCGTGTTGAACAGCAGACAGGCTTCGATCAGTTCCAGGCCCTTGTTCATCATGGTGGCGGAATCCACCGAAATTTTGCGGCCCATGACCCAGTTGGGGTGAGCTACGGCTTCATCCGGGGTGACGTCATGGAGTTCATGCAACCCTTTGCGCAGGAAGGGCCCGCCCGAAGCGGTCAGCAGGATACGGCGCACTTCCGCCGCGGGCCGACCTGCATGATAGTTCGCCGGCATGCACTGGAAGATGGCGTTATGTTCGCTGTCGATGGGCAGCAGATCGGCGCCGGATTCCCTGACGGCCGTCATGAACAAGGGGCCGGACATGACCAGCGCTTCCTTGTTGGCCAGCAGGACGGTTTTGCCCGCTTTCGCTGCGGCCAGGGTCGGCAACAAACCGGCCGCGCCAACGATGGCCGCCATCACGGAGTCGACTTCGGGCAACACGCACACGTCCTCGAGCGCCTGAACGCCAGACAGTACCTCGGTCTTGACGCCGGCGTCGGCCAGTCGTTGCCGCAGTTCCGCGGCCGGTTGCTCGTCGATCATCACCGCAAAGCGCGGGTTGAATCGCTGGCACTGCTCGAACAGGCGGTCGATATTGTTGTTGGCGGTCAGTGCGACCACTTTATATCGATCAGGATGTCGACCCGCGACATCGAGGGTACTGACGCCAATCGAGCCGGTTGAACCGAGTACGCAAATACCCTTCATTGTCCGGCCTCCGGTGGGTTGGCGTGATCGTCCGTTTCGGGGGCTACCTCCATGCCGGGCGGCTCCGCTTCCGAATCGGACGGGGTGATATCCATCGGGCCATCGTGATGGTGATCGGCCGGACCGTCTTCCAACGCCGGCACCTCGTCCATTTGCATGATGATTTCAGGTTCCATCATGGGGCCCATCATCAGGAATATGGGGATGAGCAACGAGCCGGCGTAGAAAACAGCCACGGCCGAGAGCAGGCTGTCGATACGGTCGAGTACGCCGCCATGGCCCGGCAATAATCCGCTACTGTCCTTGACGCCGCGGACACGCTTGGCCAGGCTTTCGAACAGGTCGCCACACACGGAAAAGGCCACCGTCAGCAGCGAAAGGAATACAAAATCGATCAGGGTCATGGCTTCCATGCCGACCCAAAGGCCGACCGGAATGGCGGTCACGATCGCCGCCGCGAGTGCTCCGTAAACACCTTCGATCGTTTTGCCGGGGCTGACGGCTTCGACCAGCTTGGCAAAGCCCCAGCGCTTGCCGACAAAGTAGGCGGCGATATCGGCCAGCCAAATCAGCAGCACCAGATAGAGCACCTGATATTCGGAAAAATTCAGTCTCAGCCACACCATCAGTGCCCAGCCGGATATCAGGACCAGGGCCCCGCTGAGCAGGCGGGCGGTGACGGAGTAACGGGTTTTGACGAGTTTCTCCGGTGCGCGGCGAAAGGCGATGCCCCATATGGCCCACCACAGCACGACCGGCGCATAGAACCAGATTGGCAATTCACCGGGTGCCCAGTAGAGGGCGAAGTAGCGCGCGGCGATCAAGATGGCAAGGATGGCCGCCGTGAACCCGATGCGGCCCCTCTGCTCAAGACCGGACAGTCCGGCCCATTCCCAGGCGCCCAGCAGAATGATGGTGCCCCAGAGCATGGCGAAACCGTCGGGTGACAGAAAGAGGATGGCGGCAATGATTAACGGCGCCAGCAGGGACGCCGTGATGATTCGGTTCTTCAGCATGGGATCGTTACGGGTTGGTTATGGGTTGGGTTTAGGGGATCAGCGAGTAGGCTGGTTTTCAATCTGGTCGCCGGTCTGGCCGAAGCGTCTTTGCCGGCTGGCGAAGCTGGCTAGCGCCGCTTCGAAGGCGGTTTCGTTGAATTCTGGCCAGAGCAGGGGCGTGAAATGCAGTTCGGTGTAGGCCAGCTGCCAGAGCAGGAAATTGCTGATGCGCTGCTCGCCGCCGGTGCGGATGAAAAGATCCGGTTCGGGCAGATCGGCCAGCGAGAGGCGGGCTTCGATATGCTCGGGTGTGATGTCGGCAGGGGTTAGCGTGCCACTTTCCACTTCGGCGGCCAGTTGGCGTGTCGCCTCGGCGATGTCCCAGCGCCCGCCATAATTGGCGGCGATCACCAGGGTCAGTCTCTGATTGCCGGAGGTCATGGTTTCGGCTTCCGCGATTTTGTGCTGCAGCAACGGAGCAAACGCGGTTCGGTCGCCAATGACCCGCAGCCTGACGCCGTTCTCGTGCAGCTTGCGGGTTTCGCGCTCCAGGCTGACGATGAATAGCTCCATCAGTAGGGACACTTCCTGTGCAGGCCTCCGCCAGTTCTCGCTGCTGAAGGCGAACAAGGTCAACACCTCCACCCCATGCGCGATGCACCCTTCCACGGTTTTTCGAACCGAACTGACGCCGGCGCGATGTCCGGCGTGACGCGGCAGAAAGCGTTTCTTGGCCCAGCGGCCGTTGCCATCCATGATGATGGCCACATGCCTGGGTACGCTTGAATAGGGAGACTGAGAAACAGTCATGTCAATCACCGGGTTATGCGTGATGAGACCCCGGGATCCTCATGCCATTGGACCCTTTGGTGTGAAAATGGAAGGCGGACAATCTCGGGTCCTTGCCTAACTGGGTGCTCAGATCGCCATCAGGTCCGTTTCTTTTTTCTCCAGAACAGAGTCGACTTCCTTGACGTACTGATCGGTCAGTTTCTGGACCTGTTCCTGGCTGCGGCGTTCTTCATCTTCCGAAACCAGCTTGTCCTTCAGGGCATTCTTCAGTTCGGTATTGGCATCCCGGCGGATGTTGCGGATGGCCACCTTGGCATTTTCCGCCTCATGCCGGACGACCTTGATCAGGTCGCGGCGACGTTCCTCGGTTAGGGGCGGCATGGGGACACGAATGACCGTGCCGGTAGTGTTGGGATTCAAGCCGAGGTCGGAACTCATGATGGCCTTCTCGATAGCCTGAATCATGTTTCGCTCCCACGGAGTCACCGCCAGGGTGCGGGCATCTTCAATCGTGACGTTGGCTGTCTGGCTCAGAGGTACATCATTCCCGTAATAGGACACGACGATGTGATCGAGCAGGCTCGGATGAGCGCGGCCAGTGCGGATCTTGGCCAGTTCGTGCTTGAGTGAGTCGATGCTCTTGCTCATGCGCTCCGCAGTACGTTTTTGTAGATCGTCGATCATGCTGATTTACCCGTTTCTATCAGAGAGCCGATGTCCTCGCCCATCACCAGTCGCATGACGGCGCCGGGCTCGAAAACGTTCATGACACGCAGTGGCATGTCATGGTCGCGACACAGGACCAGGGCCGAAGCATCCATGACATTGAGCCGTTGGTCCAGTGCCTCGTCATAAGTCAGTCGCTTGTAGAGGGTAGCCGCTGGATCCTTCATCGGGTCAGCGGTGTAGACCCCATCGACCTTGGTGGCCTTGATCAGCAGTTCGGCGTTGATCTCGATGGATCGAAGGCTGGCTGCCGTATCAGTGGTGAAGAAGGGGTTGCCGGTGCCGGCTGCGAAGATCACCACCCGGCCTTTTTCCAGATGGCGTATGGCGCGGCGGCGGATGTAGTCCTCGCACACCTGATTGATCTTGAGTGCCGACATGACCCGGACCGGGCGACCGTGATATTCAAGTGCATCCTGCATGGCGAGGGCGTTGAGGACGGTCGCCAGCATGCCCATGTAGTCGCCGGTAACCCGCTCCAATCCTTCGCCCGCCGTTTGTGCGCCGCGAATGATGTTGCCGCCACCCATCACCAGTCCGACCTCGACGCCGGCGTTGCAGAGATCGGCAACCTCCAGGGCCAGGCGACGGATGGTTGCGGAATCAATACCGCCCCCCTGGTCACCCATCAGGGCTTCGCCGCTCAGTTTCAGCAAAATGCGCTTGTATTTTGGTGTACTCATCGGTCTGGTGTCGGGTCAGTCAGTGGTGGTCTAAATCGGTCAGGCCGGACCTCCGGTTGGGAGCGCCCAGCCTGTCGTCGATTCCCGAGGCTTAGGAGGCTCTGACTTGAGCCATAACCTCTTCGGCAAAATTGCTTTCGACCTTCTCGATGCCTTCGCCCACTTCCAGACGAACAAAACGGGCCACCTTGGCACCCTTGTTCGCCAACAGTTGAGCAACGGTCTGATCGGGGTCCTTGACGAAGGGCTGACCCACCAGGGTGATTTCACCCAGGAATTTCTTCACGCGGCCTTCGACCATTTTTTCAATGACATTGGCCGGCTTGCCGCTGGCTTCTGCCTGGGCACTGAAGATGGCCTTTTCCTTTTCGACGATTTCGGGATCCACGCCGGTTTCATCGACACAGGCCGGTTTGCTGGCCGCCACGTGCATGGCGATGTCCCGGCCGAGTTCTGCATCACCGCCGGTGAGTTCGACCAGTACGCCGATGCGGCTGCCATGCAGGTAGCTGGCCACGGAACCTTCCGGGGCAGCAAAGCGCTCGAAACGACGAACGGCGATGTTTTCGCCAATCTTGGCGACCATGGCGCGGCGGGTTTCCTCGATGGTGGCTCCGGTGGAAGCAATCTTCACTTCCAGCAATTCTTCGAGCGTGTTGGCGTTGGATTCCAGAGCGGTCTGGGCCACCAGGTTGGCGAATTCGACGAAATCATCGCCCTTGGCAACGAAGTCGGTTTCGCTGTTGATTTCAACGATGGCGGCGCGCTTGCCGTCGGCGCTGGACTTGCAGCAGACGCAGCCTTCGGCGGCGGTGCGGCCGGATTTCTTGTCGGCCTTGGCGAGACCCGCCTTGCGCATCAGTTCGACCGCCGCTTCGAGATCCCCATTGGTTTCCGTCAGCGCTTTCTTGCATTCCATCATGCCGGAACCGGTGCGCTCACGCAGTTCCTTCACCATTCCAGCCGTAATATTCGACATTAAGCGATCCTCTGTCTGTTTTGATTCGTGATGTTTGAAAATCTGGGCGGTCCATGCCTAACAAAACGCCCCCAGGGCTGGAGGCGTTTTCCGTTCATCCCTGACGCGGATTAGTGGCCCGTGTTCAGGAACATTAAGCTCCCGCTTCAACCTCGGTGGCGACCGGAACGGCATCCATTTCGACGAATTCGTCTTCGCCCGTCGCAGCAGCGGTCAGGCTGTTGGCCTTGCCTTGCAGGATGGACGTAGCGGCGCTCTGAACATAGAGCTGTACGGCGCGAATGGAGTCATCGTTGCCGGGAATGATGAAGTCGATTCCCGCAGGATTGTTGTTGGTGTCGACCACGCCGATTACCGGGATGCCCAGCTTGCGCGCTTCGCTGATGGCGTTGTGCTCATAACCGACATCCAGGACGAAAAGCGCATCGGGGAGGCGATCCATGTCGCGAATACCGCCCATGCTGCTGACCAGTTTGTCCAGTTCGCGCATCATGCCCAGGCCTTCCTTTTTGCTGAAGCGCTGCAGGCGACCATCGTCACGCATGGCTTCGAGTTCCTTCATGCGCGCGACGGACTGCTTGATGGTCTTGAAGTTGGTGAGCATGCCGCCCAGCCAGCGGTGATTGACGAAGGGCATACCGCAACGCAGTGCCTCTTCCTGAACTACGGCGCGGGTGGTGCGCTTGGTGCCTACGAACAGAACCTTGCCGCGTTTGGCGGCGACCTGTTCCAGATAGCTCATGGCACCATTGAAAAGAGGAAGGGTCTTTTCAAGATTGATAATGTGGATGTTGCTGCGGGCACCAAAAATAAACGGTGCCATCTTGGGGTTCCAGTAACGCGTCTGGTGACCGAAATGAACACCGGCCTCCAGCATTTGACGCATTGTGACGTTCGACATCAATTTCTCCTTCAGGGTTGAGCCTCCACATATCCCGCCCGGAGACCAGCCCTATCCGAGGATAAGGTGGGCACCCTGCCGAACGTGACGATATGTGTGTGTGGTTGCTAAAAAAAGCAGGCCTTTATAACATGAACCGCTTGCCTCAACAATCCATGCGCCCAACCCGGCGCCGCCGCACGCGCCCTTCCAAGGCTCATGTCGCGCCTTCATACACCAGCCAATGAGCATCAGCATCAAGACGCCCGATGAGATAGAGAAAATGCGGATTGCCGGCCGCTTGGCGGCGGAGGTGCTCGAAATGATAGAGCCCTATGTCATTCCGGGTGTAACGACGGAGGAACTGGATCGTATCTGTCATGACTACATGGTCAATGTGCAAAAGGTCATTCCCGCACCACTCAATTACAAGGGATTTCCGAAATCGATCTGTACCTCGGTCAATCACACCATTTGCCACGGTATTCCCGGACCGAAGAAGCTTAAGAGCGGCGATATCATCAATGTCGATATCACGGTCATCAAGGACGGCTATCACGGCGACACCAGCCAGATGTTCCTGGTCGGTGATGTGCCCATCCGCGCCAGTCGTCTGGCCCGGGTTTGTCAGGAAGCGCTTTACCTAGGCATCGAGCAGGTGAGGCCCGGCCGACAATTGGGCGATATTGGCCAGGCCATCCAGCAGCATGCCGAATCCCACGGCTATTCGGTGGTGCAGGAGTTCTGTGGTCACGGCATCGGCCGTGAGTTTCACGAGGAGCCGCATGTGCTGCACTATGGCAAGGCGGGCACGGGAATGACCATGGAGGCGGGCATGATCTTTACCATCGAGCCCATGATTAATCAGGGCAAGCGCCACATGAAGATCCTGCCGGACGGCTGGACGGCGGTCACCAAGGACCATAGCCTGTCGGCGCAATGGGAGCACACCATTCTGGTGACGGACACCGGTCACGAAATATTGACGCTGCGAAAACAGGAAGCTGAAGCCATTGAAAACGGAAACCTTAAGACACTGGGTTGAGCAGGGGGGGTATGCCCCCGCTGACCTCTATCAGGTTTTCAGTGACTGCATCAGGGCGCACCAGGCCCAGTTGATCGAGCGTTTTCGAGGGGGGACGCCGGCGGCCGAACTGATCCGCAAGCGTTCGGATTTCATGGATGAAATCCTGATGATGGCCTGGAATCAGTTTCTGGCCGAGGATAGCGACCACCTTGCCCTGGTTGCCGTTGGAGGGTATGGAAGGCAGGAACTGCACCCCTATTCGGACATCGATATTCTCGTCCTTTGCGATGAGAGGCCCGGGGCCGAGCCCGCTCTGGATGATCGCCTGGCGGGGTTCCTCAATTTTCTCTGGGATATCGGCCTGAAGCCGGCCCAGAGTGTCCGCGGTCTGGCTGATTGCTTTGAGCAGGCGCGGGGTGACCAGACAGTCATGACCAACCTCCTGGAGTCCCGGCTCATTCTCGGATCGGCCGCTCTTTACGACAGACTCTGGTCAGCCCTGGGTCCGCAGCATCTCTGGCCGTCGGCCGAGTTCTTCGAGGCCAAGCTGATCGAGCAGGCGGCGCGTTACGCGAAGTATCACGATACGGCCTATAACCTGGAACCCAACATCAAGGAAGGTCCGGGTGGTTTACGCGATATCCAGAGCATGAGCTGGATCATCAAGCGCCACTACAACACGCGTTCGCTGAATCTGGTTCAGGAGGGATGGCTCACCGAGGCGGAATATGTCGAACTGATCAAGGCGCGGGATTTTCTCTGGGAAATCCGTTTTGCCCTGCATGCCATGACCGATCGTGCCGAGGATCGGCTGCTGTTCGAATACCAGAAGGATCTGGCGCGGCAGTTTGGGGTGCAGGATCAGAACGTCAACCAGGCGGTCGAGCAGTTCATGCAGCTTTATTACCGCACGGTCATGGGGCTGGAGCGGCTGAACGAACTGTTGATGCAGTTGTTCAAGGAGGTGGCGCTGAATAGTGACGAAGATTTCGTCATCAAGCCGCTCGATGAAAATTTCCAGTCCATCAATCGCTATATCGAAGTCATGCAGCCCGAGGTGTTCCGGGAGCACCCGCTGGCCATCTTCGAGATCTTTTTGTTGCTGCAGACCCATCCGGAGCTCAAGGGCATTCGCGCCTCGACCATCCGTCTGATTCGTCAGCACCTGTATCTGATCGACGATGCCTTCCGAAATAATCCCCAGGCATGCCAGCTGTTCATGTCCATACTCAGGCAGCCGATCGGGGTGACCAACCAGCTTCGGCGGATGAATCGCTACGGGGTATTGGCGGCCTATATCCCGGCGTTTGCCCGGGTGGTCGGGCGGATGCAGTACGACCTTTTCCACGTCTATACGGTGGACGAGCACACCCTTTTCGTCATCCGCAATCTGCGGCGTTTTGCCCTTGATGCACATCGGCCCGATCACCCCCTCACGAACGAGGTGTATGAGCTGATCGCCAGGCCGGAGCTGCTATACGTGGCGGCCCTGATGCACGACATTGCCAAAGGCGCGGGGGGGGATCACTCGACCATAGGCGCCACCATCGCCCAGGATTTCTGCCAGCGTCACGGCATCAGCGCGCGCGAAACGGGGCTGGTCTGCTGGCTGGTGCAGAATCACCTCCTGATGTCGTTGACGGCCCAGCGCAAGGACATCAACGACCCGGATGTGATTCATGCCTTCGCCACCGCCGTGGGTGACCAGGCCACGCTGGATCATCTCTATCTGCTCACGGTGGCCGATATCCGCGCCACCAATCCCGGTTTGTGGAATTCTTGGAAGGATGCCCTGCTGCGCGAGCTTTATCTGCAAACCCGCTGGGTGTTCCGCCGTGGGCTGGCCAAACCGCTGGAGCAGGCCGAGAAAATAGAGGCGGTGAAATCGGAAAGTCGCGCCCTGTTGCTGCAACTGGGCGTGAGCGATCCCGTGATCGATCGCGTCTGGAACACGGTACTGAATGACGAATATTTTCTGCGCTATCTCCCCGAGGAGGCCGCCTGGCACACCATTGCGCTGCTCAATGCGCAGCCTGATGATTTGCCGCTGATTCTGCTCAGGCCCGTCAGTCAGCGCGGAAGTGCCGAGGTATTCATTTACGCCCGGCAGCAGGATTTCATCTTCGCCTACACCACGGCAGTACTGGATCAGCTTAACCTGACGGTCTTCGATGCGCGGATCATCACCGGCCATGAGGGCCATGTGCTGCATAGCTACCATGTGCTAGAGCAAAGCGGCGAACCGATTCGGGATCCTCTCCGGCAGGTGCAGATTTGTGTGAAGCTCCGCGAGTGCCTGACCGGAAGTACCCAGGCGCCGTTCAAGGTTCAGCGCCGTGAGTCTCGACAGATCCGTCACTTCAGCGTGCCGACGCAGGTCTATTTTCACGAGGATCCGCAGCAGCGCTATACCGTGCTGGAACTGATCGCCACCGACCGTCCGGGGCTGCTGTCGAAGGTGGGACGGGCCTTTTCGTTGTGCAGCGCCCGGCTGTTCAATGCCCGCATTTCGACCATCGGCAGTCGGGCCGAGGATATTTTTTATCTTACCGGCCAGAACAATCAGCCCCTCAGTGACGCCGCTGAAATGCAGGAACTGAAGGACACCATCATTGGTCTGGTAGGGGCTTCCTGACGTCCCATTTCGTCCTGTCCCGAGCCCGCCGCAGTCCGTGTAAACCAGCGGCTTTTCTGCTATAAATCGCGGTCCCTCGGGCGGCGCGGTATGAGGTCAAGCCCCATTCGGCTCTCATTCATCTACATCAGAAGGTTCGATCTATGTTCAGCAAAGGTATGGAAATCGCCGGTTTCGATGATGAACTCTGGTCTGCGATCCGGGATGAAGAACAGCGACAGGAGGATCATATCGAGCTGATTGCCTCCGAGAATTACGCCAGCCCCCGAGTATTGCAGGCGCAGGGAACGGTACTGACCAACAAATACGCCGAGGGCTATCCCGCCAAGCGCTATTACGGCGGCTGCGAGTTCGTCGATATTGCCGAAACGCTGGCGATAGAACGCGCCAAGACCCTGTTCGGGGCGGATTTCGCTAATGTGCAACCGCATTCCGGCTCACAGGCCAATGCCGCTGCCTACATGGCGCTGCTGAATCCTGGCGACACGATTCTGGGCATGAGCCTGGCCCATGGCGGACACTTGACCCACGGCGCCAAGGTCAATTTTTCCGGCAAGATCTACCATGCCGTTCAATACGGTTTGGACACCAGCACTGGTCTGATTGACTACGATCAGGTGGCCGCGTTAGCCCGGGAGCACCGCCCGAAGATGGTGGTGGCCGGCTTTTCCGCCTACAGTCGAGTAGTCGATTGGCAGCGCTTCCGTGATATCGCTGACGAAGTCGGCGCCTATCTGCTGGTGGACATGGCCCATGTCGCCGGTCTGGTGGCGGCCGGCGTCTATCCCAGCCCGGTGCAGATCGCCGATGTCACCACCACGACCACCCATAAGACGCTGCGGGGTCCTCGCGGCGGGCTGATTCTGGCGAAGGCCAACGAAGAGATCGAAAAAAAGCTCAACTCCCTGGTATTTCCGGGTATTCAGGGCGGTCCCCTCATGCATGTCATCGCCGCCAAGGCCGTGGCGCTGAAGGAGGCCATGCAGCCAGAATTCAAGACCTATCAGCAGCAGGTTGTGACCAATGCCCAGGCTATGGCACGCCAATTCATCGCGCGAGACCTCAGTATTGTGTCCGGGGGTACCGACAACCATTTGATGCTGGTGGACCTGATCGCCAGGGGCATCACCGGCAAGGCCACCGATGCTGCGCTGGGCCGGGCTCATATCACGGTCAACAAGAATGCGGTGCCGAATGACCCGCAATCGCCCTTTGTCACCAGCGGTATCCGTATCGGCACGCCCGCCGTCACAACGCGGGGATTTACCGAGGCCGATTGCGTTACGCTGGCCGACTGGATCTGCGATGTCATTGACGATCTGGAGAACGAGGCGCTTATCGGGCGCGTTCGGGATGACGCCATTCAGCTATGCCGAAAATATCCGGTATACGCTGATTGAGTCGGGCGCTTAACCCACAGCCTTCATTATGAGATGTCCTTTTTGCGGTGCGCAGGACACCCGCGTCATTGATTCGCGCTTGTCCCAGGACGGCGATCAGGTACGTCGCCGCCGCGAATGCAGCGAGTGTCGGGAGCGCTTCACCACCTTTGAGGTGGCCGAGCTGACCATGCCCCGCGTCGTCAAGACCAACGGCAATCGTGAGCCTTTTCGTGAGGACAAGTTGCGGGCGGGGATTCTACGAGCATTGGAAAAACGTCCGGTGGGCAGTGACCAGATCGAGGCGGCCATCCATCAAATCAAGAAAAAGTTGCTGGCTACCGGTGATCGTGAAATTCCGTCCCGCCTGATCGGGGAAAGCGTCATGGCAGAGCTGGCAAGACTGGACCATGTGGCCTATATCCGTTTTGCCTCGGTTTACCGAAGCTTCCAGGACGTGAATGAATTCAGGGAGGTGATCGAGCACCTGGAACTGGAACCCAAGTCCGCGGCGGCTCCGTCGGAAGACCTGAGCAAGCCCTGACTTTTGGACTGATTTTTCGCCGGTTGCCGTTTTCCGGGATTCAATGACACCGACTTGCGAATTCACCCCCGAAGACGCTGGCTTCATGGCCCGAGCGATCGAGCTTGCCCGGCGGGGTCTATACACCACTGACCCCAATCCCCGTGTCGGCTGTGTCATCGTCAAGGATGGGCAAATCATGGGGGAAGGCTGGCATCAGCAGGCCGGCGAGGCGCATGCCGAGGTCCTCGCACTGCAGGCCGCCGGCACGAAGGCACGGGGGGCGACCGTCTTTGTCAGCCTGGAGCCATGCAGCCATCACGGCAGGACTCCGCCTTGCAGTCAGGCACTGATCGAGGCTGGCGTGCATCGCGTCTTGGCGGCGATGGAAGATCCCAACCCCAGGGTGGCCGGTTCCGGCCTCCGCCAGCTGCGCCAGGCTGGCATCGTCACCGATTGCGGTTTGCTCGGCTCTGCCGCCGAGGCTCTCAACCCCGGCTTCTGCCAACGGATGCGAACCGGTCGCCCACTGATCCGAAGCAAGCTGGCGATGAGTCTGGATGGCCGCACCGCGATGGCTTCCGGCGAAAGTCGCTGGATTACGGGTGAGGAGGCACGGCGTGATGTGCATCGCTGGCGGGCACGCAGTTCTGCAGTCGTGACGGGGATCGACACGGTACTGGCCGACGATCCCGAGTTGACGGCGCGCTTGAATGAGCTTGAAGGGGCGGTGCTGCAACCCGTCCGGGTGGTTCTGGATTCCCGGCTACGCTTTCCCGCGACGGCCCGGATGGCCAGCCTGCCGGGTCGGACCGTCATTCTGACGACACAAGCCGCCGATTCGCATCGAGAAACCGCAGGCGGCGTGGAGGTCGTTTCATTGCCGGCAGACTCAGTTGGTCGCCTAGATTTGCAGAGTGTCATTGCCTGGCTGGGCCAGCAGGATTTCAACGAGATTCTGTTTGAAGCCGGTCCCAGCCTGAATGGCGCCTTGCTCCGGGAAAGACTGGTGGATGAGTGGATCATCTATATGGCGCCGATCATTCTTGGCGATGGTGGGCGGGGACTCTTTCACTTGCCGGAGCTCTCGCGGATGTCGGATCGTTACAAAATGAGTCTTGCTGAACTTCGCCGGGTGGGCCCTGACATTAGGATGCACTTTACGGCCGGTGCAGATGATTTGGCCTCATCAACTGACTGACCTGACCTCCACAATACCTTTTCCCTACCGAGGCCATATGTTTACCGGCATCATTCAAGCCAAAGGCAGCCTGAGTCGCAGTGAATCCCGTGGTGGCGATTGTCGACTCGTCATCGCCACCGGCAGTCTGCCCATGGGCGACGTCAAGCTGGGCGACAGCATCGCCGTCAATGGCGTTTGTCTGACCGCCGTGGAACTCGGTCCCCAGCATTTCAGCGCCGATGTCTCCCGTGAAACGCTGTCCCGCACGACCTTGGGTGCAGCGGTGGTGGGAACCCCTGTCAATCTGGAGCTGGCCTTGTTGCCCACTACCCGGTTGGGAGGGCATCTGGTCAGTGGGCATGTGGATGGCGTCGGGCGCGTGGTCGGCAAACAGGACGATGGGCGCTCCTGGCGATTTACCGTGGAGGCCCCGGCGGGGCTGGCTCGTTACATGGCTGAGAAGGGGTCGATATGCATCAATGGAATCAGCCTTACTGTGAATGAGGTCGATGGTGCACGATTCGGTGTGAATATCGTCCCGCATACCCTGAATGAAACCACGCTTGGCATCACTGAAGTCGGTGACGCCGTCAACCTGGAAGTCGATTTGCTGGCGCGTTATCTGGAGCGTTTGCTGCTGGGAGAACGGGCAGCCGAGCCCAGGTCGGGTGTTACCATGGACTTACTGAAGGATTCCGGCTTTATTTCATGAACAGCACTGCAGAACTCATCGAGGATATTCGTCTCGGCAAAATGGTGGTTCTCCTCGATGATGAGGATCGCGAGAACGAGGGCGATCTGGTGATGGCCGCCAGTCATACGCGGCCCGAGGACATCAATTTCATGGCGCGCTATGGGCGAGGGCTGATCTGCCTGACGCTGACTCGCGAGCGCTGTCAGCAGCTGCGTTTGCCGCTAATGGTGAACGAAAACCGGACGCCGCATTCGACCAACTTCACCGTCTCGATCGAGGCCGCCAGCGGGGTGACCACGGGGATTTCAGCGGCGGATCGGGCCCATACCATCCAGTGCGCCGTGGCATCGGAGGCCAAGCCGGATGATTTGGTGCAGCCGGGTCATGTGTTTCCGCTCATGGCGCAGCCGGGCGGTGTGCTCAACCGGGCCGGACATACCGAGGCGGGCTGCGATCTGGCGCGGCTGGCGGGATCGGAGCCCGCTGCGGTGATCGTCGAGATTCTCAACGAAGACGGCACCATGGCGCGCCGCGCCGATCTCGAGGCTTTCGCCGCCGAGCACGATCTCAAAATCGGGACCATCACCGATCTGATCCATTACCGTATCCAGAACGAGAAAACCGTCGAGCGGATTTGTGAATGCGATTTCCCGACCGAATTCGGGCAGTTTCGCATGATTGCCTACCAGGATCAGGTCGACCGTCGGCTGCATCTGGCGTTAACCATGGGCAAGGTGTCGGGCGATCAGCCGGTTATGGTGCGGGTGCATGGTCGCAATCTGCTGAGCGATTTGCTCGGTGGCAAGCGGGAAGGCGCCAGCCTCTCCCTGCGCAGTGCCATGCGGCGCATCGCGGAGGAGGGGAAAGGTGCATTGGTGGTCATTAGGAAGGAAGAAGATGACAAATCGCTGGTCGAGCGCATCCATCAGTACCAAATGGAAGATCACGGGGTAGAATTGGCCCCCGCCCCGATTCGCCCGGATGACTGGCGCACCACGGGGACCGGCGCGCAAATCCTGGCTGATCTGGGTATCAGCAAGCTCAGGGTGCTGGGCGCTTCCCCCAAGAAGTACCTGGGCCTGTCGGGTTACGGTCTCGAGGTGGTCGAGTTCGTGGTCTGTGAAGGCTAGCGAGGGTCGCTTCCTTCGGCTTCGCTCCACAGCGCGAAACACTCCGTCTTACCCATTTATTGGGGGTTCTGGCCAGATGGACCACCCCCTTCAGTTTTTCTGCAAGAGAACGGCACTATGACCTCACTCAAAATCTTCGAAGGGCAGATGTTGGTAAACAACGCCCGTTTCTGTCTGGTCACCTCGCGTTTCAACAGCTTTGTGGTCGACGCACTGACCAGTGGGGCGGTCGATGCCCTAGTGCGCCACGGGGCTCGCCATGAAGATATCCATATCATCAAGGTGCCGGGCGCCTATGAATTGCCGTTGGCCGTGCAAAAGGCGGCCGCTACCGGCCGTTATGACGCCATTGTTGCGCTGGGTGCGGTCATTCGTGGTTCGACGCCGCATTTCGATTATGTCGCTGGCGAGTGTGTGAAGGGCATCAGCACGATCTCGCTGAAACATGAGATTCCGGTAGCCTTTGGCGTCCTGACTGTCGATACCATCGAGCAGGCGATCGAGCGATCAGGGACCAAGGCGGGCAACAAGGGCGCCGAAGCGGCCTTGTCGGCGGTTGAAATGATCAACCTGCTGCGGGAAATCGACGCCGGATGAGCAACCCCAAAAGCATGGCCCGCCGCAGTGCGGTACAGGCCATTTATCAGTGGCAGCTCACCGGTTACAACCTCTCCGAAATCGAGCGTCAATTCGTTGAGGAGCATGGACTCAGCAAGGGCGAGCTCCCCTATTTCCAGGATTTGCTGCATCAGGTCCCCAGGAAGCTGGATGTGATCGATGCGGCATTGGCCGAGTTCACCAGTCGTCCCGTCGAGCAGATCGATCCCGTGGAGCGAGCCATTCTGCGCATCAGCGTCTACGAATTGATGGATCGACTCGAAATTCCCTATCGGGTCGTGGTCAACGAGGGCATCAATCTCGCCAAGGAGTTCGGTGCGACCCAGAGCCACAAGTTCGTCAACGGCCTGCTCGACAAGATTGCCCGCAAATACCGCGCGGCGGAGTCGGCGGCCAGAGTCGCCCCATGAAGTTGGTCCATGCCCGCAGGCGAGTTTGACCTGATCCGGCGTTTCTTTCTGGAGCCGTCCGCGAAGCGGGCCGGCGCCACGGTGTTGGGTATCGGCGACGACTGTGCGCTGCTGGATTGCCCCGAGGGGACGGAACTCGCGGTCACCGTCGATACCCTGGTGTCCGGCATCCACTTTTTTCCCGATGTCGACCCGGCAAGGCTCGGACACAAGGCGCTTGCGGTCAATCTCAGTGACCTGGCTGCGATGGGCGCCAAGCCCGCCTGGTGCACGCTGGCGCTGACGCTTCCGGAAGTGGATGAATCCTGGCTCTCGGCTTTCTCGCGAGGTTTTTTCGCCCTGGCGAATCGCTTTGGAGTGGCACTGGTCGGCGGGGATACCACGCGTGGTCCGCTGTCCATCACTATTCAGGCTATGGGGCTGGTCCCTGTCGGTCAGGCCTTGCGGCGATCGGGCGCGCGGCTGGGTGATCTGATCTATGTCAGCGGGCCGCTCGGCGGTGCCGGCCTCGGCCTCAAAATGCGGCAAGGCTTGACGACGGATTTCGATGCAGCGGCCATCCACGCTTTGGAATGCCCCGAGCCCCGGTTGGCGCTGGGGGAAAGATTGCGTGGCCTGGCCAGCGCCTGTATCGATATCTCCGATGGATTGGCGGCTGACCTCGGACACTTGCTGGCAGCCAGTCAAGTCGGGGCGACGCTCGATGTCGAACATATCCCGCTGATCGAATCTGTAAGGCAATTTGTGCGTGACAATCAGCACGGCGACTTGCCTCTGACCGCTGGCGATGACTACGAACTTTGCTTTACCGTGCCGACTGATCGTCAGGCCAAAGTGGACTCCCTGCTGGAGCGGCTTGAGCTTCCGGGGCAATGTGTCGGTGCGATCGAGACGACCCCGGGACTTCGAATTCAACGCCACGGCCAACCCATCGCCCTGAACTTCTCCGGTTATGACCACTTTTCCCAGCGCTAAGGCCGGCAAAGGCCCGCAAGTCCGCATTCCTCCTCGATGGGTATTCGCCGATCTCTGGTGCTTTCTCGGTTTCGGATTCGGGGCTGGCCTGGCGCCCAAGGCGCCGGGGACTTTCGGTACCCTGGTCGCCATTCCGCTTTATCTGCTGATGGCCCCGTTGAGTCTGGGGACTTATCTCATGGTCGTGCTGCTGCTTTTTCTGCTCGGTATCCGGATTTGCCAGCGTTGCGAGGAGCGTATCCAGCTCAGCGACCATTCCGGGATTGTCTGGGACGAGATCGTCGGCTACCTCATCACCATGTTTGCCATCCCGTTCTCGTGGCCAGCGGCATTGGCGGGCTTCGTGCTGTTCCGGATTTTTGATGTCCTCAAGCCCTGGCCCATCCGTGTGCTGGATCGATCCATCCATGGCGGCCTGGGGATCATGCTCGATGATGCGATCGCCGGCCTTTTCGCCGCGCTCTGCCTCCACGGGCTTCTGCCTTTGATATCGGGTTGAGGCAACCGTCGCTGCCCGTCTTGCCGCTCAAGCCAAAGAGAAATTTGCATCTTGCTGATTGCGGGTAGAGGGTCATGCTGTTACAATGCCGCTTCTGGCGCGGGGTGGAGCAGTCTGGTAGCTCGTCGGGCTCATAACCCGAAGGTCATAGGTTCAAATCCTGTCCCCGCTACCAATTAAATCAGTGACTTGGGGCCGAAAGGCCCTTTTTCATGTGTTGACTATTTGCAAGAGTAGCCAGTTGCAACTAAGTTGCGCCGTTCAGCTGAGTGCGATGCATCCGAAGGGTAGCTAACCCTGACGCGTCATCCGTAAATTTCCCCAGATTTCTTTCCTGCCGACACCCACCCACCGGCGGCCCCTCTCAGATTTGGGACTCATTTTTTTGACATGGATACGAATCCGGACGAAGGACTAGCGATTTTTTTCGAAACCGGTGGTACCGCCTGACTTTCAGATCGATCGCTGGAACAGGGCAACGCACGTTCAAGAACTCCAGCGCCTACCCTAGGGACACCCTGCTCCTTGCTAGGTCGAAACCCACAAAGAGCAGACCGTTCGCATACTGGCTGAGCTGATCCGCAAATCTTTTGCTGTGATTGCCGATCCTCAAGAGCGCGCACCACGATCCACAAAAAAGCAGACCGTCGTTGCTTTGGTTCCTAACCTTGGGCTGGGTTGAGACGATCGCGTTAGAGCCACCTGCAGTCCTCACTTCATGTAAGCAGCTGGCCGCCTGCAGGGGGGGCATCAGCATGGGTCCAAACCAATCTTGAACCCAAAGGGCGGTTTCAAGGACCAAGTGCAACACGGGTTAATGAACTACGCTGTCTGACTTCTGAGCCATTTGAAGCATCTCGTTGTAGACCTGCAAAGGCGTCCGGAATCCATGAATCTTACGCGGTCGGT
>JBIIEQ010000024.1:0-41547 GCA_044237765.1 Methylococcaceae bacterium | reverse complement strand
GTCCTTCTTCAACGGCGGCGGCAATGGTGGCAAAGTTGTCATCGGTCAGCACCATGGCGGCGGCCTCCTTGGAGACTTCGGTGCCGGTGATGCCCATGGCCACGCCGATGTTGGCCTGCCGCAGCGCTGGCGCGTCGTTGACGCCATCGCCGGTCATGGCGACGATGTGGCCGCGAGCCTGCAAGGCCGTCACCAAACGGAGTTTCTGCTCGGGCGCCACTCGCGCGAAAATCGTGGTTTTTTCGGCAACCCGAGGAAGGTCCGCGTCGCTGACTTCCCCCAGTGCTCGGCCATCCATGGCATGAATGGGCTCACCAGGATCGGCCAATCCGATCTGCTCGCCAATGGCTACGGCGGTACCGACATGATCGCCGGTAATCATCTTCACGCGAATTCCGGCGGCTCGACAATCGGCGACCGCCTGGATGGCCTCGGTTCTGGGAGGGTCGATCATGGCCTGGAGCCCGAGGAAGGTCAGCCCTTCCCGCACCTGATGGTGCTCCAATACTCGCGGCTCGGCCTGATGTTGGCCGCGAGCAAAGGCCAGCACCCGCAGTCCCTGGCCAGCCAATTCGGCAACCTCCGCATGAATGGCCGCCGGGTCCAGGGTTGTTTGCTCCATTTGCGCGTCAAAGGCGCGGTCACACCTTGCGAGCAGGCTTTCCACCGAGCCCTTGAGGTAGATGTGGTGGGCGTCCTCGGCTCGGTTGTGATGCAGCGTGGCCATGAACTGATGGGCCGATTCGAAGGGAATGGCATCCAGTCGCGGGTGGGTGGCTTCGATCGGATCGCGGTGCAGCCCGGCCTTGTGGGCAGAGACCAGCAGCGCGGCTTCGGTGGGGTCGCCCTCGATATGCCATTGCCCCGCTTCGGTGAAAAGCCGGGCGTCGTTGCACAGCAGACCGGCTCGCAGGGTTTCGATCAGCGCCGCTTGACCGGCCGGATCGATCATCTGCTCGGGCCCCTGCCGGAATTGACCTTCAGGCGTATAACCGGAACCGCTCACCCAATAACGGACGCCGCCGGCATACACAGCTTGCGTGGTCATCTGGTTCTGGGTCAGGGTGCCGGTCTTGTCGGAGCAGATGATGGTGGTGCCGCCCAGGGTTTCCACGGCGGGCAGCTTGCGAATGATGGCGTTGCGTCGCGCCATGCGCCGCACCCCGATGGCCAGCGTAATCGTCACGGCCACGGGCAGGCCCTCGGGAATGGCTGCGACAGCCAGCGCCACCGAGGCGATGAAGGAATCAACCAGATCTTGGCCGCGCCACCAGCCCACGACGAATGCCAGGCCGGCCAGGCCGATGATCAGCCACATCAATATCCAGCTAAATTGGCCGATCTTGCGGGTCAACGGGGTTTCCAGTTCCGTTGCCGCCGAAATCATCTGGTTGATGAGGCCGATTTCAGTCCGGTCGCCGGTTTCGATGACGACGCCGAGCCCGGTGCCGTAGGTCACCAGTGTCGACGAATAGGCCAGATTGGCCCGGTCGGCCAGCAAGGTATCCACCGGCAACGCATCGAGGGATTTTTCCACGGGAACCGATTCGCCGGTCAGGGCGGATTCATCGATTTGCAGCTCCCTGCTTTGGAGCAGCCTCAAATCGGCGGGCACCTTGTCGCCGGATTGCAGATAAACCAGATCGCCCGGCACCAGCTCCAGCGAGGAAATCATCGCGCGCTGGCCCTCGCGGAGCACAGTGGCCTGGACGCTGAGCGCGTTGGCCAGGGCGGCGATCGCCCGCAAGGCATTCATCTCCTGGATGAAGCCGATGATGGCATTGATCAGCACCACGCCAATGATGACGCTGGCATCCACCCAGCCCTTCAGCGGACCGGTCACGAAGGCGGAAATCAGCAGGATGTATATGAGCGGATGGTGAAACTGCGACAGAAACAGCCGGAACGGGCTGATGCCCTTGCGCGGCGTCAAGCGATTGGGGCCAAAGGTGTCGATGCGGCGCGCGACTTCATCGGCGGTCAGGCCGCTTCCTTGCTGGGTGTCCAGGCGGTCCAGTACTCTGTCGGCGGGCAAGGCATGCCAATGAACGGGGGCTGATTTCGTCGTGATCTTTTTCATGGTCATTTTCTTACGAGTCGCCGGTAATCTCGGGCGTAATTTGATTGTATCGGTCAGATGGCCGAAGGGTGGGCGGCGGTGGGCACCGCTTGGGCCTCAGCGGGAAACTGAATCTCGACACAGAGTCCGGAGTCATGGTCATTCGCCTGAATGCTCAGTCGGGCCTGGTGCAGGTCGGCGATTTCCTTGACGATGGCGAGACCCAGTCCGCAGCCATCGCCCGGGCTGCCGGGAACGCGGTAGAAGCGTTCCAGCACCCGTTCGGATTCGATCTGGGTGAGGCCAGGTCCGTCATCGTGGACGCGCAGTCGGGCGGATGGATGGGCTGCGATGTCCACCACGATATGTCCATTGTTGCGACCGTAGCGCAGGGCATTGTCGAGGAGATTGTTCAGCAACTCTCGCAACAGGGTGCCATCGCCGGTGACTTCCGCCGGGGTTTGGCTGTTTCGCCAGAGTCGAGGAACGCTGTCCCGAACCACGCCATGATCGAGTCGAAATTTGCTTTTCATAAATTACGCGCTAGCTTCTACCTTCTGCTTCGGTTTATCTCGTTTTGTGAGAGTAGTCCGGAGCAGACTTCTGGAATAACGCGATGCTTTCCTATTCTTCCTGGTTGGATTGCCGAGAAAGCGCTCGAAAGAACCTCGAAATCGTGGCCACGTGTCAACGAACCGAGGGGTAGGCAACCAGCCCGAGCATAAAAGGGGCTCTAAAATGAAAACACATAACAAAACGGGTGCACTGGGCATGGCTTTGCTGCTAGGGGTTGCTCTAACCCCTGACGTCATGGCGGCCTCGAACGTCAAGTTTCGAACAGTCGTCAATAACGGCATGACCATTCCAGACTCTGACAACAAATTTAACGCCTACAACCAGCCTTCCGTAAACAAGAATGGGCAGGTGGTGATCCGGGCCCGGAGTAAAGGCGGCGGCGAGGGAGGTCAACCGACCAAAGGGATCTACTCAAGGAAAATGAAGGTCAGTGGATCGAAGCCGAAGAGCCGTGCCAATAACGGAACGCCGGTGCCTCAGCCCAATAACACGGCCGCCACGATCATTGAGACACCCTCATTTCCGCGGATGGATCGGAATTCAGGGTCATTTGCCTTCCGTGGCATGTCAAAACCCGTATGGACCTATACCCCGGAGGGGGGTGAGGAAACCAAGATCGGGACTACCGGCCTCTATATGTCTCCCAAGGACCAGTTGATCACCGGAGTTAACCAGCTCGGTGTTGTTCCGGAATTTTCCTACTTCGCAGTGCCCAATGAGGCACTGTCCCTCAAGTTCGATATGTTTCCGGGGGCACCTTCACCTGTCGGCGACATCGTGACCTTCAAAGGCAACTACACAGTGCCTGCTCCAACTGCAGAGAACCCGGATGCCACTATTGGCAAGACCGGGGTCTATTTCAGACATACCAAGAATGATGGCAAGAAAAAGAAAACCCCATTCCCCAATGTTCTGGTTGCCAACACCGACACGGTCATACCCAACGGCGATGGCATCACCAAATTCGGCTCGACGGCACCCCCCAGTGCCGCAGGCAAGAGTATGGTCTTCGCCGGGTTTGATAACGAGGAGACACCCAGCATGGGGGGTATCTACCTGGCGCCTTTGGTGGACGCGCCCGTGCTGACGACCTTGGTCGGGTTTGGTGGGCAAGTACCCGGTCTGCCCGAGGGCACCACGTTCAATCGACTGAGCGAAGGTATTTCCTTCAATGGCCGTTACGCCGCATTCTGGGGTGCATGGGGTAGCCAGACCCGCACCAAAATCCTCACCTGCCCGACCGACGGGAACAAGGACTTGATTGCCTACTGTCTGCAGCATGACAACAACAAGGTGGCTGTCGACCAGTACAACCCCTCCACCGTGAGATTCAGATCCGTGTTCAAGGGGACGAAAGCCGAACTGAACAGCAAGGGATTGCCTTTGCAAGGCATCTACCTGGCCGACGGTCCGCAGCCCTCCCTCGATAGCCACATAGCGTTGGTCGATACCAATACCCCGGGGAGTGTGGTTGATCCCTCAGTAGCGGCCATGAGCCCCGACACCGATCCACTGCGGGTGACCGCAGTCGGCATTGAGCGGGATGGCCTGCGCGCCAACTGGTTGGCACTGAATGCCAGCATGGCCAATGCCGATGCCAGTATCAGTTGGGCGGGCGTCTACGTATCCAAGTTACCCAACAAAGTGAAGCCATAGCGAAGGCCGCGCGGCCATAGGCGAAGACTTCGGGGCGGCAATGGCCGCCCCGTTCATTTGGGGCCGTGTTTATACTTTTCCAACATGATCAGCAGGCAGCAAACAGCGTGGCTGAAACGGACCAAAACCATTCCGGTGTTGAAAGTTTTTGGGGCTCTGGTTTTTCCCGCTGCTCTAGCCATGTGAAAATCCCTGTTATCGATTCGCCCAAGGAGCTTCCTGCATGAATGACGTCAGCCTTTCCCGCTCGGTCATGGAGATCGCCGAGCACGACACCACGCTCGTCGTCCGGCTGATCGGGCGCCTGGACAGCACGCAATGCCAATCCATTCATGAGCCGCTGATCGCCAGCATCAACGGGGCAGGAAAAGCCGTGGTGCTGGATATGGAGGAAGTCACCTTCGTGGCGTCCGCGTTCCTGCGACTCTGTATCATGGCGGCCAAGATGGTTGATGGTCGGATCCGGATGATCAATGTCAGCCCGATGCTCAAGAAGGTCTTCAAGATCGCCGGGCTGGATAGCCATATCACCATGACGGCAGGATCCTTCAATCCGGTTGCCCCGAGACATGAGCCGGTGTACCCGGTAGTCAAGGCGACGGAATCCGGGGCGCTGATCACTGCCGATCGTTACCGCGCCATGTATGACCGCTCGATCGCCGATCCGGATGGGTTTTGGGCCGATCTGGCGAGTGACTTCCTGCAATGGGATAAACCCTGGGACCAGGTCGGCCAGTGGGATTTCAGCAAGGCTCACATCGAATGGTTTCAGGGCGGCGAATTGAACGTCAGCGTCAATTGCCTCGACCGCCACCTCGCGACGCACGGTGACCGTGTCGCCATCCTCTGGGAAGGCGACGAGCCGGGGGAGCAGCGCCAGCTCACCTACCAGGAGCTACATGAACAGGTTTGCCGCTTCGCCAATGTCCTCAAGGCACAGGGCGTCAAGCGTGGCGATCGGGTTTGTCTTTATCTGCCGATGATTCCCGAGGGCGCGGTCGCCATGCTGGCCTGCGCCCGCATCGGCGCGGTGCATTCGCTGGTCTTTGGCGGCTTCTCGGCCGAGGCACTGAAGGACCGCATCCTCGATGCCGGTTGTCGCCACGTCGTTTGCGCGGATGAGGGCCGTCGCGGCGGGCGGCGGGTCCCCCTGAAGCAGAATGTCGACGAGGCCCTGCGAGCCTGCCCGGAGGTGACCTCGGTGATCGTCGTGCGCAATACCCAGGGCGCCATCGATTGGGTGGAGGGACGTGATCATTGGTATCACGAGCAGATGTTGGCGGCCGACGCGCATTGCCCGCCCGAATCCATGGGGGCGGAAGATCCGCTGTTCATCCTCTACACCTCCGGCTCCACCGGCCAACCCAAGGGCGTGCTGCACACCACCGGCGGCTACCTTTTGTATGCGGCGGTTACCCATCGCTATGTGTTCGACTATCACGAAAATCAGGTTTACTGGTGCACCGCCGATCTCGGCTGGGTGACCGGCCACAGCTATGTGGTCTACGGGCCGCTGTGCAACGGTGCGACGACATTGATGTTCGAGGGCGTGCCGACCTATCCGGATGCGGGCCGTTTCTGGCAGATCATCGAGAAATACCGGGTCAATATTTTCTATACCGCGCCCACGGCCATCCGCGCACTGATGGGGCAGGGCAACCGCTGGGTCCACGCTAGCGATCTTTCGAGTCTGCGCCTGCTGGGGTCGGTGGGCGAACCCATCAACCCGGAAGCTTGGGCCTGGTATTACCACGTGGTCGGTGATTCGCGTTGCCCGATTGTCGACACCTGGTGGCAAACCGAAACCGGCGGCATTCTGATTACGCCGTTAGCCGGGGTCACTGACCTCAAGCCCGGTTCCGCCGCGCTGCCTTTTTTTGGTGTCCGACCGGCGATTCTGGATGAGGCGGGCAATCCAGTCGAAGGGCCGGGCGAAGGCGTGCTGGTGCTGGCCGGTTCCTGGCCGGGTCAGGCGCGAACGATTTACGGCGATCCGCAGCGGTTCTTCGATACCTACTTTGCACCCTACCCCGGGCACTACTTCAGCGGCGATGGGGCGCGCCGCGACGAAGATGGCTATTACTGGATCACCGGACGGGTGGACGATGTCATCAACATCGCTGGTCACCGGCTCGGTACGGCAGAGGTGGAGAGCGCGCTGGTGCTCCATCCCGACGTGGTCGAGGCCGCTGTCGTCGGCTATCCGCACCCCATCAAGGGTCAGGGTATTTACGCCTATGTCACGCTGGCGACTGGTGTCGAGTCCAGCGAGGATCTGCGCCGCGCCTTGATTGAACTGGTGCGCCACGAGATTGGTGCCATCGCTGCGCCCGATGTCATCCAGTGGGCCCCCGCGCTGCCCAAGACCCGCTCCGGCAAGATCATGCGCCGCATTCTCCGCAAGATCGCGGCCGACGAGATCGATCAGCTCGGCGATATTTCCACACTGGCTGACTCGGCGGTGGTGGAGCAGATCATTCGTGAGCGGTTAGGGAGCGGCGATTAAGGTGTTCCATCCGCATTCAAGCCTATGAATTTGGTCGTGATCTCCTCTGCGTCAAAATCAGGTCACCGCGAAATGTTTTGGAGCGGTCAGCCCCGATATCCATAACTTCTCACCAACCTTTTTAATCCCGCCTGATTAAGCTTCCCATGAACGACCCATTTCTCCTGGACAACGAACAGATAGAGGCCTTGGCCGAGCCCCATCTCATCAGGATTGGCCTGCAGCATAGTATCGATAGCCGGGTCACTGCTCTCGATCGCCACGAGACAGGTCTCTGGGCCGAAGTGGAAGATGCTGCGACTGGCGACAAGTTGCAGGTAGAGATTCGGGCCGAAGCGGACGGCAGCCTGCGCCCCGTCTGCGCCTGTACCGAGTCCGTGCCAGATGATGCGCATCCGTGCATTCACGCCATTGCGGCCCTGTTCAGCTACGCCCGTGAAGAGGGTGGCGGCAAAATTCAAAACCCGCTGGACGATGCAGCACAGTCGGCCATTGCCGAGCGCAGGGCCAAGGCCGGTGCCGAGGTCAAGGTTGAAGCCCAGTCCGACAGTGCACGGGAGACCGGTTATGGTCGCTGGTTGGCGCGTTCGGTGCAGTCCAGCACGCATTTCCCCAGCGAATACCGGATTCACATTCGCGCTCTCGAACGGCGCGCCAACTATTGCAGTTGTCCGGATTTTGCGACCAACGAACTGGGCACCTGCAAGCATATCTAGGCGGTGCTGCACCGCTTGCGCAAACGACGCGACTTCAAGCAACTGCTGACTCAAGCACCGCCCCAACCCAGCGTCCACCTCGATTGGGAAGCCGAGACGGCGCCGGTCATCCGACTGCAAGCGGGCGCGGCCAGTGATGCCGGGCTGGATCGAATCCTGGCGGAACACTGCGACGCCGATGGCCGGTTTCGTCTGCGCATTCTGGGCGACTTCCTGCGCTTTGACAACCTAGTCGCCCATCGCGGCGATCTTGATCTGGGCGAGGATGCCCTGGATTATGCCCAACGCCTGGCGGAAGACGCGGTCCGAGCAGCCCGCGCCGAGGAGATCGGGCAGCAGATTCGCGCCGGCGGTGATCGCTTACCCGGCATCCGCGCCAGACTCTATCCCTATCAGGTCGAAGGCATCGCCTTTATGGCCGGAAGCGGCCGGGCCCTGCTGGCCGACGACATGGGGCTCGGCAAAACCCTGCAGGCTATCGCCGCCGCCTACTGTCGGCTGCGTCCGACTGCATGGAGGCGTGCCCAGCACCCGGCGCGGCGAACTGATCGACCGGTTTCGCGAGGACGATGCGGTTCAGGTGTTCATCTCCACTGATGCCGGCGGCGTGGGCCTCAATCTGCAGAACGCGGCCGTGCTCGATCAGCGCATCGCCCGTGTCCACCGCTCGGACAACGGCAAAAAGTACAGGCCATCCTGCTGGTCGCGCCGGAATCCTACGAGGAGCATGTCCTTAACCTGGTCGAGGGAAAGCGCAATCTGTTCGATAACGTCGTCGATCCCGAGGCCACCGAGGACGTGGTGGGCGTTTCCAAGCGCCTTGCCGAAGTGCTGGCCGAGGAACTGGTGGCGCAGGCTGAACCCGATACCCCGCCCCTTGACAAGACTGAACAGCCCGAAACAGTGGAGCAGCCGGCTGAACCGAGGGAGGATTTCTTAGAGTTAAATCTTACGCACGACTCCGAAGATGGCGCCCGGCGGGAAGAAGCAGTCCGCCGGTGCGTCATTCGGCTGCAGGAATTGTTTGACTCCCGCATCCTGCGCATTCTCGGCCAGTACCGGCAGCAGGCCGAATCGGGCCCGCGAGGCGCAAGCGGCCTGCTGGTGATACTTGATGAAGTGAGCGCCCCCGACGATGCCGCTATCGAGGAACTCGGACGTGACATTCCCGTCGCGCTGATGGACCGCCGTACTCAGCTCAGCCTGAGTCGACTTGGCACCGCCTCGCCCTTGGCCGGGGCCTAGCCGATCCTGGAACCCGCTCAGCCGGAAAGCGCCGGCGAGCATCCCCTGGCGCGCAAGGCCCGAGGACATCTGGAAGCCGCCGGCCTGCTGCTTCAGCAAGGCTGCCCCGGCCCGGCCCTGGAACTGCTCCTTGGTGGGTTGCTGGCTGCCGCCGCGCTGAAATCGGGCCGGGAAGAACCGCCCGGTGTTCGGGAAGCCGGCGTGTGGATCTTCGGCGAAGCCCTGCCGGCCCAGTCCCTGGATGCCGACGATGCCCTGCTGCTGATGCGCGCCATCGCGCTGCACCAGGCTGGCAATAATGTACCTGAGCCACTGCTTCAGGAATTGGCGAGAGACGCGTCCGGCTTTATGGAGAAATCCAGCCGGTGAGTGGGCCGCAGAGGTGGAATGGCCGGATGGACGAGGCGTCTTGTAATCGTCGGACATGATTGTTCGAAACTGGTAGCTGAAGGCCAACAATCGATGGCGCTCGTGAAACAAAGCCTCACGAAAGAACCCCGCTGCGTCCGATTCAGTGACATCCCTGTTAGTGAACGCATCCTGAATACTATTTTCCTGCTCTATTTCATTGGCCGGATCTTTCTGCTCTGCGACCTGAATGTGACGGCCAAGCGGATCGCCGTGTTCATTCCATTTCTGGCGATGATGCTAGATGTCCTGTCCTGGTTCGTAACCCGCTCGCTAGCCAGTTTCGCTTATGTAGTCGTCGCCAGCGGTACCCTGATGGGCATCTCGACGGGCTTACAAATTCTGCTGAGCGTCTGGCAAATGTGGTTTCACCCCAATGGCCGGAATGCGGGCCGATAGTTATAAATTCATCGCCTGCCCGGGTTCGCATTCATGACCTCTCCTTTTTCCAGGCTATGCGCTTGGAACGTATCGGCTATCCAGGGCGAGTGTGGTAAATTGAGAACCACTATCATTCGCCATTTATTCAATCATGATCCAGGACCTTAGTAGGCTCAATGCGGGGGAGTCTGGTCTCATCCAGTCCATCGAAGCCGATGAGGCGCTGCATCATCGGCTGCAGGCACTGGGTTTCCAGACCGGAAAGTCCGTATCGGTTGTGCGCCTCGGGCGTTTTCATGGACCTTTGCAGGTGCGGATCGGCATGACCGATGTGATCATGCGTCGGTCGGATGCCGCCAAGATCAAGATAGGTCCGCTGCTTTGAAACGGATTGCGCTTTTGGGGATGCCGAATACCGGCAAATCCACCTTCTTCAACCGGCTGACCGGGGCCCGTGCCCGTGTCGGTAACTGGCCCGGCATCACGGTCGAACTGATGACCGCGAAGACGATACTGGGCGCCGACTGGACCCAGGTGGTCGATTTGCCGGGGATCTACAGCTTCCATGGTTTTTCCGAGGACGAGAAGGTCGTTCGTGACTTCCTGGAAAACAACTCCGTTGATCTGGTCGTTGTCATTCTCAATGCCACCCAGATCGATCGACAACTCCCGCTGGCGCTACAGATCAGGAAGCTGGGTCTGCCCGCTGTGATCGTACTCAACATGTCCGACGAGTCGCGGCAACTGGGCATGCGAATTGATACGGCAAAACTCTCAGAAGCACTGGGTTACCCGGTTGCCATGGTCAGCGCCAAATATGGCATGGGTTTCAACGAGGCCCGTCAATCCATCGGTCTCGCCTTGCAGGCGCCTCACCCGGATTCCGAGCTTGGATTGGAGCGAGTATTTTCCGAAGACCACGAGATCGAGTCGGACACGGCCCGCATTCTGAATGCGGCGGTGGACTTGCCCCGACAGATGCCGAAGGGGCAGACCGCGCGGCTCGACCGCTGGCTGCTGCATCCCTGGCTGGGATTGCCGATTTTTTTCCTGCTGATGTTTTTGCTGTTTCAGTTCATCTTCACGCTGGGCAAGCCGCTGCAGGATGGCGTGGCCTGGGTGTTGACGGAGATTCGGGAGCGGGGGCTGGAGCCCTGGATGGCGGGCTGGCCGCCCTTGCTGTCGGGTTTGTTGCTGGATGGCATCTACAACGGGGTCGGCACGGTGGCGTCGTTCGTGCCGATCATCATCCTCTTCTTCCTGGTGATGACGCTGGTGGAGGACAGCGGCTATCTGTCGCGTGTCGCCTTCCTGATGGATGCGCTGATGGCCAGGCTTGGTCTCGATGGCCGCAGTTTCGTCATGTTGCTGATGGGTTTCGGATGCAACGTACCGGCGCTGATGGGTACGCGGGTCATGCGGTCGCGTCCCCTGCGGCTGCTGACCATGCTGGTGGTCCCGTTCTCCTTGTGTTCGGCGCGGCTTCAGGTGTTTCTGTTCATGACGGCGGCCCTTTTCTCGGCCCAGGCGGCGCCCGTGGTCCTGTTCAGCCTTTATTTGTTGAGCTTTCTCACGGCCTTGCTGACCGCACTGCTGTTCAAAGGGCGATACGTCAGTACGGAACCCTTCGTCATCGAGTTGCCCCCTTATCGTTTGCCCACCTGGCGCCAGGTCGCGTTACGCGGTTGGCATGAAGTGCGGCATTTTCTGCGGCGCGCCAGCAAGTTCATCACGGCAGGCGTGGTTGCGGTTTGGCTGCTGACCCACCTGCCGACCGACGTGCCCGCCAACAGCCCGGAAACGTTGGCCGGCCAGATTGCGGTCTGGCTTGAACCGGTGCTGACACCGATCGGTATTGATGCTCAACTCAGTCTGGCGCTGATCTTCGGCTTCGTCGCCAAGGAGATTGTGGTGGGTTCTCTGGCGGCCATTTATGGGCTGGAGGGGGATGCGCTGATGGGCTTGATGGCCCAGAAACTGGACTGGGTGCAGGCCTACAGCTTCATGCTGTTCACGCTGATCTACGTCCCATGCCTGTCGACAATTGCCACGCTCAAGCAGGAATCGCGAAGCGTCGGCTTTACCTTGATTTCGGTGCTGTGGTCATTGGTCCTGGCCTGGGTGACCTGTTTTGCCTTCTATCAGGGCGCCCGCGCATTGGGTTACTGAAACCGTGCGCGCTTGATGTCAGAGAACCGGCTCGGGGTGGCTCCGTCATTGGCTGATTTGCCCGGAAGGATTCCCCGCTGGAATGGTCAGCTTTCCCGGTGCACGCAGCGCTCAAAGGCCGGCAGGTGTCGGTCCCGAGATGCGGATTGCAGATTCAGAAGGACCCGACGGACATCCGGCTCGGATGTTTCCGCCAAAATCCGATCGTACATCGTCATGTTGTCCTGTTCGGCCTCGACGGCTTGCTGACAGGCTTCCTTCAGCGTTGGCGGTACCGTGATATGGCAGGGCCAGTGGTCGACGGGGACTTCTATTTGGTAAGTCTCGAACAAGCGTAGCAGAGCTTCCACATGCCGGCCCTCGGCTTCATGAATATTGATGAAGGGCCGGACCGGTCCAAACTTTTCGAGGATTTTGGCGTAGGTGGCGCGGGACTTGTATTCGTCCAGCAGCGCCAATGTCAGACGATCTTTGAGTGTCATGCTCATCGTGGTCTCCTGCTGATGTTAATTGGCCAGACGGGGCATCGCATCCAGTGACTAGGGGAAAACATGGGGGTCTACTCCTTCGAGTTCGACTTCGGGATGGTGCTTCATGACAATGCTCTCGATCTCCTCGACCCGCTCTCGGGGGACGTCGATCATGAGCAGCAACTCGCCGCGGTCGATGGCAGCCTGATAATCCTCGATCCGCCGACTATCGGCGCTGATGCCAACCATGCTGGACATCAAGCCGCCCACCCCGGCCCCGGCGAGAGTTATGGCGAGTACGGCCCCGCCGCCAAGCACCAATCCGGTCGGGATGGCCACGGCGACCAGACCCGCCAAGAGTCCGGTGACACCGCCCAGTGCAATACCCTGCTCCAGCGCGGGATAGAAATCAGACGATTCGAGCACGGAGGCTTCCGGCAGGTTGCCGAGCGGTGTGCCGGGCTTGGCCACAATGTGTATGTGCCGTTCCTCGACTCGCTCAAGCAGGAGTTCATCAACAATGGCGCGGGCGATCACTGTGTTGGGTATCAGAAAATAGATGCGTCGCATGACCTTGCTCCTCATATTTCGGTTAATGTTGTGTCGATCAGGGCTCACTAATATTGTGAGTGTCGGTGATTGATGTTCATATCGCAAGCGGTGCGGTTTGCTGAATTGCTGATGTTAGCCAGGCTTTTGGCTTCTTAATCGTACAGAAATCAGGAGGTTTGTCATGAAAATCATCCTCGGCAAAGCCAGGATTTTGGTGATTTTCGGGTTATGTCTCGTCGGTGCCTTCGGACCGGTCATCGCCGTTGAATCCAGTCAGCCGTCAGCGGCTATCTATCTCTTTTGGAAGGCAGGATGCCCGCATTGTGCCAAGGAAAAAGACTTTCTTCATCGTCTGAAAGCCGAACAACCCGCATTGCAGATTCATGAGTTGGAGCTGAGTGAAG
Source organism: Methylococcaceae bacterium (assembly GCA_044237765.1). Classification (GTDB taxonomy): domain Bacteria; phylum Pseudomonadota; class Gammaproteobacteria; order Methylococcales; family Methylococcaceae; genus UBA6136. The sequence continues at coordinate 28,405 of JBIIEQ010000024.1, read as the reverse complement.
TGACAATGCACTTCGAAGCCTTTCGGGTGGTGATTGAACGGGCCAACATCAAAAAGCCCGGGGTGCCTCTCACGGTGATCGGCGAAAACGTCATCGAGGGATACAACGATGACAACACGACGGGCAAGGACATCCGCTTGAAAGTAGCGGAATGTCTCAACCATACTTGTCGGGACTGGATTGCGCCGATCCTGAGCGGGCATTCATCTTTTGCGGGTGACCCCGCCATCAGGACGGTGACCCAACCTCCCGGGGTCCTGAAGCTGCCTTTATTTGGCGAGATCGATGTCGCTATGGTTTCACTGCCGCTGCTCACGATCATGCTGGGGGTGGTCGATGGCTTCAATCCGTGTGCCATGTGGACCCTGGTCTTCCTGATCAGTCTGCTGGTCGGCCTGCGGGATCGCTTCCGCATGTGGCTGTTGGGAGGGGCCTTTATCGTCGCCTCGGCGGCGGTCTACTACCTTTTCATGGCGGCTTGGCTGAATCTGTTGCTGTTCCTCGGCATGATGCTCTGGATTCGGGTCGGGATCGGGATGCTAGCCCTGGCCGGAGGTGGCTATTATCTCCATGAGTATTTCGTGAACCCCGACGCCATCTGCAAGGTCACGGCCCCGGACTCGCGTCGCCGGGTGCTCGATCGTCTGCGCAGTTTGGTGGCGGAGCGCAATTTCCTGCTGGCGTTGACCGGGATCGTTCTGCTGGCATTCGTCGTGAATGCGGTCGAGTTGGTCTGTTCCGCTGGCTTGCCGGCGATTTACACCCAAGTGCTCGCACTCAGTCACCTTCCATCCTGGCAATATCATGCCTATCTGATGCTCTACATTCTGGTCTTCATGCTGGATGACCTGTTTGTGTTTTTCGTGGCCATGAAGACGCTCAAAATCACCGGGTTGACCGGCAGCTATGTCCGGCAGGCGCATCTCATCGGTGGGGCGGTCATGGTCCTGATTGGATTGATGCTCCTGTTCAGGCCGGAATGGTTGAGTTTCGGCTAAGGCCCAACAGGGCCTATGCCTTTGCCGCCATTAAAAGCCGGATGCAGCGTTGGCTGCTATCGATACCCGCCACACTCGATAAGATCGAGAGATTGTTCACCGAGCTGATGCGGAACCTTATTGCTTTCGTGCCAGGGGCTGCAAAACCCAGAAACATGGACAGAAAACTGTATAAACAGATGACGGTCTACTTCGATGCATAAAACGGAGAAAGCATGCCGATATTGGCATCCGCCGTGATGTCACCATCAAAGAGCTTGACTGATAGATTTCCATTGACCTGCTTAACAAATGGAATCAGCAGCCCATCGATATAGGTCTGGGCATTATCAATTGAGTCGAACTCATAGAATCCGCCGACTGTTTTATTATTAATGCCGCTTAGCCAGGTCTTTGACTTGAGCCCGATATATTTCTTCATCTCCACATTGATGGACTGCCAATCGATCTGGTCAAAAGGGATAGCGACCTGAAATTCAGCATATAAAAAAACTTTCACAGTATCTCCTGAATGCAATAGTGGGGTTGAACAAGTGGTTCGATCAGAATGACTCTTTGAAGGGCCTGAGATCCAGTTCGTGGGTCCAGGCACTTGGATGTTGCTGATGCATGGCCCAATAGGTCTCGGCTATGGCATCCAGTTGCAACAGTCCGTCGACGCCCTTGCTTGCGACAAGTCCCGGGAACTGGCTATGTGCACGTTCACCATCAATCACACCGTCAATGATGGCGTGAAGCACATGAATGCCTTGCGGTCCAAATTCCCGAGCCATCCCCTGCGCCAGTGCCCTGACTCCCGCCTTGGCGGCTGCAAATGCGGTAAATGGGGGTCTGGCTCTGAGTGAGGCCGTTGCTCCTGTAAAAAACACGGTGCCTTGTCGCTGCGGAAGCATCTTTTTGACGGCTTCTCGGCCAAACAAAAATGCGCCCAGCGTGTTTTGTTCCCAGAGTGAAGTGAACAAGGTCAGGTCCGTTTCCAAAAGTGGGGCAGAGGCATTGGTATCCACGTTATAAACGGCGATGGCCAATGCCCTATTTTTCTCAGTCGCTGTCTCGAATAAGCGTTCTATATCGCTCTCGCTGGTTGCATCAGCCACTACGGGCAGAGCAGCACCCCCCTTGCGGGAGATGCTGTCGGCAACCCGATCAAGTTTTTCGGCACTCCGTCCAGCAATGACCACGGTGAGCCCTTGCGCCGCAAAGTGCGTAGCCAGGGCCGCGCCTAATCCTTCCAGTGGACCAACGCCCAATATGAGGGCGGCCATGTCATTCGTCATGGGTGTACCTTCGTCTTTGCTGGCAATCAAACCGCACGAGCGAAAACCAGGGAGAAATTATTGGCTGGCATATCGATGATCTCCTGAAGCACCATCCCATGTTGACTCGCGGCCTGCTTGAGGTCGGCCACATCCTTCAAACCCCACTCCGGTACCTGGTGGGATGACAGTGTTTTGTGGAATTCTTCATTGGATTCAGTGGTGAATCCTCCCTCGACCCTGAATGGGCCGTAAATCAGCAAGATGCCGTTTTCGCTGAGTAGATGCGAGGCGCATTCCATCATTCCATCGGCAATGGAGATCGGCGCGACCTGAAAGATATTGATGCAGAAGATAGCGTCGAAACTGCCTTTTTCGCCCGGATTGAACCAGGTATCAGGGTCCGTTAAATCCAGGTGAACTGGATCGGCAATGTTGTCGTGACCATGATCAGCCGTGAGCTGCTTGATGTTGTCAAAAACCGCTTGATCCTTGTCGCTAGGATGGAAGTGAAGGTGATCGAAATGGGGTGCGAAAAAGTTGATGTGCATTCCGCTGCCGCTGGCCATTTCCAGAATTCTGCCGCTGTCTTTGGGAAGCTTTTCCTTCAGCACGCCCAGGATGGGGTCACGGTTGCGGTTGCCGGCCCAAGCCACATATTCACTCAGCGGGTGCGGATTCAAGGGTGGTTTAGTATCGGTCATGACGGTCTCCTCCAGATGTATTAATTGTTGATTGATCGCCCCAGCATTCTGATGTGTCAGACAAGATCGGCGACGCACCTGTGAAGCAAGTTATGAGCCAATTCTTTGAGGCCTGATCAGTCAAAAAATCAGGGGGTTAGAGACATAAAGGTGAATTCTTAGAGAAGCGTGACTTCACTTGGTGAAGCAGGGCTTCTCTGGAATCCGGTCTGATGTGACTAAGCAAGAATGGCCGAACATTGCCGGTTCGGGTGACCGGGATGGGGATGACGCATGAGACCGAGAGGACATTTCCACCGATCAATGCGCACCCCGGCATGATCATTCGCACCACTATTGCGGTGCCGGACGCTGAGCGCGAGGTGGCTGTCTCACTGTGGCACAGCGGCCGCCGCGCCTAGTGCACGGCCCTGATTGACGGGTTCATCCGTGAGGTGGGCGTGCGACCGACCTCTCGAACCGTTGATAGCGGACCTTTCTTTGGTGTCGAGTTCGACGAGTACTGCGCAGGTTTCACGCCCGAGCAATGCGTCATGGCCGGCCGCGACCTGGACGGCGCGATACCCCGGGTGGGCCTTGCCACCTACTCCGAGATCACTCGCCACGCTTGGCCGGCTGACGGCGTCGCTGCGTTACTTGATCAGATCGAGCGCCACCAAATCAGCCCTGTGCTAGAGCCGCCATGCGTGTCGGGCGGCCTACAGACCGGTAAGGTTATCATTGAGCCAGTCGACGAGGTGCCTGGCCGCTTTTCGCCTGATCGGATTGATGCTGCTGTTCAGGCCCGAATGGTTAAGCTTTGGCTAACCGGCGGTTTCCCTGGGGGTTGTGATCTCGCTGGCTTGAAAATTGGGTGAGTGCGTCAACATGTCGCATTGTGTTTCGGCTGAAGCGGCCTAAATTCCAATATGAGGGTTAATTAATATTGGAGAAAGATCATGAAGACGAAATTTTTTACGAGCCTGCTGGTTGTTTTGTTGAGTGTGGGTTTCTTCACGGATGCGTGGTCCGCGGGTCGGAGAGGCGGTGAGTCTGCCGGCGTTGTTCAGGCGCTCACGCAAGGCGAGATCGATACGCTCAAGTTCATAAGGGAGGAGGAGAAGATGGCCCGCGATCTTTACCTGAACTTCGATCAGTTTTATGCCGCCTCAGGTGTCCGTGTGTTTGGCAACATCGCTCGGTCAGAGCAAAAGCACATGGATGCGGTAAAGAAGTTGCTGACCATCTACGGCATAGAAGACCCGGTCACAGATGACGCAGTCGGTGTTTTGGCGAACGATCAACTGAAGAGTCTCTATCAGGAACTGTTGCTGAGAGGTGAAGCGAATCTGATTGAGGCCTTCAAGGTTGGGGTTCTAATCGAGGAAACGGATATCGTTGATCTGGCCAAGGCCATTGCGGAAACGGACAAACACAATATCGAACGGGTCTATCAGAATCTGTTGAAGGGTTCTGAAAACCACCTTCGCGCCTTTAGCCGGCAGCTTCAATAATAACGTCCCCTTGATTGCCCCCCGGCATCCGATGCCGAGGGGTAATTTTTTGCATGGTTCGCCAAGGCATTGTCACAGGCGATAGCTCTTCGCCTCCAGCCCGAATTTCTTCAACTTCAGGTACACCGCGCGGCGGGTAACGTTCATAGCCTTTGCTAGCTGGTCTACGTCACCACGGGCCCGCCGCAGGGCCTCCTCCAGAAAGTTTTTTTCAGTGTTCTCCAGCATTTGCCGATGATTCCCGCTGACTTGGGTTGTCGGAGAATGGGTGGGTGCGATCGCAGTAAACTGGACGTCCTCCAACTGGGACCCTCGGGCAAACAGCACGGCCCGCTCCAGGGTGTTTTCCAGTTCGCGAACATTACCCGGCCAGTCGTGGGCAATGAGCCGCTGCATGAGTGAGTGAGTCACGCCATGGATGGTTTTCCGGTAGCGAAGATTAAGACGCCTTAGAATCAGATCGACCAGATGCGGAATATCCGCGCTGCGTTCGGCCAGGCGGGGAATGAACAGGCTGACCACGTTCAGGCGGTAAAACAGGTCCCGTCGAAACGATCCCGCCTCGACCGCGCGGGCCAGGCCAAAATTGGTTGCGGCCACGATTCTCACATCCACCGATAGACTTCGTTGACCACCTACGCGCTCCAGTTCGCCTTCCTGAAGCACGCGAAGCAGTCGGACCTGCACGGCGGGTGTCAACGCATCAACCTCATCCAGAAACAGGGTCCCACCATCGGCCCGTTCAAAGTAGCCGCGATGGACTTCAATGGCCCCCGTGAAAGCGCCTTTTTCATGCCCAAACAGAACGCTTTCGACAATCCCTTCCGGTATGGCTCCGCAGTTGATCGCGATGAAGGGATGGGCGGCGCGGTCGCTCGTGGCATGAATGGCTCGCGCGACCAATTCCTTGCCGACACCGGTTTCTCCCTCGATCAGCACCGTCGCCGGGGTAGGCGCCAACACTTCGATAGATTTAAGAACGCCCTGCATCGATTCGGATACGGCAATCAGAATGGGACGATCCAGGTCCTGTGGACCGAGCGTGCAAGGTTTGGTGTGACACCACAGGGCATGAAGCCGGTCGTCGATGCGGCTTTGTAGTGGAGACAGGGGCGGGCTGAGGGTCTGCCGATCCGACTTCCGATATTCGATGCCTTCATATGGCGCGGCAGGCTCGGGGGTGAGGTGAATCCGCACCGAACATTGCGAGTCACCGAGGGCGATGCGTTCTTTCAACTCCACTTTTGCGTAGCCGAAATTGCGCGCCGCAATGCCGCCGAATACGCTGGAGGTCATTCGGCATAGTTCGGGCGAGTGCTTCACCCCCTCACCGAAGGGGCAACGGCTGCTGACGACATGCACGCAGTCGGAACTGGCCGAGGCCAGGGAGAAATGCCCGCCGATGCGATTCTTCAGCCCAACGATCAGGTCAATGTAGCGATCCTGATCAAGCGCCTCACTGAACTGACTTTCATCGCGGTAGGCTTCTTCGAAGAAATGGCCGGCACTCTGGGCAATGCGCTCAATGATCTGGTCGGTCTGATGACCCGCAGCCTCCTCCGTTAACTGGAGCAATTCGAGGACAAAGGTTTGCAGGAAACCGACGGGTGAAAGCTGGGCCAGGGGGAGTGTGTTCATGGTTTGAGCGTGCGGGGAGGGATTAAAAATGAAGCTGGGCTTCTTCTTGTGAGGGATTATTTCACATGCGGCGTGTGGGTTGCGCAGTAACCCATTGAAAAGGGGTGCGCAAACCGCTTGCGCTTGGCTGGCGTAAAAAATGCTTCCACTGTGGGGGTTCGCACCTACGAACAGACGAGCTAATAAAGTCGACTGGCCATTAACCGTGCGGGTGGGCGGAAAGAAAACCAAACACGAGGTCGCGCCCGCACTTTCATCAGAGGAGACATAGACGATGAGCAAGATTCTGACCGAAGTTCTGAAAGCCAACCAAGGCTATGCCAGCAGTTTCACCAAGGGCGACCTGGCGCTGCCGCCCGCGCGGGGCTTTGCCATCCTGACCTGCATGGATGCGCGCCTTGATCCGGCCAAATACGCCGGCCTGTCCGAAGGCGATGCTCACGTCACCCGTAATGCTGGTGGCCGTGCCAGCGATGACGCCATCCGCTCACTGGTCATCTCCCACAAGCTGCTCGGCACCCAGGAATTCTTCGTCATTCATCACACCGATTGCGGCATGCAGCTGTTCAACAATGACATCATGGGTGACTTGCTGAATAGCAGTCTCGACACCGCCTCCATTGATGCCAGTGGCTGGCATGACAACGGCAAGTACCCCGGCTCCGCGGATGGCAAGTACATCAACTGGCTGACCTTCAAGAACAACGAACTGAGCGTACTGGAAGATGTTCAACGCATCCGCAACCACACCCTTGTGCCCAACTACATTCCGATTTACGGCTTCATCTACGACGTCAAGACCGGCAAGCTGGTCGAAGTGCCTGAGGCCATGAAGGCGGGCAGTCCGGCTTAAGGTCCGGCCCGAGGGCCTGTTGGTAGAGGGGCAGGGCATCAGAAATGCTCTGCTCTTGCTTTATGGACCCTCTCTTTATTCATTTCATCAGATGCACAAATGAACATACGTATCGTCAAGGCTTCGTGGATGTTGCTGTCACTTATGGCGACGGGCATGAGCCATGAGGTGTTTGCTAATGAGCCAGCCATCCCCGGCATGAGCCGCCAGATCTTGCTAAAGCAGCCGCTACCCCCGCTCGGTGACCACCCTGAAGCCAGGGTTATCCGGGTTCACTTTCCGACCGGGTTCAAGACACCACTCCATACGCATGAAGGCCCCGGTCCCCGATATGTGCTCAAGGGAAAACTGCGGGTCGAGGATAATGGCAAGACCCAGGTGTATGGCCCTGGCGATGTTTTCTGGGAGACTGGTGCCGCCATGACCGTTCAGGCCATCAGTGGTGATGATGCCGAGATGGTCATCTTCGAAGTGGCGCCGTCGAACTGAAGGTCAGTTGGCTCTGCGGTTACCGTCAGTCTGCCAGCGGCCTGAAGTGAGAAAATTCAGCTTTCGGTTGCAAGCTAAATGGGGCCGCAGCCATTTCTGTGGCGGACGGCCCGATCATGCACCCCATTCAACAGGAACCTCAAGGCGGGTTTTATTTGTCTGACTGGAAGGGTTTGCTGGAGTGTTTTTCGGGGTCAATGACCCGATCCAGCAGCTTGAGAATGATGAAAGCCAGGGTGAACGCCAGCATGGCAGCCGCCATCAGAGGCGCGGCAAACGGGACATCATGCGGACCAATCGGGATCGATAAAAAAGTCATGGGTAGTCTCCATTGCAAGATTGACGAACTGAGGTCAATCTTCCTCGAAGGTGAGCGACTGACCTGCAATGACATCGTCGGCTTAAGTGCGATCGTCATCAGTGACTCAATCACATTGAATAAAAATAGAGTGCGGTAACTTGGCTGCACTTCATAAAAACAAACATTCAGAGGAGGAGCGGGTGAAGATTTTTACCGAATTGAATCGGCAATGTGGGCTGGACCAGGCTGCTGAGAACGTGGCCGAGCAGCTCCGCCAGTCGGGCTATCTCACTCAGTTGCTGGGCTCGGACCATGCGTTTGATCTTCTGCTCAGACCCGACGGAGATGGCGATGGCTTTTTCACGCTGGTGTGCGCGATTTCATCCGATGAGGGGGAGATCAAACCGGCCGTCGCCGAGATGCTCGTGGAGTTGGCGAGCGAGATGCTCTTCGAACAGCTCAAGCAACGATGCAGCCCGCCGGATGTGGACAATATCCGGGGTTACCTGCTTGATTGTGAGGTTCTCATCAATGGGAATCCCCTGGAGCGGGATCTCTGAATCGGTCCGATCTCCCGGTATCGTCGGCCGTCGAGGCAACTTCCGGTCCTTTTCCGGTATTTCTTGAAAGCACGGCGGCTATGCTTCTGTGCCTTTTGGACAGCGCCATTCAATCGTGGCAAATTGACCGTCGAACGTCCTGATCCAGGCCGTTCTTTTACGTTTTCAACCCACCCCATCAACCCAAACAAGCAGGAACAACGATGACCAGCATGATCATTTCCGGTAGCCGTGGCACCGATGACCCCACCATGGCATCCCTACCCTTCATCGCGGCCAAAGCGGCCAAGGAAGCGGGGCATGATGTCGTCTTGTGGCTATGGAACGAAGCCGTGACCATCGGTCGGCAAGGTGCGGCCGATCACATCGTCGGTGTCAATCTCGCACCGCTCAAGGATTTGCTGGCCGCAGTGCAGGCGGCGGGCATTCCCATCTGGGTCTGCGGCGCCTGCGCAGTGGCCCGGCAGATTTCAGCGCCGGATCTGGTCGCCGGGGCAGCGATCAAGGGCATGCCTGACTACATCGCGGCCGTGGCCGAGCGCGACAAGAACATTGCCTTCTAATACCTGATTGGCGATGGTGATGGCGATGGCGAGTAACCATGATGCCGTTAATTGGCGGAAGTTGCTGGTCATCGGCCTGTTGGTCCTGTCGGGGGAGGCCCATGCCGGCTGGGAGCGCGCCGAAGGAACGGCCAGCGTTCATGCGTTGGAGTACATCAATCGACTGACGATTCATAAGGGCCAAAATGGTTACAAGGTCTAGCTGCTGTATGATTTCAAGACTCCGCAAAAGGCGGGCTTTGGGGTCTATCGATCCCTCAAGACCCTCCAGGAATTTGATTGTGGCCCTAAGCGGCGTCGGTCACTGGGTGGCTGTCACACCGGGTTCCACGGCAGAAGCCACACTCACTGAAGTCTGCCGATACTGATGTTTTCTCCCCCATATGAAAGTGAAAGGTAATCTTGCCATCTGGCTGATCTTTGCCGCCATGCTGTTAAGCCTGGCAATTGGTGTGGCCACCCTGGTGTTGTTGCAGCGGTAAGAACTGGCCAGTGCTCTGCCTCAAGTCTTGAGCTCATTCCTATGAAGCCTTATCGCAGTCTGCCCATCATGGAATGTGGCGAACCGCTGTTTCCCATCCCGGCCGATGATTTCCTGTTTACCAGTCCGCCGCCCTATGCGGCGTTTGGTGCACGGTATGGCGATAGCAGCCCCTGGATGTTGCGCGAAGGGGTGCTGAAACGGCTCTACCAGGCGCAGCTAAATCTGACTGCCCGCAACCCCGGTTGGCGGATCAAGCTGTTCGATGCCTATCGTCCGAATGCGGTTCAGGCGTTCATGGTCAACCATGAATTTCTTCAACTATCCGGTGGACGACCGCCCGATGGAGTGCCGGAGCCTGAGCGAGCGAGTCTATGGGAGCGAACCTATCGGATCTGGGCGGAGCCCAGCGATGATCCTGCCACGCCGCCCCCGCATTGTACGGGCGCGGCTCTGGATCTGACACTGGCGGACGAAAGCGAGGAGGAAGTCGGGATGGGCTCACCGATCGACGAGAATTCGGATCGATCGAATCCGGATTATTTTGTCGAAAGGAACCCGGCTGTCCATGCCAACCGCGAGTTGCTGAGGGAAGTGATGCAGGCCGCCGGATTTCGCCGTCATCCCTTCGAGTGGTGGCATTTCAGCGTCGGCGATCAGATGTGGGTGTGGCAATCACGCCAGGAAAACCCGGACAGCCAGGCAGTGGCCTGCTACGGTCGGGCGGATTTGCTCAAGTCGTAAACAGGCGCTGTCGTCTCAGTCGACCTTCACGCCAAACATACTCCCGATACCATAGGTGGTAAGGCCCGCAGCCGCGCCGATCAACAACATCCTGAGCCCGCCATAGAGGGCGCTGCCGCCGGTAAAGAGGCTGAGCGCAGCGCCGGTGATGAACAGGCTGGTCCCAGCCAGGCCGGCGGACGCCGTCAATCCTGCCTCAATCTGCAACTGCGGAATGAAGGGAATCAGCGGAATCAAGGCGCCCACGGTAAATGCGGTGAAAGAGAAAAACGCCGCCGCCCAGGGCGAACCCAGATCGTCCGGATTCAGGCCCAGCTCCTCCCGGGACAGGAGATTGAGGGCCTTCTCCGGTGTCTTGACCAGCTTGCGGGTAAAACGACGCGCCTCTTTCAGGCTCATCCCGCGCGCTGCGTAAATCAATGCCAGCTCTTCCGCTTCTTCTTCCGGGTACAGGGCCAGTTCGGCGCGCTCCAGATCGATCTGGTGTTCGAACAGTTCGCGCTGCGAGCGCATGGAAACGTATTCGCCCGAGGCCATGGACAGCGCCCCGGCCAACATGCCGGCCACCCCGGTCAGCAGCACCAGCGAGACGTCGGGCTGTGCCCCCGCCATGCCCATGATCAAGCTGGTGTTGGAGACCAGCCCATCGTTGATGCCGAAGACCGCCGCACGAAGATTGCTACCGGCAATGCCACCGTGCCGACGGCCCACCTCGTCGCTGTGGAGCGGTGTCGGATGATGCGCGGTCAGGTGATCGCCGGAATAGGCCGACAGGCCACGAATCTTAAGGCTCGCCAGCAGCGGTCGCAGCGTTTTCGGTGTCAGCCAGCGGCTCAAGTGACCGACAAACCGTGCTCTTCGGCTGGGCCGAAAGGGTTTGGCTTGGAGGCCCGACTGCATGAGTTGCGACTCCCAGACACCGGCCTGCTGATCGGCCCGCTCCGCGAGTTTCAGGAACAGTTGCCGCATCGTGCGATTCTTCTCGCGAGAGGCGATTTGCCGGTAGAGCCAGGCAGCCTGCAGTTCCTCGAATCGACTTTGTTCTTCCTTCACGGATTGACTGCTGATTTCAGCGTCCCATAGGCGCGGAGGGCAGGTGCAAGGAAGCCGGCCAGCTGATGATATGCGGCAACGACATCTTGTCCTCGATCAGGGTCAGCACCGCATCAACCCGTTCCGGCGTGTCATAAAACTCCACGATTTCGGGTAGATCCAGCGACAGCGCCAGCAGCGAGCTGGTGTGGGTTTTGCCATCAGCGCCAAACCCGGATGTACCCCGCAAGACCGTGGCGCCGGCGACCTTCGCCTCATTCTGCAAAAACTTCATCAGCTTGACGACGGCATGCTCGCCTTCGCGCACGTAAATGCGCACTACCGTGACAGATTGAGTTGCCATAACCAGTTTCCCAAGTGATTTCCCAGCCAGAATACGGCACCGCCGCAGAGCCCGTTGAGGATGAAAAGAGTAAATAACCCGGCCCATTCCAGCCGGGCATCAGTGAGTTTGAACGCCATCCATAGCGTGGATGCCATCGTGGCGGCTCCCAGCAGCACGATCATCACAATCGCGCGCTGTTGGATGGGGGTCTCAAACCACTGAAACATCATCGCGGCCAGCAAGACGCTAGCGAAAGCGACACCCCAGCCGATGCCTAAAGCGATATAGCCACGGCCCTGACCTGCCCACGGCCAGTCTGCCCCGGTAAACAAGGTGCGGCCCCAGATGAGCCCGACCCAGACTGCAATCAGGCAGAGCAGTACACTCAGCAGGATATTGAGAAAACCCTTGAGCATCCCCCCCTGATCAAACAAGGTGACCGTTTCCAGTGCGAATGTAGAAAAAGTCGTGTAGGCACCCAGAAAACCGACCAGCACGGCCGCCCGGTATTCCGCCGCGACGGCAAAACGCTGCAGCATCAGTTCTGTCAGCAGCCCCATCAGAAAAGAGCCAGAGACGTTCACGAACAAGGTGCCATAGGGAAAACCCCGGCCCAGCCAGCCGTAAATCCCGCTGGCAACCAGAAAACGCACCACGGCCCCGGCGGACCCGCCCAAGGCGATGGCGATGAGTTGATGCATGCTGCGCTCCCAAATGCCCGGGTCGGTGAAGTGGCCCGTTCGCAACATTCTAAGCGATCCGCGAGGTCACCGATGAAGAACAGATCGATCAGGTGCTGACCGAGTTGACCGCCAATGCGGTCTGGCGTGAACCCGTTTCGGAGACGGATCATCCGGTGCTTGATCCTGGTGATGATCACCTGTGGGCTTTGCTTGCGACCGAACCGGGTGCCTGCTTGGTGACCGGTGATCGTTTGCTGGTAGAGAACCCGAGACCCGGAGGCACGGTGATTACTGCATCCGAATATGTAGCCGGGTTGGAGTAACCCCCGCTCAGGTGATCACGAAACGCGCAATCAACCCAGTTTGTCATCCGCGATGTGGTAGTGCGGGTCTTCCAGCACGTTGACTTCGACCATGCCCTTGGCGCGTTCCAGAACATCCAGGCAGTCCGGGCTGAGGTGGCGCAGGTGCAGTCGCTTGCCGAGTTCCTGATAGCGCTCGGCCAGATTGTCGATGGCTTCCAGGGCGGAATGGTCGACCACGCGGGCCCGGCGGAATTCGATAATCACTTCCCGGGGATCGTCCTGCGGGGTGAACAGCTGCTGAAAGGTCGCGATGGAGGCGAAGAACAGCGACCCCTCGAGATCGTAGATTTTCCAGCCATTTTCGTCGACCGAGGTTTGCACGTTGATCTGCTTGGCATGCTGCCAGGCGAACACCAGCGCCGCGATGATGACGCCGGCGATGACCGCGATGACCAGATCGGTCAGTACGGTGATCACCGTGACGGCGACGATGATCAGTGCGTCATGGCGGGGGACCTTGTGCAGCACGCGCAGACTGCCCCATTCAAACGTCTTCTCGGACACCACGAACATGACGGCGATCAGCGCCGCCAGTGGAATACGCTCGATCCAGTCAGAACCGAAGAGGATGAACGTCATCAGGAACAATGCGGCGGAGATCCCGGAAATCCGGTGCAGGGCGCCGTTGTTCACGTTGATCATGCTCTGGCCGATCATCGCGCAACCGCCCATGCTGCCAAATAGTCCTGCGATCACATTGGCCAGGCCCTGCGTCAGGGATTCCCGGTTCGGCTTGCCGCGGGTATCGCTCATTTCATCGATCAGGTTGAGTGTCAGCAGCGTTTCGATCAGCCCGATGGCGGCCAGGATCAGCGCGTAGGGGAAGATGATGCGCAGCGTTTCCACATTCAGCGGCACCTGGGGCCAATGGAAGCTGGGTAGCCCGCCCTTGATGGAGCCCAGGTCACCGACCGTCTTGGTTTCGATGCCGAGAGTGGCGACCAGAATCGACACCACCAGAATCCCGCCCAGGGTCGCGGGGATGGCCCAGGTCAGCTTCGGCAGCAGGTAAATGAGGGTCATCGTCAGCGCGATCAGCCCGAACATGGTGTAAAGCGGCACACCGCTCATCCACTGTTGCACGCCGTCCGGCCCCATCGTTCTGAAGTGACTGAACTGGGCCAGAAAAATGACGATGGCAAGACCGTTGACGAAGCCCAGCATCACCGAATGCGGCTCCATGCGGATGAACTTGCCCAGCCGCGCCAGCCCAAAAAGAATTTGCAACACACCCATCAGCACGACTGTGGCGAACAGGTATTCGACGCCATGCTGGATCACCAGCGACACCATGACTACCGCCAGCGCGCCGGTCGCGCCGGAGATCATCCCCGGGCGTCCGCCGAGGGCGGCGCTGATGAGTGCCAAAAAGAACGCAGCATAGAGCCCGACCAGGGGCGCCACGTGTGCTACCAGTGCAAAGGCGATCGCCTCCGGCACCAGGGCCAGCGAGACGGTCAGACCACTCAGCAGGTTGTTTTTCAGGGTGGAAAAATTCGGAAGGCCAACATGGTGTTTTGTTCAAGACAGAAAGCATCCTCAAGGGGATGCGCGGGGTGTTGAGTTGGGTCGACAACAATGTGGCCCGCAGTTCGGACCGAGCAGTCACTCAAGGTGGAAGCATCGGGGAGGCGGTAGACATGTCTGGGCGCGGAGGGCGGAGTCAATGGCCCGACAATGTAACGGCTGACGCCCGACTTGTCCAAGCGGGCAGGTCGGTGCAAGTTAGCGCCGTTTGGCCAGTCGGCAGACCTCGTCCAGCTTGTCTTCCGGAGATGAGCCCGGGGCAATGACCAGATATTTCGGTTTGGCCCGCACCCGACGCTCCAGCTCGTTCAGCGAATCGGCGTCCTTGTAGAAGGTGGATTCAAGCACGGCCGCTGATTTGTGAGCGCAGTCGTAGGCTATGAGGTATTTAGAGGATTCCACGCGCCCGATGGGCGGCAGATGGTGGGGGTAGGAAAACACCAGCCGCTCCCAGACCCTGACGATATGGCCCTTGCTCACCAGCGAGTTGGTATCCACGTAATAGGAAGAGATGCCCTCGAACCCCGGTACAGAAAGCGGTACCCAGCGCTCTGCGTGGCCAGCCATGGGAACAAGAAAGGCCACCGCCCAAGCGGCGCCCAGAAAAGCACGGTTCATGCGTTTGTTTGGTGAGGGTGCCATGATTTCAGCTTTGCTGGAGATGTGTTTTCAATTCAGGTATGGCTTGAAAAACGCGTAGTCAATGTCATAGACGGTTCGAGGCTTGACCCCGATCTCCTCTTTTTCGAGCATGCTGATCAATTGCTGACCATCAATCAACTCAATCGGCGGGGCTCCTTCGCGGGAAGCTTCGCGCTTGGCGTCTTCGGAAAAAATGCCAGTGGTGATCATGATGCCCTTGTCAGCGCGGCCAATCATGGCATTGCGTAGATCCCCGACTTGAGCCCTCGAAACGGTTCCGAGGTAGCGCTTGCACTGAAAAATGACCTTGAAGGAGACGAATGGGTTCAGTTGCAGCACCCCGTATCCATCGATCCCACCATCCTTGCCGACGGGAGTGACTTCCACCTTCTCGAACCCATAAACACGCAGCAGATATTTGCAAAAGTTTTCGAAACCATGCGGTGTCATTGTTTGCAGCAATGACAGCAACTGAGTCTTTTCCGCCATTTCAGTGGTTTCCTCGTCATCCTCAACCGGGAGATTCACCTCAATCTCCTTGTTGTCAGATTCCCTGTCTTTTCGGCGCTGGGCATGAATAGCTACCCATTTCCTGACGATCTCACTGCTTTGATCTAAGCTCAGATGGGTAGATTTGCCGGTTTCCGTCAGGGACCAAAGGCCACGTTTTGCCGAACCCAAAAGCCCTTCCCAGACCAAATACTGCCGAGCCCAGCAGACTTGATTGTGAAATCGAGAAACCCCGGAAGTCAGCAATTCCTCTCTTTTTTCATCTGTGACGTTGCAATGAGTGGCGATCCAGTCCGATACCTCATAGGGCGTTCCGGTATCCCCCAAAGCCCGAAGACCATCGAGAACGGGACCCATCCAACGCACAAACTCAGATTGTGATTTCGTTTTCATTACAAAGTCCTTGATGGCTCTTTAACCAAAGTTTTGGTTCTTACTCTCGCATTGCTCTATTCCAACACCGCCATCTTATTCAGCGCAATCAGTTGTTTGAAGGTGTCGTTGTCGAGTTGGGTGAGCCACGACTCGTCATTGCCGACGATCAGCGAGGCCACCTGTTTCTTTTCCTCGATCAGCTTGTCAATGCGTTCTTCCAGCGTGCCGAGCGTGATGAACTTGTGGACGAAGACATTTTTTAGCTGGCCGATGCGAAAGGCGCGGTCGGTCGCCTGATCTTCGACGGCCGGGTTCCACCAGCGATCGAAGTGAAAAACGTGATTGGCCTTGGTCAGCGTGATGCCGACGCCGCCGGCGCGCAGGGACAGAATGAAGACGCCGGGACCGGTTTCGGCGTCCTGGAACTCCGCGATCATGCGCTCGCGTTTGGCGGCAGGCACGGCGCCATGGAGATAAAAAACCGGGCAATCCAGCTGCTCACGCAGGTGCTTTTCGAGTTGCCCGCCGACCTCGGCAAACTGCGTGAACACCAGCGCGCTCTCGCCTTCGCCGATGACATCACCGAGCATGTCGCATAGCCGTTCCAGCTTGGGCGAGCGGTCGCCGGCAAAGATGCTGCCATCGTGCAGAAACTGCGCGGGATGGTTGCAGATTTGCTTGAGCCGGGTGAGCGTCGACAGGATTAAACCCTGGCGGTTGATGCCGTCGGCCGACCCCAGGCGTTGTTCCACATCGCGCACGACGGCTTCGTACAGCGAGGCTTGCTCCTTGCTGAGATTGCAGTATTGCCGGTTTTCCAGCTTGTCCGGGAGATCACGGATGATGTCGGGATCGGTCTTGACCCGCCGCAGGACGAAGGGCTCGATCAACCGCTTGAGCATGTCGGCACGGCGCGGGTCGTTGTCGCGCTGGATGGGTAGTTCGTAACGCTGACGGAACTGGGATTGCTTGCCCAGGTAGCCGGGATTGAGAAAGTTGAAGATGGACCAGAGGTCGAGCAATCGGTTTTCGACCGGTGTTCCGGTGAGCGCCAGTCGATGCTCGGCGGTCAGCTTGAGCACCGCCTTGCTTTGCGCGGAGGCCGGGTTCTTGATGTTCTGCGCCTCGTCTAGCACGACCCGCCGCCAGTGTATGGCGGACAGGATCTTTTCATCTCGCCGCGCCAGCGCATAGGAGGTGATGACAACATCGCAGGCGAGGCAGGCTTGTTGGAAGGCTTCGGCATCGCGGACCCGCACCGTGCCGTGATGGATGAACGCCTTCAGCCCGGGGGCAAAGCGCTCGATTTCCTTCTTCCAGTTGCCGATGACCGAGGTCGGCGCGACCAGCAGGGTGGGCGCTATCGATACAAGCTCGGTGCGCTCCTGAATCAGTCGGGCCAGCACCTGGATGGTTTTGCCGAGCCCCATGTCATCGGCCAGACAGCCGTTCAGGCCCAGGCTTTCCAGGAACGAGACCCAAGCCAGTCCCCGTTTTTGGTAATCGCGCAGCTGTGCTTCCAGCCCCGGCGGGTTGTCGGCGGGTTCCAGCTGACTGTGATCGCGGAGTTTGCCAAGCATTTCGGCGAGTGCCTGGCGTGGTTCAATCTCGAAGAAGTCCGCGTCCTCGGCTGATTTGCGCATCAGCTCCGGCAGGCTCATGCCGGTTTCGTCGTCGCGGTGGCGACGCCAGAACTCCAGCATCTCGCGCATCTTCTCCCGGTCCAGGGCCAGCCAGCGACCCCGGAAGCGGACCAGTGGCGATTTGCTTTCGACCAGATTGGCCCATTCGGACTCGTCCAGCGATTCCTCGCCCAGCGCCAGATCGTAGCGGTAGGCAATCAGATTTTGCAGATCCATCGCGTTGCGGCGATTGGCGCCGGAAGGGGAGGTGCCACTGGCCTGCAGGCGAATCTTGGCGCGTCGACGTCCCTGCGGTGTCCACCAGGCCGGGACCAGCACGGTAAAGCCGGCGTCCTCCAGGACCCAGGCATCCTCCTGAAGGAAGGCGAAAGCCTCTTCCAAGGTGAGGTCTATGCCCGAAGGCTCGGCCTCATCCAGCCCGACCCAGAGGGGGCCATAAATACGGGCGGCCTGGCCCAGGGCCAGCAGCAGATTCTGGTCAAAGCCGGCCCCACAGAGCGAGGCAAAAGCTCGCCGCGACGGATCTTCATGCGCCCAGTATTGGGCCAATGTAATTTGCAGCGAGGGATCCTGGCGCGGCGCCACCAGCATGTCCAGCCGCCAGGGGTCCGACTCGTTCTCCGCTTCCCGTAGCTGAAACAGCAGGCTGAAGCCGGCTTCCGCGCCGCGACCCGTCAGCTTGCGTCGCCAGCTTTGCCAGTCCTGATAAATGGCCAGTCCGGCGTCGGTCTTCCAGGGATGGCGGGACTGGAGTTCCTGACGGGCGGCCTCGATCAGCGTGTCACGGGTGCGGCGCTCGATTTTCACCGAAGCGGCACCATGCGTGACCACGCGATGAATCAGCACCTCGGCGCAATGCTTCAACAGGCTGACCTTCTCGTACTGGCGTCCGCCGATGAGGGCGCAGCCATCCGGCATGTGCAGGGTGGCTTCCCGGATCAGTTGCTCATACTCGTCGGAGACAATTTCCCAGCCGGCATGCAGTTCATACCCGGAGCCGGCGGTTTCCCGGTAGATCAGCGAGGGAATGTAGCGGTCGCGAAGGATGACCGACTTGAGGGACTGGGTGAAGTAATGCCAGAACAGCAGATCGCTGCCCGGTCGGGTGTCGGGTCCATGACAGAAAGCGAGAAACCGCAATTCACCCAGCTGGGGAATGGGCCGGATCTGTCGATAGGCATCCACTTCCCAGGTATGCAGCGGCGCCGGCGGCAGATTGTCGTCCACCCCATGCTCGAACTCCGGCACTGGCAGGGGAAGACCGTCGAGCGTGGGCAGGGTGACCGGCTGTGGGGCAAAATTGAACCGCCGCTCGTAGGCCGATATCGTCAGGCCTAGCGAGTCCTCAAGGAAAGCGACCAGCTCCGCCTTGGGGAGATGGCGTGGGTGCCGGTTCTTTCCGGGCCGGTTGTGCATCGACTCCTCTTCCACCCACAACCACAGATCGCCCAGCTGAATGAAGGCATCGGTGGGCTCGGGGATCCATGAGCAATGCAGGACTTTCATGTCGCGAGTTTCAAGCGGCCCAAAATCGGGCTATTGTAGCCTCTACCGCATGATGGAATGCGGGACGGAGTCGTCCACTTTTTATCTACAGTTCTTCAGGGGATAGACCCATGTGTCTGGCCGTACCGGGGCAAATCGTCAGCCTTTCCGAATCCTCGTCCGCCGAGCGGCTGGGGCGGGTCAGCTTTGGCGGTGTCATCAAGGAGGTCAGCCTGGCTTTCACTCCCGAGGCTGGGGTGGGCGATTACGTCATTGTCCATGCCGGCTGCGCGATTTCCGAACTGGATGAGGACGAAGCCCAAGCCGCGCTGGCGGAATTTGCCGCATTGAGCCAGATGGGGCTGGATTGAACCCCGAGCCATGAGGCACCAGAGCGAATACCGCAACCCCGAACTGGCCCGCTCACTGGCCGAGACGATTGGCAGACGTTGCACCCGGCCCTGGACGCTCATGGAGGTCTGCGGTGGCCAGACCCATGGCATCCTCAAATACGGTGTCGACCGCCTGCTGCCGAAGGAGGTCGAACTGATTCACGGACCCGGCTGTCCGGTCTGTGTCACGCCGCTGGAATATATCGACAAGGCCATCGAGATTGCCCATCGGCCCGACGCCATACTCTGCTCGTTCGGCGACATGCTGCGGGTGCCGGGATCGCGCGGCGACCTGCTGTTGGCGCGGGCCGAGGGCGGTGATGTGCGTTCGCTCTATTCGCCGCTGGATGCGCTGCAGGTAGCGCGGGACCATCCGGACCGTGAAGTGGTGTTTTTTTCCGTGGGCTTCGAAACCACCGCACCCGCCACCGCGATGGCGGTATGGCAGGCGCGGCAGTCGGGGCTGCGGAATTTTTCGCTGCTGGTCAGTCATGTGCGCGTGCCGCCAGCCATGGAGGCGTTGCTCGATGCCCCCGAGTGCCGCATTCAGGGCTTTCTCGCGGCGGGCCATGTCTGTACCGTCATGGGCGTGACCGAGTACGAGCCGATCGCCGACGCCCGCCACGTACCCATAGTGGTCACGGGTTTCGAGCCGGTTGATCTGCTGGCCGGGATCCATCGGTGCATTGAAATGCTGGAAAGCGGGCAGTCTGGTGTGGAGAATGAATACCGCCGGATGGTGCAGCGGGAAGGGAATCAGGCGGCCCGTGCACTGATGGGCCAAGTGTTTCAGGTCATCGACCGGGCCTGGCGGGGGCTAGGCGTGATTCCCCAGAGCGGTCTCGGTCTGGCTGAGGAGTATGCCGATTTTGATGCCGAACGGCGTTTCCCGTTGAGCATTAACGCCCTGGCCGAGCCGGAAGAATGCCAGAGTGGTCGGGTGTTGCAGGGGCTGATCAAGCCGGATCAGTGCCCGGCTTTCGGCATCCGCTGCACGCCGGAGCATCCGCTGGGCGCCACTATGGTGTCCTCCGAGGGCGCCTGTGCGGCCTATCATCGCTATCGTCCGCCGGGCCAACCGTGAGTCGGTCCCGGTCCCTGTTTGATTGAAACCGTGAGAATTTCAGACATGATTCCAATGAACCCATCCGCCGACCTGACCCTGGGAGCCCGACGTTTCGGTCCGATTCAGACGGCGGGTCTGATGATCGGACTTCTGCTGTTGCAAACCGGTTGTGCCGCCAATACACCCGCCCAGGCGATGGCCGAGAAAACCGATCCCTACTATCAGGATGCCCAGCTCTGCCGCAGCCAAAATCCGTCCAAGATGCTGCCAGCGGGCGTCGATCCTGCCGCTCGGGTGGATGAGGCCGGCTATCTTCAATGCCTGAACAAGCGCGGTTACCAGCAGGAAGCCAAGACCGATCCCCTGTTGGTCGCGCTGAAAAAATGTCAGCAGCAGGGCGGATCCAAGACCATGTCCGCCAGCGGCGCCACGACCATCAAGCCGCCCAAGCCGGAAGAAGTGCGCCAGTGCCTGAAACTGCGCGGTTTCCCCAGTACCCAGTTCCCCCCTCCCCCGGTGGCCGCTGTGGATTCATCGACTGCCAGCGGCGCAACCGCACCCAAGGCGACCCTCAAGAACGTGCCGAAAGCGGCAGCCGTCAAGGATGATCGGGAACGCGTTCAGACCATCTACATTCCCCGCAAGACCAAAGCGCCGCAGTGAGTCAGCCTCCCGAGCTGAATTGCCCTCTGCCGCTGGGCCAGTACGAGCGGATTGTCATGGCGCATGGCGGGGGCGGGCAGCTCATGCAGCAGCTGCTCGACCGTCTGGTGCAGCCGACGTTCGACAATCCCTATCTTGCTGATCGGCATGACAGTGCCGTATTTGAATCAGGCGGGCTGCGCTACGCTTTCACCACCGATTCCTACGTGGTCAAGCCGCTGTTCTTTCCCGGTGGCGACATCGGCAAGCTGGCGGTGTGTGGGACTTTGAACGACCTCGCCATGGCCGGCGCCCGGCCCATGTTTCTCAGCGCCGCGCTGATCATCGAGGAAGGACTGCCGATCGAGTCGCTGCAGCGGGTCCTGGAATCGATGGCCGCCGCGGCGCGGGCGGCGGGCGTGGCCATCGTGACCGGCGATACCAAAGTGGTCGAACGCGGGCGCGGCGACGGTCTTTACATCAATACGGCCGGCATCGGTCTGATTAAGCCCACCACCCCGGCCATCCGTCCGGCCGCCGTGGTGCCCGGCGATGTCATCCTCATCAACGGCGATATTGGCCGGCATGGCATTGCCATCATGGCCCAGCGCGAGGGATTGGCACTGGAAACCACGTTAGAAAGTGACTGCGCGGATCTATCCGGGCTGGTGGCGCATTTGCTCGACGCCGGCATCGACATCCACTGCCTCCGCGATCTGACTCGGGGCGGGCTAGCCAGCGCGCTGATCGAAATTGCTGAAGCGGCGAAGGTCAGCATTCAACTGGACGAGCCGGCCATTCCCATCGATGACGCCGTGAATGGCGTGTGCGAAATCCTCGGGTTTGATCCACTCTACGTGGCGAACGAGGGCGTGATGGCGGTCTTCCTTCCGGAAGGCCAGGCGACCCAAGCCTTGGAGGTGCTCCGTCAGCACCCGCTCGGCGCAGCCGCTGCGTTGATCGGCCAGGTCACCGGTTCCGCTTCACCCGGTCATGTCCATCTGCGAACCGCTTTCGGGACGGAGCGGAGCCTGATTCGACTGAGTGGGGAGCAGCTGCCCAGGATTTGCTGAGGTGGGTTGTAACCCAATTATCTTGCCGCACAATCCCGATGATTAAGGGGTTAGCGGATGGCATTCCGGTAGACATCCCGACGGTTACCGACACGCACGACCAAAACCATCATCGCGCCATCTTCCATGCTGGCAATGATGCGGTAGTCGTCGACCCGGTATTTCCACAGGGCTCCCAACTTGGAGGCTTTCAGCGCCCCGCCCATGCTGCGCTGATCTTCCAACGGCCAACTGTATTGACCAGGTTATGGCCAGTCGTGTCAACACGAGAGCTGCTCACACGTCTCAACCCTTCTTCGTGTGCAGTTCCTCAACCCGATGCCCATATCCACCTCGCCTTGATGAATGTTAAGTTCTTTTCCTACTTGACAAAGCTGATTGCCGGGACAGATCTAAGCTTAACAGGCCGTTTTGTTTTTGGTGTTTGATATAAGCCTTGGGCAAACTTTGTGCCGAAAGCATCGACGGTAACCGGAAAGCTATAAGCTTTACCGGATGAATCAATGTCGACCAAAAGGTTGCCGCCCTTGTATTTATATTCCTTGCGGAAGGGGATTAACTGGCCGTAAATGCCTGTGCCAATGCTTTGATCAGGATGAACGGCTGTGCTAGGTAGCCCATCTTTGTAGAGATTCAATGGGCCATTCTTGACGGTTTTCCTGTTTTTTCCAAAATTTGCAGAAAAGCTTGCTTTAAGCTCGATGTTGGCTGGGTCTGAAGGACCTTCGCTCAAGGTGACTTTAAGCTTATTCATTTTTAGATCTTCAATGGGTGATGCTTTGAGTCCCTCTGCGTTTCTAAAGCGGAGCCCTTGAATGGCTTCACCAGGATTCAAGCCCATCGATTGCAATTGAGATGGCGTAAAAACGAACTGCCCATGATATTTTTTTATATTAAAAGGGCCAACTAAGCTGAAACGTGGCGTAAGGCCGTCTTGAATGGATTGAGCAGGTACCGCATCATCAACCTTGATGGATGTGGGTTTTGGTTGAGCTGTACTAGCAACCACGGCAAACTTAGCAATGGTGCTCACGGTGTAGTAAACAAATTCGGCGCCGTTAGCAAGAATCGTAGACCAACCAGGTCCGCTACCGCTGCTGCTATCAGCTGGCTGCTGAATTAATGTGCTATCAGTGCCAGTGGCGGTATTTGTTCCAACGAAGGGATTCATTGCATAAAGACCTTGCGAACCTGTCTGAAACAACAGATTTCCGTTAGTGTCTGCGGTGATTGAGTTAACGTTTCCAATATTGCCCCCATTTTCTTGGTTAAGGAAAAGACCGGTAGAGGCGTTTGGATTCGCAGGTGAATGATAGGACAGATAGCCATTGGTCCATGTGCCAATCATTAACAATCCCTGGGTAAAGGCGCTGGGATTGTTGGCAGGGGTCGGTACGTAGGTTAGATTTGTGATGTCTATCTGATAACCGCCTCCGGGCTTAGGCATGCCGTTGGGTGGCCAGATCAGGTTTTGACTTGAACCTGATGAATTTGCACAGTAAACTCCTTCATAAGTTACATAATAATATATGCTGCAGGAGGTTATGGTGGGGCTAACATCTTTCCAGTAGATCGTCCCCTCATAGCCTTCACACCCTCCCGTTACTGGATTGGGATCAGAGCAATACCATAGGGAATTGCTTCCAATAAATGAGCTTGTATAGATGGCAGGAACGAGACCAGATCCATAGTTATCCATGCCTATTTCAAAAGCGGTAATTATCTGCGAGGCATCCCCTGGATTACCACCTGTAAAATTCGCACCGCTACAAGTTCCATTGGAGCAAAGAAAGGCTGCATTGCTGATTCCAAGGGGGCCGGTCGATGCAGTGCCGCTGACGCCATTCACGGAATTCACCATCCCTGACACAAGCACAGCACCCGTGGATGAATAATTGTTGTTGCCCTGCAGCCCAGGATAGCCCGGTGGGTAAGTTTTCATTACTGTACTTACCCCTGGCCAAACTGCGGCAACCTGATTGGTTACCTGCGTACTATTTCCGGCGACAGAAAATATGTCACCAGCGCCTCCTCCCTGCTGCGAGTAAACACCTATAATGATACTGCTTTTGCCCACTGTGATTGTTGCCGAGTAAAGGGTATATCCAGGTAGCGTATAGACATTCTTGTTGTTCGGATCGAGAACAGAGATTGGATTGGCTACAGGGTTATAGCAACCAATATAAACATAGTTACCTGATGGATCTGTTTGAAGATTGGCAACAGAGTTTCCTGATGGACAGCCCGGTAATGAGGTCATATTAAGCCCAGTCACTTGATAGTTTGGCCCAAAGTCTGGCGTTGCAATTGACAGATTCCCTGCGGAATCCCCGACAATGAAGCTGGCATTTGGGTTGTTGGTTGTGCCCAGGAAGGCAACAGCAGAGTAGCTGTCTCCATTACCTAATGGTGTACCGTAATTTGAGAAGCAGGAGGTTGAATATTGAAGTGGAGTAGACCCAGATTGCGGTTTCAGCGTGCAAAACCCTAAATAATTCCCTGCTGTTGATAAGGTGAAGACAGTCCCTGTGGTCAATCCTTGATTTCCTGTGTAGGTGAATGAGGCTGCATTATTGCTCATCAGCCAACTCTGAGTGGATTGATCTGCACTCAAGCTAATATCGGACAATAGTGCTCCACACACGATAAGGGTTGCGAGTGTGCAGACCTTATGTTTTTTTGTTCTAGTACCTAAAAGAGATGCTTTTAAGGTATTCATGGTTATTTCTATGAAAAGGTGTGCATTAGCACAGTGTTGACCGCTATAGAAGGACGCTACCACTTGTTCAACCCATCGGCTACATTGAAACCGAATCGGGTTTCTCTGGCAAGGATGAGCGCTTGTCCAAAGTCCTCAACCCGCGCGTTGTGGAGATCATCACCTATCAAGCAAAAGACAAGCGCTGACTCCACCAGCCTTATCGGTTGCCTTTGGCCCGATTGGGCGTAATGCAGAGCATTTGGCAGTTGTCGGCCGAGCTGCCGCCGCCCGCGAACGGGGTGAGGCTTTTGCGGCAATGAGCCCTTGATTCAGTGGCTGGTTGTTCGCTTTTGCCATAGCGCCCTCAATCAGAACCGGCGGTTTCATTATGCTTCTATCCGTCCTATCGGTTCCGCCTTCAGCCTCACACCCAGCGCCCCACAGACCCGTTGAATCGTCTCGAACCGGGGGTGAGCGCCGGGACGTAAGGCCTTATAGAGCGCTTCTCGGTTCATTCCGGCCTTACTGGAGATTTCTGCCATGCCTCTGGCTCGGGCAATGTCGCCCAATGCCGCCGCGAGCAGGGCTGGGTCGCCATCGTCCATCACCGCCGTCAGGTACTCTGCAATGGCTCGGTCATCCTCCAGGTATTCCGCCATGTCGAACTCAGGCACGTTTTTCACGATCATGGTGTGTTCATGTCTCACTCCACTCCAGTTGTGCGGCCAATCGAATGGCTCTTGAGATGTCGGCTGACTGTGATGCTTTGTCGCCGCCGGCCAGCATAACGATCAGAACATCTCCCCGTATAACGAAATACATGCGCCAGCTTGGGCCGAAATGCTCGCGCCTATCATGAACGCCATCGCCAAGCGCCTTCACGTTACCCAGTGATGCCTTACGTAATCGCATGGCCAGCCTTTGCCGGGTCTTCAGTTCACGAAGCCCGGTCAGCCATACCACGAATTCATGAGTTTGTTTGATCGTGTGCAACGGTAGATCGCAATCGTTCGATTACAGGTCTGCAAGAGCAAGCGAGGCTTGCCAAATATGAAATGAGCCTAAAGGTCGGGTTGTTCATGATGGTCACCCTGGGTGGCTAACATGAACGACAAGAAAATTAACAGCCTAGAAGGCTAATGGCTTGGAGCGTGGCGAAAACCCAGCGGGTCGGAAGTTTAGCCGGGATGGTTACCTACTTCACATGCCGAATCATGCGCCGGCGCTTCTTGATCTGGCGCTCGGTGAGCTTGTTGCGGCGGTCCTTGTAGGGATTTTCGCTGGTGCGGAATTCCAGTTTGATGGGGGTGCCGGTGATATCCAGCGCTTCGCGGAAGTAATTGATCAGGAAGCGCTTGTAGCTGCCGGGAATGTCATTGATCTGGTTGCCGTGAATGACGATGGTCGGCGGATTGGTGCCGCCCTGATGCGCGTACTTGAGCTTGATGCGGCGCCCGCGCACCAGTGGCGGTTGGTGCGCAGTGAGGGCGTTTTGCAGCAGCCGCGTCAGGTGCGAGGTGCCCATGTCGGTCATGGTCGAGGCATACACCTCGCGCACGGCGTCGAACAGATGGCCGACGCCGGTGCCGTGCAAGGCGGAGATGAAGTACTTCTCGGAAAAGTCGACAAA
Organism: Methylococcaceae bacterium; assembly: GCA_044237765.1. Lineage (GTDB taxonomy): Bacteria > Pseudomonadota > Gammaproteobacteria > Methylococcales > Methylococcaceae > UBA6136. The sequence goes on along the minus strand of JBIIEQ010000024.1, from coordinate 2,213 downwards.
CTGCAGTTTCAGGTCGAGCACCCTTTTGGTCTCGTCCTTCTGGTCAGGGGTCATGCCATCCCATTTGTTGAGGCCGACGATCAGGCCCCGGCCAATTTCCAGCACCATGCCCAGCAGGTTGGCATCCTGATCGGTGACGCCTTCGCGGGCATCGACCAGGTAGATGACGACATGGGCCTTTTCGATGGCCTGCATGGCCTTGATGACGCTGAACTTCTCGATGGTCTCGGCGATTTTTCCGCGCCGGCGGATACCGGCCGTGTCGATCAGGGTGTAACGCTGGCCATGTCGTTCGAAAGGAATCTCGACGCTGTCGCGGGTGGTGCCCGGGGCGTCGAATACGACCACGCGCTCCTCGCCCAGCAGGCGGTTGACCAGTGTTGACTTGCCGACATTGGGGCGACCGACGATGGCGATGCGGATGCCGCTTTCATCCTCGGTTTCCTGCTCTTCCAGCTTGGGTAGGCGCGATTCGACTGTATCCAGCAGATCATCGATGCCCTGGGCATGGGAGGCGGAAATGGCGTGCGGTTCGCCAAGGCCCATGGCGTGGAATTCGCCAGTCGCCGCGGCAAGGCTGGCCTGGTCGATCTTGTTGGCTGCCAGGATGATCGGCTTGCCGGTGCGGCGGAGTTGGTGGGCGATGGCCTCGTCGCCGACATTGAGTCCGTCCCGTGCATCGACCAGAAACAAGATCACATCGGCTTCTTTCAGGGCAATCTGCACCTGGCGCATGGCCTGCTCATCGATACCGGCGTCGGTTTCAACAATACCGCCGGTATCCACCACGAAATAGTCGCGGTGGCCGCGTTTGACCCGGCCATATTGGCGGTCGCGGGTCAGTCCGGGGTAATCGGCGACGAGCGCATCACGGGTACGCGTCAGATAATTGAAGAGGGTCGACTTGCCCACATTGGGTCGGCCGACTAAAGCCACGACAGGCAGCATGATTTAGTTGATTCCAATGGCGGCGAGGACACCCCCGGCCGTATAGACGAAGAGAGTTTCGTCCTGGACCACGGGGGTGGCGCGAATGGGTTCGTCGTCGATCTCCAGTCGTCCGACCAGCCGGCCGTCGTCGGCTGAGAGCACATGCAGATAGCCTTCGAAGTCACCCACGACCAGCCGGTCACGGATCAGGGCGGGCACGGTCAATCGGCGCTGATGCAGGGCGTCCTGTTTCCACAGGTCCCGGCCGCTGGCCATATCCAGTTGCCAGACATCGCTCCTGGCATCGCTGATGAAGAGCGAGCGGCGACCGGCCGCCAAGCCATGACTGGAATAGACGGTGTTTTGCCGCCACTGCACATCGCCATCTTGCAGGTTGACGGCAGTGACGCCACCCTGGAAGCCGGTGATGTAGACCACGTCATCCTTTACCAGCGGATCGGCATCCAGTTCGACCAAGCGCTCGACTTCCGAGCGACCGTGCGGGATGGCGACGATGGTTTCCCAGACCGGTTTACCATCGGTGAGTCCCAGGGCGATCAGCTTGCCGCCGCCAAAACCGTCCAGCACGACATCGCCGTGGATGGTCGGGGAGCCGAGGCTGCGCACCGAGAGCGGCGGAATGCTGCGCTCATGCGACCATTTCACGGCGCCATTGCCGAGATCGAGGCCAGCAAGCCGACCGTCGCTGGTACGGACGACGGCGATGTTGCGGCTGGCTTTCGGCAGCGCCAGGATTTCGCTGCTCAACATTGTCTTCCAGAGCAGCGCGCCATCGGCGAGACTGATCGCAATCAGCTCGGCGTTGCTGGTGCCCAGCAGCAGTTTGTCGCCGGCTACGACCGGGCCGGCAGACAGTTCAAGCTTCGTCGAAACAGACCAGAGTGTGTCCCCATCCTGTCGGCCATGAGCCTCGACCAGGCCCTTGCGGTCGGCAACATAGACGGTACTGGACGTCACCGCGGGCACGAGGTTGACGATCTGGTTGTCATAGCCCTTGCCGACACTGGTTTTCCAGAGTAGCGACAGATTGACGGTCGGTTCCAGCGATTCCAGCTCCTTGGGCGGTTCGGAATTATCGGTTCCCCCCATGAGGCCGCCGAACGAGGTGGCCAGATCCTTGATGGCATTGAACTGCGCACACCCTGACAAGAGCAGGGTGAAGCTCAGAAACAGGGAAGCCAGGCGCATCAGTGAACCTCGAAAAACCATCCGTTCATACCCTTCGACTTCGTTCAGGAGAGCCTTCGATAGTCTCAGCATGA
>JBIIEQ010000140.1:0-3178 GCA_044237765.1 Methylococcaceae bacterium | reverse complement strand
GCCGATCAGGTTCAGGCGTTCCTGCCTTCGCCGATGGCCAACGCGACCACCATGTATCACACTGGTAAGAACCCGCTGCATCGAGTCGGCCGCGACAGCGAAGAAGTCTTCATCCCCAAACGGATGAAACAGCGCCGGCTGCACAAGGCTTTCCTGCGCTATCACGATGCGGAGAACTGGCCCATGCTGCGCGAGGCGCTGAAGCTGATGGGCCGCGCCGACCTGATTGGCAACGGCAAGCACCATCTGGTCCCCAGCTGGCAGCCCGCGGGCACCGGCCTGGCGGCCGAGGGTCAGCGAACCGGGCGCAAGACCAAGCCGTTTCACACACAGCACACCGGGCTTCCGCCCCGGGCAAGATCGAGTGCACGAAAAAAGCCGCACCGAACCTGAACAGGATCGAGTCGTCCACCGGGCGGCTCTTGTAAAATCAGGCTAAAGAAGAAAACGTCGCCTGAGGCTTGCGAACTTTCAAGGTCCGTCGCTACGGCGCCATACACCCAACCGAGGAGAAGACGATGTGGGAAGTTGATTTGCTGGCAGCCGTCAGGGCCATCGAAAAATCCATGGCCTATGTGATCTACCGACTGATGATCTGCTTCGGCGCGGCACTCGGTTACCTTTTGGCCACACTGGCCGGCGCCGGAACGCTGGTAGGTTTCGGATCGCTGGCCAAAAACGCGCTGGCACTGGGCCCATTAGGCGCGCTGGTCGGTTTCGGCCTGTTCGCGTATCTCATGTTCAAGATTCGCCCGACCTGGCTGAACGCCGTCAATGCGCCTCAGCTGGCGTTACTGGCTGACCAGAGCAATCAAGTCCCACTACCCTCGGGCAAGGCGCTGATCGATTACGCCAAGCGGCGACAGGCCGAATGCTTTTCCAGCACGTCCCGATTGTTCGAACTGGATGAGGCCATCCGCAAGACCCAGGGCGACATGGCCGATCTGCACCCTTGCCCGAAGCTGCCCAGCGATCAACCGGCACTAAAAAATGCGGCGATACAGGCAGTCCGCTGGCTGTCCGGGCTGAACCACCAGACCCTGCTGGCCTGGCATTTTTACAAAGGCTCGGATAATCCCTGGCTCACCGCCGCCGACGGACTGGCCGTGCACGAACGTCACTTTGCCGGCATGACCAAGAACCGGCTGGTCGTTACCGTCTTTTCCTGGGTAGGATTCGCGCTGGCCTATCCACTGCTGCTGGGCGGCATCCGTTTGCTGATCGAGGACATCCCGATCAACTTCAGTTTTTGGCCGCAGGTTTTTGCCGGTGTATTCGCATGGGCCATCAAGGCGGCTTTCTTTGATGCGATTGCCGAGGCCGCGATGATGGCGTTTTTCTTCCCCTTGGCGGAAAGGGAAGCCGGACAGCCCGTCAGCGAGGCATTGCGACAGCACTCCGCGGCCTTCCGGCAGATCGAGCAGAAATCCGGACACTATCTCGAGTGAACCATTTTGTCTGATGGTACCCGGCTAAAACCTTGCCCCATGGTAGGTATTACCCTATATTCCCCCAGTTTTCCGACCGACAGGATGAGCCCATGCGAGTAATCCAAGAAGCACTCACATTTGACGACGTTCTTCTCATTCCGGCTCACTCCAACGTCCTGCCACGAGATGTGAGCCTCAAGACCCAGCTCACCCGACAAATTAGCCTGAATATCCCCCTGTTATCCGCCGCCATGGATACGGTGACGGAAGGTCGGCTGGCCATCACCATCGCCCAGGAAGGCGGCATCGGCATCATTCACAAGAACATGAATGCCGAGCGGCAGGCTTATGAAGTCAGTATGGTCAAGAAATACGAGAGCGGCGTCATCAAGGACCCGTTCACGGTCTCACCGGATGCCACCATTCGCGACGTCCTGGAACTGACCCGCGCCAAGGGCATCTCCGGCGTGCCGGTCGTCGACAAGGGCGAACTGGTCGGCATCGTCACCAGTCGCGACTTGCGCTTCGAGACACGTATGGACGAACCGGTCTCCCGGGCGATGACCCCCAAACAGAAGCTGATCACCGTCAGGGAAGGCGCGAGCAAGGAAGAAGCGATTCGCCTGCTGCATGAGCACCGCATCGAGAAGGTGCTGGTGGTCAATGACCAGTTTCAATTGCGCGGAATGATCACCGTCAAGGATATTCAGAAATCCCGCGATTACCCGCAAGCCTGCAAGGATGAACAGGAGCGCCTGCGAGTTGGCGCGGCAGTCGGAACCGGGGCGGGCACCGAAGAACGAGTGGAAGCCCTGGCGGCGGCGGGCGTCGACGTGATTGTCGTCGATACCGCGCATGGTCATTCTCAGGGCGTGCTGGATCGCGTCCGCTGGGTCAAAACCCACTACCCGCAGATTCAGGTCATTGGCGGCAATATTGCCACCGGGGAAGCGGCGCTCGATCTCGTCAAGGCTGGCGCGGATGCCGTCAAAGTCGGCATTGGCCCCGGCTCCATCTGCACCACCCGCATCGTGGCCGGCGTCGGCATCCCGCAAATCACGGCGGTGTCCAACGTCGCCGAGGCGCTGAAGGGCACCGGCGTCCCATTGATCGCCGACGGCGGTGTGCGCTACTCGGGCGACGTGGCGAAGGCACTGGCAGCCGGTGCGTATACCGTCATGCTCGGCGGCTTGTTCGCGGGCACCGAGGAAGCACCCGGTGAAGTTGAGCTTTATCAGGGGCGGTCCTACAAAACTTACCGTGGCATGGGCTCGCTGGGCGCCATGTCGCAATCGCAGGGATCAAGCGACCGTTACTTCCAGGAAAGTACCGAAGCCGAAAAACTGGTCCCCGAGGGCATCGAGGGCCGCGTGCCCTACAAGGGAACACTGGTCTCCATCCTGCACCAGCTTGTCGGCGGCGTTCGCTCCTCGATGGGCTATACCGGCTGCAGCACGATCGAGGAGATGCGCAACAAGGCCTGCTTTGTTCGCGTCACTTCCGCCGGCATGCGCGAAAGTCACGTGCATGACGTGACCATCACCAAGGAAGCGCCGAACTACTCGATGGATTGACAGGGGGCGCCTGCGGTCCAGACAGCGCCCCTCACCCGGCCCATCTTGCTCAGACAAAACGGCCAAAACACCTTCTTCAATCAGTCCCGCTCGCCGGGATTTTCTTCACCCGAACGGGCAGGAAGACACTATGCAGAACATCCACGCCCACAAGATCCTGATCCTGGACTTCGG
>JBIIEQ010000088.1:0-11332 GCA_044237765.1 Methylococcaceae bacterium | reverse complement strand
AACGGAATCGCCCGCCTCGCTCAAGTCATCGAGGGGGTGGTGTTCAGGGATGGAGTACAGGACAACATCGAGAAGATTGCCGCCTGAGCAAACCTGCTCAGATACACAACAATTGACCATTTCTCGACAGGCTTCGCAAAACCCCCTGTCGTAGGGATGACCAAAGATCAGGTGATCATTGATTCGGCGAAAGCACTCCCGCTCGGGCTTGGGTTAACGGAGCCTAACCCGGTCTTGTCGGCGGGCTTGCGGTGGAGCCGCATTCTCATGACTGCTGATCCACATGTTTTGCCAAGCCTGGCCTTCGCCTCATTCAGATTCGCGCTCTGAAGACCGAAGTAAAAGTTAAAGCAGGGGTTATGGCTATCACCCCCCCCTCGCAGGGGCCTGACAGGCTATATCGCCAAACCAAAAAAAGGGGCCTTACGGCCCCTTTGCTTTTATCAGTTATGGGTCCTGATTATGGCTTGCCCTTGGCAAAGCCCGGGAAGCCCAGGAAGTTGTCAATCTGGCTGATCGGTGTCATGACGACCAGATCATAATCGCCATAGACCTTGTCCACGCAGCTATCCGGGTAGGGGTTGGTGGTGGTGTTACGCACCAGCAGGTTGTAGCCCATCCAGAAGTTTTCGTTGACGCCGTGGCCCTCGACGAACTTGGGGGTGGAACCGCCGAACCAGAGGTTCTGGTCATGCGGATGCCCCTGAATGACCTTGTCGTTCCGGATCTTGCAGATGTCGGCACCGGCCGGGCGGACGACCAGCTTGCGGGCGCAGCTTTGCGGGCTGAAGGCCATCAGCTCGGTAGGCTTGGTACGGTCAGCCACATAGCTGATCTGCACGGCGCTGGCGTAAGGCGCACCATAGTTGGCGCTGAAGGCCACGATTTCCTCGGGCGTCAATTTCCTGCCCTTGGCCCAGAAGCCCGGAGTGCCTTTTTTGGCGTTGAACTGCTTGAAATATCCCTGGTTGCCCTGCCCCGTAAATTGGTTTGCCAGGCTGGTGACCCGTGCGGTGCAATCCTTGGTCGTGCAAAGATGATCCGACAGGTTGGCCGCAGTCGCTATGCCGGCCGGCCAAGGCTTTCCATAGTCCGGCTTTTGGCTGGCATTGGGAATGATGGCTACGGAGGGTTGGGTGGCGCTGCCAGTACAGTTCTTTCCGGCCGTATCACAACCCGTGCTCATGGGTGCCGGATCATTGGCATTTTCTCCGGTCGGGAAGATCCATGAAACGGCATTGACCGGCGAGGTCTTGGCATCATAGGCGCCATCATCGTTTGAGCAGCCATGGCCGATACGAATGCCATCCTCGAGATAGCCGCGAGACGGGCTGGTTGCGGTGGTGGCGCTTTTGGCTGGTGTTGTAACTCCGGTGGCCGGATCTGTGACCGCGCCGGGGCCCCTATTAGTGAGCGTCAGGTTGGAGGTGCCAACGACCCAGCCCGGGTGGGCGTATGCGGTCTGGGCCAACCCGAGTGCAAGTGTCGCCGAGGCGGTCAGTTTTAACCATGGGTTAATTTTCGTCATAATCAATTCTCCGTAAAAATTCTAATTATTTTTTGATGCCGTAATAAAAGCAAGTTATTTTAATACAATCAAGGCTCTAGTTGGTATTGAGTTTAATCAGCCTCCTCCGTCACTAAGAGCCCACCGTCATCAGGCGGTGGGCATAAAGGTGCAATCTTACATGCAGTGGTTCATGTCGGCATGCCAGGCTTTGGGGGCAACGCAACCGCGATTATCCACCAGTCCTTTCATTGATTTGCCGCCTTTTTTCTTGGCTTTCCACTCGGCAGCGTCGGCAAAGTAACGATCAATGACTTCGTTGCTGGGCATCACTTCGGCTGTCTTGCCCACTTTTCCGCAACTTTCTGGGAGTGGATTTCTGGTCAAATTCCGTTTGATGGTAATGGTCGGCGCATAGTTGGCGGCAGCAATGACCTCGTTAGGTACTTTGGAAGTTGCGGATTTCCACCAGACTCCTACGGCACCATTGGCACAGTAGTCAGCGGCTGGGACATCGACCACCACTTTGCTAAAGCAGCTATCCTTTTTGAAGTCGCCTAGGGTGGCAACGAATTCAATATTTTTGTAGTACTCGTTGGTTAATCCCCAAGGCCCTTTGTTGGTTGATCCAATAAGTCCGGTATAGTGAATGGAGGCGACATCCCAGGTATTTACCCCATGATTGTAATAGGGGGTGACCTCCTCCTTGGTGGGTTCTATGTTCTTGAACTGGACATCAACCGAGGGCTTGATGCTCATAATGCCATTGGCTGCTTGCCATGCATCCTGATTCGTTGGGGCATATTTGTTATAAGTCCAGAGAATACCATTCAAGCCGGAGCTGATCTTGGCTTGCTGCGTGCCCCGTGGATCCAGCCACTCATTGACAATGGCATCCTTACCGTTCGGGAAAACAATCTTGACATCGCGAATATCCTCGGATACGCCGCCATGGCCGCAGGTATGCGCCAGGTTGAGCTTGAAAAACTGGCGCGTGCCTTCCAGCCATTCCCGGCTGTTATCGACCGGGTTCTCGACAAAGTTGCTATGGGCATGAGCCAATCCGCACAGGGCAAAAGAAAGGGCGGTGCCGACAAGGATATTCTTCTGGTTCATTTCTGTTATAACCTCATTATATGATAATTTTAATATTTGTGGTGCATTTAAAATAAGAACCTTCTATTACGGGTAATTGTGCCTCCTTGTTTAGGGTAATTTTTTGGATTTAAGTAGGGTCTGGGTGCCGTTATCTGACTCGCAGGCATGTTGTACGGCAAAGGCAAGCGGGCCCTCCATTTTTATGTTCGGCGAAAACTTGCTGACGGAAACCTGGTATTGGCCATCACCCAGATCCAGGCTGCCCCACTCGCTGGTCTGTTTGTCCTGGTTAATGGGATCAACCACCGAAACAGATTGGTCGCCGCGGCTGACGGTCAGCTGAATGCGGAACGGCAGAGCCTTGCCATTGACTGCGCGGATGGCAAATTTGTAGCGCTGAGTGGGCTGATTCTTCCGGGTACTACAGTTAATGATCCACCGCCGCTCATTCACAAGCTTCCCTAGCGATCCGGAAAAGCTCATGGGCCGAGCCGGTTGGTTTGGCACTGGACCTGGGGGCGGGGGTTCGGGTGCTACTCCGGCGGGACAAAACACATCAAGATACTGTCCGCTCTGGTAGGCCACCATTCGGGGTGTGCTTTTGTGGCAATAGTCGCAATCACTATCCTTCATAGTAGGTCTTGGGCGACCAGCTGCAACACAGACATTTTTTACACTCAGCGAATAGCCAGGCTCAGCTAATGCCATGTTTATGTGCCCGACGCTGATAAGCAGGGATGCCAAAATCATAAAGCTTAATGGATGCCATCTTTTATTCATGCTCTATACACCCGAAGAATCTTTGATTAACTTTGTAAGATGGAAGCAGTCTCGAAAATTCATGTTATCTGATGCGTTTAGGGCAGTTGCTTAGGTCTCTTGACTCAGGTGACATGAATTTTAGCGGGTTGGCCAAGGGGATGAATCTCTTGCTATTGCTGGATTTGTGATTCATCCCATCGACCATTAGTCATTAATTGCCGATAAACTCATTGAACCCCATGATGGGTTGCCATGGTGTCTTTGGATTATTGATTCGCAAAGCCCGGGAAGGCCAGGTTGTTGATTTCGGCATTGACCGGCATGACGACAATGGAATATTTGGCCGCATCCGCACAGCTGGCGGTCTCTGCTGCCGGGCGTGTGATGGTGTAAGCCAGCCAGAAGTTTTCATGGACACCATGACCAGTGGACATCTTGTCGGTGGGGCCACCGATCCACAGGTTCTGGTTGTGATCATCCGTCAGCTTATTGTCAATCTTGCAGATGTCTGCACCGGCCATACGCACGATCAACTGAGTTGCACAGGAGCCTGGTTTGAAGACGATACCGCCGGTGGTCATGCGCACATCGGTTACGGCGATGGCTTTGGGATCAACATAGCCGCTTTTTTCATAGAAACCGATCGGATTGCCGTTGCCATCCAGCTTAACTCTCTGGGTGCTGAAAACGCCCTTGTTCTGGTTAAGCTTGAAGCGACCGGCCAGTGTCGGGACATTGGTGAATTCATCTGCAAGGGAGGTTGCCACCGTGGCTTTCAAGCTCTTGGGGAAGGTGGTCACGCCGGTGGTAAGGTTTGTTTGTGCCCCCGGTGAGTTGTTCATCAACTTGGCAACGGACGCCTGGCCTTCAACGCCGGTGCAGTTGGACCCTGCGGCATCGCATCCCGTGCTGTAGGGGGCGGTCTGTCCAGGGAAAGCGCCCGTTGGCATGATCCAGGAGGCCGCCTTCACACCCAGATAGCCGCCTGAGCCATTGGAGCAGCCATGGCCGACGGTGATGGCATTGAACTGGGAGGTGTAGGGACCGACGGTGGCCCCACCGATGGCGGGACTTTGCCAGCCGGGATGCGCGGATGCGATCTGGCTCAGGCCGCAGAGGGCAGCCACGCAGGTACCGAGTAACAAACTGCGAGTCTTAATTGTCATCTTCTATGTCTCCGAATGTTTAGTCTGATGAAGTGAATGAGGCATAGGGGTTGCCTGTTTTGTCCCGACGGGATGTGCCGCCTTAACGTAGCGGTTAAAGCACAAGCCGTGCCAGAACCTGATATGTACTTGACTTATCAGGTTAAATAACCTTTATGTGGGCTATAACCTATTGTTTTGGTGGGTTAATTAGCAGGGCCTGATGGCTTGGATGCGGCGGGAAATGGCCAAGATGGGTGGCAGGCTTGGGTGTGCTGCAAAACATGAAGTGTGGCAAATGCCACAGTGACTGCGTCAGAACCCGCACTTTCTGGCGAGTCCCTGCGCTCGTTATTTGATCGCGAGGTCACATGGCTGTGGGTTTTTTGGAATTGGCACGTTATCTGCTATAAGTTAATTGCCCTGATTTTAGGCCGCGATCAAACGATGGTTCATCGCTGAGGGGACGGCGATGATCAGAGTCATGCGGTCGATGGGTTGGCAAGACATTCTGACCCGTCCTGGTGACTGATCAGAGTGAGTCTCGGCGCATCGAGTTTCGATCAGTTTGGTTTTCATCCTCTTCACTTCAGTGCTCCGTGAAGTTTTGCGCCTTCGCAAGAAGGCGCTTTTTTTCGGGGTGGGCTAACAGTGGCGCAGTCCGTTCTAAATCGATATCTGTCCTTCGCTCTGTCAATTGCCGCAATCAAGTGTGTGATATGCCACACAGGGTTGTGCGGTAAAAATATAAGCCACTGTTATTAAAGGAAATAGTCTGTGGCACGTAAACTGCTTTCATCAGACTTGTGTGCTGTGCATGGCCCTGTGCCATCTGTGGCTGCCTGAATGTAGCCATGACGTCGGCCGGATGTACCCGCGGACGATCCTGGTGCCCTTGACGTGGATTTCCCCCCACCTTATCCATAACGGAGTAATTGAAGGATGAAAATGAATGTCAACATGAAGTCGGCCAGTCTGGGACTGATGATGGCCGGGCTGATGATAGCAACCGCGGCGGATGCGGCGACCTCCATCAAGGCCAACAACTTCCCCTTTACCAAGCTGAACACTTCACAGACCTTGGAGGTTCGTCCGGACGCCTTTTATAACCTGACCATGGGTTATAAGGGATGGTCGCATCACTCTGCCTGGCTTTACATGACCTTGAAAAAGGGCAATCTCTATACTGTGACCGCTACTGCGGATGCAACGGCTCAGGGCTTGCACCCGGGCGTCGCCTGCTGGTACCGCCCGCAAGCGAAAGGACTGGTCAGTGTCGATTACGCCCAAGACCACTTCTACAGCCAGTTCAACAGCATCATCGCCCCGAATCAGGTCGATGAGGCCGATCAGAAAAAGCTCGGCACCATCAAAATGTATTTCGCTATCAACGGCTATGATGGCGACGGCATGGAATACCCGCTGAGCTATGAATACCAGCAGGGGAACGTCGTGAGTGTCCTGGATGGCACCGAAGGCAAGGTGGAAGTGTCCTTTGTGGCCCAGAATACCGGCGTTTATCAATGTGTGGTTGGCGGTATCAATCCTGATCCTGGCACGGTGGATATGAAGACCTCTTATCCGGTCAACGTGAGTGTGGGCGGTCTGTAAATAGCCCGTCATTTAGGCCTGGGGGGCCGGCATCCGCGGGTTGGGTGCCGGCCCCTCTTTCGTTTTGGCGGATAGAGAAAGGCAAGCATGATGCAAAGGGTGGCGTGGCTGACAGTCGGCATGGTTTGGGTGGTGATGAACGGCCCAGTCTTCGCGCATGGCATTCCGCCCAGTTCTCTTCAGGGGGTCAAGCTGCCCAAGGTGCCTCAACTTCGCCACTTCGTCACGGATCGTCAGGCCGCTATTCAGTTGGGGAAGGCGCTTTTTTGGGATGCCAACGTCGGCAGTGATGGCATGGCCTGCGCCAGTTGTCATTTTCATGCCGGTGCCGATCATCGGATCCACAATCAGCTGGAGCCCGGTGACCGTCATGCGGGGTCCGTGACGGCTAGCCGTTTCGAAAGACTGCCCTCGGGTCAACCCGGAGGACCCAATGCCCGCTTGCGTGCCAACGATTTTCCCTTATGGCAATTTGCCGACCCGAATGATCGCGAGTCGGCTGTTATCTTTCAAACAGATGATCTGGTGGGTTCTGCGGGGGTATTCAAACAGCGCTTTCAAACGATCGATGGCCGCGGCGGGCTGGATGCCTGCGAGCCCCAAAGCGACGATATTTATCATCTGGGGCACCGAAATACGCGGCGGGTTACCGATCGTAATGCGCCGACCATCATCAACGCGGCCTTCAATTTCCGCCAGTTCTGGGATGGCCGGGCCAATAATGCTTTCAATGGGGAATCGTCCTGGGGTGCGCGTGACCCCGATGCCGGGGTCTGGATCGTCAAGCATGGGAAACCGCTCAAGCAGCGAATCCTGCTGAAGAATGCGGCGCTGGCCTCACAGGCCGTATCACCGCCGGTCAACGAGATGGAGATGTCCTGCGGTGGACGCCGCTTGCCGGATCTCGGGCGCAAGCTGTTATTTCGTCGCGCGCTGCAAAACCAGTCCGTGCATGTTGAGGACAGTGTCCTGGGTCGCTGGGTTGATGCGTCCGGTAAGGGGCTGCAAAGTACCTATGCCAGCCTGATCAGGCTGGCCTTTGCCAAGCGCTACTGGGACTCGGTGGGAGAATTTGGTCTCTCGGCAGATGGCAAGCCCTATAGCCAAATGGAGGCCAACTTTGGGCTGTTCTTCGGTCTGGCAATCCAGCTGTACGAGGAAACGCTGATTTCAGACCAGAGCAAATTCGACTCCAAAAGGGATAAGGAGAATGTGCCGGTCGCCTTCACGGCGCAGGAAAAGCGTGGCCTGACGTTGTTCATGAATGATCACTGCTTCCTCTGCCATTTAGGACCGGCGCTGACCTCGGCTACACATCCGCAGGTCTACAACACACAATCGACGAAGTACCTCAAATTGCTGGACCGCTCCGGCTTCAATGAGGAGGGTGATGGTGTCGGGGTGGCCAGGACCTTGGTGGATGTGGGCTACACCATCACCAGCGTGACGCCGATCGACCATGACGTGGGTGTCGCTGGGGAGGACCCCTGGGGACATCCCTTGTCATTCAGCCGGCAGTATCTCGACATGATGCAGGACCCCACGCTGACGATGGTCGACAATGTTGATGTGCTGTCCTGTGAGTTCAGCATACCGTTCACCACGGACTTCAATCGGGCTGAATTGGTGCCCGATCTCAAGGCGCGGCGTCGGTGTCAGGGGTTTGAAGAGCTGGCCCAGCGTGTGAAACCTGATGTCGTGCAAGCAGAATTGGCTCAGCCTTTTCAGGGGCGGTTGGGTGCTTCCATCAGTGCCGCTTTCAAGATTCCGACACTGCGCAATGTCGAGCTGACCGGTCCCTACATGCACAACGGGAGCATGAAATCGCTTGAAGAAGTCGTCCAGTTTTATAACCGGGGTGGCAACCAGGTCGGCAATCCCCACCACTTTGAAACGGTGGTGTTTCCGTTCGGCATGAGCGCTCAGGATCAGGCCGACCTGGTCGCGTTTCTGAAGACCTTGACCGATGAGCGGGTGCGATGGGAGAAGGCGCCGTTTGATCACCCTGAAATCAGGATTCCGCATGGTCACCTTGATCAGTCTTCAAGCCTGCTGGGTGATCAGAATGCCGAGGACGATTATTTGATTATCCCGGCAGTCGGTCGAAATGGCCGCAGCCTGGAGCAGGGACCCTTGCAGTCATTTGAGCAGGCCCTGAGTCATTGATTTGTGGGAGCGTTGCCCTGGCGCGAGTTGAGTTAAAGGGCGGTGTGGGATTTGGGGGTGACATCAGCCTCGCATCGGCCCGTGGGCGAGCCTCCCACGGAGAGTGTCTTTCCGGTGTCTTTTGTCGAGGGACCCCAGGATTGCGTTTCTCCCGTGGGAGCGTCGCCCTCGGCGCGAGCGGGGTTGATCATCGGTGTAGGCTTGGGCGCCGGCATCAGCGTGGCTCTGGCCCAGGGTGAATTCCCGCGGGTACTGTATTCAGCTAAGGATTTCGGGGCCCGAAGATTGTAAGCTTCAGATAATGAGGCAAAAAAACGGGGGATTTTCATCCCCCGTCGTGACCTCCCCCTTGCCAACCTGGGTCTTGCCCGGGTTGTGATTACTGTTTTACGCCGTTGGTGGTGCCGGACACTTCGCCATCTTGTGCCGAAAAACGGCCGGTGAAGGTCTGCTTGTTCTTCGCGAGCTGAACCTGACCACTGAGGTTACCTAGTGTCAGGTTGATGTCGGCTGAACAGTCTTTGTTGACGGTAATATTGCCGCTGGTAGGTATTGGCCCCGTTTCGAAGGTAACAAATTCACAAACACTCCCCGGGTCCAAAACATTTCCGGTCTTGTCCACGACAAGTTTGCATTGGCCAACATGCTGTTCTCCGAGCAGCGTAACGAAAGCCGCTTGGTAAGTTATCCAGGTTCCTTTTGCATCGACTTGCTTGCATGTGGCATTGGCCGTTCCAATGCCGGCCAGGAGTACCAATGTTAAAGGCAGAAGTGTCTTTATTTTCATGATTTACCGGTGATTATGTTATTGCTTGAAATTTCAGGGGCTGCACTGAAGAACTTGAGTGCCCATTGATACAAAGCAATATCTATGCCGGCAAAATTTTTTTAAAGGCTGCGAGTTTTGTTGGATCTTGAACCATGGACCCTGAATAAGCTGTGTCAAATGCCACGCTGACTGTGTGATATCACACAGTCAGCGTGAGATGCAGCGCTATCGGTTATCGGTGACCGGCAGACTTTTGCAAGTAGGCCGTAAATGGCTGCAGCGGTCCTTGTTTTCTTGATCGACCGCGCCTTCCCGTTTCGGGAATTTCCAGCATGCGGTCTACCGGTGTCCCATGCTGTTTTGCTTCGTTGTGACCGTTTGCGACCTTCAGTGAGGGATGATCGAACGGGGCGCGTTCCCAGCGGACCCGTTCGTCGGTCAGCATGAGCAGAAAAGCTTTGAGGTCTTGCTTCTCCTGTCGGGTGAAATGCTGGGGAAACACAAAGGTGCCGAAATGTTCGCGGTTCTCGACGTTGCCGCCGCGATCATAAAAGTCGATGACTTCTTCCAGGCTTTTCATGCTGCCGTTGTGCATGTAAGGCCCGGTCAGTTCGACATTGCGGAGGGTCGGAATTTTGAAGGCGCCATTGATAGCAATTGGCAGCCGGCCCTGGTTGGGGGCGGCCAGTTCCGCACGCACGATCCCGGGTTTAGGTATTTTTGCCTGATCCGGATGGACCAAGGCAAATTTCTCGGCGGGTGTCATGAGTTCTTCCGCCTTGAAACCCATGCTGAAGCTCAATGAAAATGTGGCGGCAGCAATGGTGACGGGGTCGACCATGGCCGTATCGGGGTTTGCCAGTGTCGCGAGATATTGCTCGCTCAATGACAGGGGATTTCCCATCGGGTCGCGGCCGCCAAGGCCGGGATCAAAAGCGTTGGGTGTCACGCCGGTGTTGGCAAAGCCGACGTCGGAAAGTGGCGTGAATACCTTTTTGTGCACGGAATCGATGCTGAGCACTCGGCGGTCAACCCGTTTGGGCGGCAGGCCGGGTTGCACTGAGGAATAAACCGCTGGGTGTTCGGCCAGCGAGAAACCCGGGCCATGATGGCAAAAGTCGCATTCGGCTTTGTTGAACAACACCATCCCGCGTTTCTGCTGTGCATTGAAACCGGCAGGAAAGCCTTCTGGATCGCGAGGGGCGTCAAAGGGTGTCTCGTCGGAGATCAGGGTGCTTTCATAGAGCTGTATGGCCAGGCCGAAAAAGAAGGCGAAATTCATCTCCATCATTGAGTAGGGTGGGCCATCCGCTTCGGGGCGGCCAAAAACGCCCTGACCGTCCCAGTAGCGCGGTGCAAAGCTCCTCCGTATCAGGTCCTGATAGCGGGTATTGAGACCCTGACCGGAGCTATCGCGCAGGGGTGCCAATACACTGTCTTCGGCATGAATCAATTGGCGTGACAAGGGTTTGCTGCCCAACAGCTTGCGTGCCAGGTGAGGAAACGATCGGCCGGTGCAGGACATCTCCTTGTCATCGACCGGGGGGGCGACGGCCTGTGAGGCAAGTGAGGCGTTTTCCAGCAAAGGATGGGTTCTGATGACCCAACCGTTGCGGATTTCCCAGACGCCGGCCTCGGGGTTGCGGGGGCCGTAAACCGTCTCGCCGTTGAAGCGGTTATTGGCCCGTCCGTCCCAGAAATTTCGGTCATTGAAAGCCGCATTGATGACGGTCGGCGCGTGGCGATCCGAAACTTGGCGGGCATGGGTGGAAGCCCGGTGGAAGATGTTGTCCGGGAGTGGCGTGCAGGTATCCTCAAGTTCTGCGGACCCTTTGGCAACGGCCTGAAACAGGCGTTTCACCGAGCCGGCGGAAGACACCACGTCATCTGTACGGAACAGCACCCTGGATGATTTGTCTGCCGGGTTCTGCAGGCGAAACAGCGGAAAGTCCGCTGCATTCAGCTGATGATTGACGCCACCCGGTGCGCCCGAAGCCATTTTCTCGAAAGTCTGGCCCGAGGGGGCCGCGTGGCGGCTGCCAGGCTCCAGTTGGTTACGGGTCCTGCGATCCGCCCCGGCGTGAAAATGGCAGGTCGCACAGGCGACGCCATCGCTGCCGACATTCATGTCCCAGAAGAGTGCCTTACCCAGCTGAATGGCGGCGGTCTGGTCGATGACAATGGGCGTTGGTCCGTCGAGCAATCCCGGCGTCTCAGGTACGGAAATCCCCTTGAGTGAGGGCGGGGTTGGGTCAAGCTGAAGCGCCTGGGCGG
>JBIIEQ010000023.1:0-43735 GCA_044237765.1 Methylococcaceae bacterium | reverse complement strand
AACCGACCGCGTAAGATTCATGGATTCCGGACGCCTTTGCAGGTCTACAACGAGATGCTTCAAATGGCTCAGAAGTCAGACAGCGTAGTTCATTAACCCGTGTTGCACTTGGTCCTTGAAACCGCCAAGCCTAAGGATTACAGCACCTTTGGTGGTGTCCTATACCCTATTTACGAGTCACAAGACTATCCTGAAGCCAAGACCGACGCCGAACTACCTCAGCCTAAATTCAACGTGGGCGACAAAGTTCGGGCAAGACTCCAGCATAGCGCCAGCCATACTCGAGAATATCCACTGTACCGTGGACGGGTGGGTGAAATTGTCGCCTATTACGGCCTCGCATTAGCAAAATATGGGCCGCCCGTGGGCCCAGGCCAGCCCCCTCAGGTCGTTTTCCAACCGGTGTATCAGAAACCCTATCCTGATGTTAACTGCAAGGGATTACAAGACATCCTGGTACCCCTTTACAGCGTGAAGTTTGAAGCCAGAGACATCTTTGGCATTGATTTCGTAGAGCGACTACCCTCCAACGAAACCAGTGAAACGGCCATTTACGCGGATATGTGGGAAGCGTATCTGGAGTTACTCTAATGGTGACCGGTGCTGGTCGCTTTCCAATCGGTCTGAAATCGGCAAACTACAAGAGAGGAAATTGAATGAGCGATTGCATTTCCTTACGCGACGAGTTGCTCAATGAGCCCGCGCCACCCTTGCTCCGTGAGAATGAAGGTAATGCATTTCGGGACGTATGGGAGGCAAAGGCTTTTGCGATGGGGAATCTACTCATTAAAAGCGGGTTTATTTCGCAAAAAGAATGGGTAGATATATTCAGCGAAGAAATTTTGGCGGCCCAAGCCCAAGGTGATCCAGACCGGGGGAACACCTATTACAATCATTGGATGAATGCACTCGAACGCATCGCCATTGAGCGTAATGTCGTCGACTTAACTACTCTCCAGGAAAACCAGGCCCTCTGGGATTTAGCTGTCAGAAATACGCCGCACGGTGTGGCCTTATCTTTGGAAAATGCCTACCTGGAACAACATGGCGATCATGATCATGGTCATGATCACGGTCATCATCACGATAACGATCACGCTCATGGTCAGTACCCGGACCCGTTCAAACCGGTAGGGGTGAGTATGCTAGGTACTGAATGATTATTTACCCTAACTCGAAGAGGCATCGCAATGACCACGCACAATCCTATACAAAACTCTCACGACCTGACATTAACTCCCGCCCACACAACTAAACTAACGGCTCAGTTGTCGGCGATTGCGGTGATGGCCATAGGAGCGGCCATGGTGTTCTTCACTTTGTTCTCTCCCATGTCAAAGGTCCACAATGCAGCGCATGACACTCGCCATGCTGTAGTAGCTCCCTGTCACTGAAAGATATCGAACTTCATGTTCAAGAACCTCCTGCTGGTGGGGCTGCTTGCGGGAGTTCTGTCAGGCAGCCTGTTGACCCTGCTGCAGGCTTTCACGGTCATTCCCGTCATTCATCAGGCCGAGCAATACGAGGACCTATTGCC
This sequence comes from Methylococcaceae bacterium, assembly GCA_044237765.1. Classification (GTDB taxonomy): domain Bacteria; phylum Pseudomonadota; class Gammaproteobacteria; order Methylococcales; family Methylococcaceae; genus UBA6136. Next base: position 42,198 of record JBIIEQ010000023.1, on the reverse strand, counting down.
TGTTTCTCAAGGTGAAGAAGATGCGCACGGGCATATCGATGGCGAGGGGAAGGATTGGAAGCCAAATGAAGGCTGGGAGCGCCTCGGATTTACCTGGTTAGCCAATGTAGCCATCGGCTCGGGCTTTGGCCTCATGATGGCCGGATTGATGTCTCTACACCGGCCAAAAACATGGGGTCAGGCGATTCTTTTTGGGTTAGCAGGTTATTACGTTTTTTTTCTGGCACCCGCATTTTTGTTGCCGCCAGAATTGCCCGGTTCCGACTCCCCCCATCTTGAGGCAAGACAAGCGATCTGGATCCTTACGGTTGCCGTTTCCTTGATAGGCATTGCCCTTTCGAGCTTTACAACCAACCCTTGGCTACGTCTGCTGGGTTTGGTTGGCCTTGTTGCACCATTCATGTTATTCAGTCAGCAAGACGTCCATTACTTGGCACCAGTGCCATTAGATCTCATTGAGCGGTTCACATGGCTCACATTTCTGACGAACGCCATTCACTGGCTAACCATTAGCGCATCTTCATACTGGCTATCCATGAAATCAAACAATAAGTTAACTAAATATACTTAGAAAAGAATCATAATATATGTAGAAAATATTATTATAAAATAACGTATCAGTACGGCTGAAATCAAAAGATTCAAGCCTGTACTAAGAAAGTTTTTTACTCTAATCAATAATTCTGCATTAATGAGTATGCTTCATCCGACACCAAAGTCATGCAAATAAAAATCCGGTTTTTCACAATAGTCCTTATCCAAATCGCCGCGATGTCAGTTTTCTTTCTGGGCGCGGGAAAGACAGCTTTAGCAGCAACTTTCGAAATCACAGAAATGAGTTGCATGACTTCGCCGGGCGGTTACTGGTGGGCGATTGAGCAGGCTAATGCCTCTCCGGGGCGGGATACTATCCAGGTCAGAAAGTCATTTACGGTCGACGATTGCAACCATTTCCCTGCCGACCAATACCCTGATCTACACGTCACCGAGTCGGTAGACATCGTAGGTAACGGCTTCACCGTCTACGGCAATGTGGGATTTGTAGACGCCAATGGCATGTTCAATAGGCATGGCGTATGCCCTATTTCTCAGAATGGCTATCTGACGGTCGGCTACGGTGGGGGGTTTATCGATATTGGCAGCCGCAATGTGGACAACCTAGGCATTGAAGTCACGGTGAATGGGCTGAATATGAGCCGTCTGACTGGGGTTGCCATGGTTAGAAAGAATGCGAAACTTAAGATTGAAAACTCCCACATACAGGACATCTACAGTGTCTACCACTTGCAATGTAACGAACCCATCATTATGGCTCAGGATCACTCTGATCTGACTTTGGTCAATACCAAGTTTGAGCGCATCAGTGTGCCGGAGGAAGGTTATCCTGATACGGCTTTCCCTGTCGCGACATCGGCCATTAAAGGCATTGGCGGAAATCTTGTCATGGACCGGGTTACGATGGACGGGGTGTATGGCGACCACACAACCGCGATCGGTTGGTTTAATGGTACGGCAAAGATCGTTAGTAGCCAATTCGTTAATAGTAGCGGCATCTGGGTGGAGTCTGGCGCCTTGGACTTCGTCAACTCGTCCTATGTTGCAGGTATTGCCGGGTTGGAGTTTAAAGATAATATTTTGCTCGGCAATGTCACCGCTAAATTCCAAGCCAGTACATTCTGGTGGGGCGCTTGGGGAGATCCCTGCGACCCTGTGAGTCGCCCTTGCGCTCCCCGCATCCTAGGCTTCGACGCCGTGGGTAGCAGTATACGATTCGAAGGTTCGGCCATCGGAGCGTGGGAATTGGATTCATATCCGGTCTTGACTGGGAATCCGGGCCAATTCAGTTCCGATACCTACACTTGGATACAACCGCGAACCAGACAAACTGCCGCAGCTATTCAGGCCATACTGCCTAATGCGCTAACGGCTCCGCCGGGTCTCCATGATTTTCCATCCTTCGATACCACCGAATACCTGCGGGATATTACGCCACTAGTGCCCGGTCTGTTAGTTGAAGCGGTACCGAACGCTGGCCCTGGAGGAGTGAACCGGTTAATCAGCCCCATTGATGGCTTGCCTATTGCCACGGATGTGCTGGGCAATCGAAGAAGATATAGCAATGACACCCGAAATATCGGTGCGGTACAAAATGCTGAAGCGCCGGTTTTAAAGGCGACCGGAGGCGATGCCAAGGCCGATCTTAGTTGGAATAATCCGACAGGGACGAAAACCGGTTATGAGATATGTACTAGTAGTACTGTTCTTTCCGATCCATTTACCGGCTCATGCACGGGAACTAGCACTTCCGTCAGTGACCCCACGAAGACAGCACAAAGCATCGGAAGCCTGACTAATGGCTCACCTTACTGGTTTGTTATTAGGTCTGTTAATGGCGGAACACCCGGCATTTGGAGTAACGTCGCCACAGCCACACCTTCGTGGGTTCCGGGAACCCCAGTCGTTACCGCGATTCCTAGCGACGGTGAGACCGCCCTCTCATGGACCACACCCTCGGACAATGGCTCGCCAATCACCGGTTATGTCGTTAAGTATCGGCAGCAAGGTAGCCCCACCTGGACGTCATGGGTTTTCAGTGGCACCGGCACCTCGACGACGATCAATAGTTTGATGAACGGTGCCACTTATGAATTTGAGGTATCAGCTCTAAATGGCAGCCCGGCGGATATTGGCCTGGGGCAAGGTCAAGGTTATTTCGGTGTGACCTCTGCTACCCCTGCGAAGCCGCTAGGCCTGGCTTATCCGACGCCCATCGAGGCATATCAGGGTTTTCCGCAGACCATCAGCCCGGCCCTGTCTAATTTGCTGGGTACACCGACCTATTCACTGTTCTCAGGTTCGTTACCAAGTGGCATGAGTTTGAACCCTGACGGTACCATCTCCGGGACGCCCGGAGCAGGGTCGGGTTCAGCCATTGGAATTCCCTACACTGTGACTATCCAACTCAGCCAGTCAGGGCCACCAACTCAGACAATAACAGCGAGTCTGACCATCACTGTCGTCACAGTGCCACCCGCGCTGCAACTCATCTATCCCGATCTGCTGAATGTGCCAGTTGGCAGCGGACCTTACAGTCTGTCACCGAGCACGACGGGCTTCACTGGTCCAATCACCTACAGCGTCGTGGATGGCAGTTTGCCTCCTGGGTTGAGCCTTGATCCTGTTACGGGGATCATCAGCGGCACGCCGATTACAGCGACCTCCGGCGTGTTCACCCCCACGATCAGGGCCGAGTATCCTGGTCAGAATCCTGCACAGATCCGGCAGAATATTTTGGAAATTGAAATCCTGCCGCTGCTGTCCTATCCGCCGGTCAATCCGACCTTGGGGACGCCATTCACGATAACCCCTAGCACCTCGCCTGCCATCTCGATTGGGACTTATAGCGTCATTGCCGGCACTCTTCCGCCTGGACTGATCCTCGATAGTACAACTGGCCAGATTAGTGGCACACCCACCTCATTAATATCCTCGAATGTCACAATTGAATTCACCACGGGCCTTCAGACGGTGCAAGCCAATGTATTGATCGCCATCCAAGGCTACCCCATCACTCTCAGCTATCCACCGACGGCGGTTACCATAGGACGACCGGTTAATCTAACTCCTAGTACTACAGGGATGAAAGGCAACTTGACCTATAGCCTGATGGGCGGATCGCTTCCTCCCGGGCTGACACTGAATCCAAATACAGGTGTGATTAGTGGTACTCCAACTGGTCCGGCAGGAAATTATCCAGTGGTGATCAAAGTCTCTGACCCATACACCTCAACTAACACGCCATTGGTCTTCGTTGTGTCTAGCGCGCCCCCCCCCCCACAGCCGATCCCAACATTGGGCGAATGGGGCGCTATGATCATGGCTTTGATGATGCTGCTTATCGGCTGTCGCCGATTGTTAGAACGGTAACCAAAGAGCCAGCCGGGCTGACGTAACATCAGTCCGGCTTTATTGTGTCCACGTTTTCACTCGAAGGAACACTCACATGAAACAGTGCGTTCTGACTCTGGCGATCAGTCTTGGCTTGGCGGGCTGCATGATTCCTATCGGCAGCAAGCTTGCCGTGGCCAAACCGGCGTCGGCTTCTCCCGTCACCCCGTCCACAGCAAACAAGGCCGCCCCTAAATACACCGGCTTTGACCGGACGTTGACCGAACACGGCGTGACCTTCCATGTAACCAGTCCAAATGACGGCTCGATCAACACCCTGCGCATCCAGCCTTCGGGATTGAAAGCGGATAACACGCTGATTGAACGGCAAATCGAGGGCACGGTGACGAATGCGGAAGTAGCCGACCTCAATGTCGATGGCTCACCCGAACTCTATGTTTATGTGACTTCCGCAGGAAGTGGCTCGCATGGATCCCTGGTGGCCTATGCGGCCAACAAGGGCAAATCTCTGAGCGAGATTTACCTGCCACCGATGGAGGAAGACAAGGCTGCTGCCAAGGGCTACATGGGCCATGACGAGTTTGCCGTGGTGGAGAACACCCTGGTTCGGCGCTTCCCGGTCTACAAGGACGGCGATACCAATAGCCAACCGACCGGTGGAACCCGTCAGATTCAGTACAAGTTGAAGGCCGGCGAAGCGGGTTGGATTCTGCGGCCGGATAAAATTGTCAACTATTGAGAGAGGCCCATCGTCGAGCTCTAATTTCATTCCACGAGACTCATGGAAGACCGTGATTACTGGTCAAAGCTTTGCAGGAATCTGCGACAGGCGCTCAACTTGACCCAAATCCAGATGGCGGAGCGGTTGGGAACTGACCAGACCAGCGTCTCCCGTTGGGAACGGGGCCTGACCGAACCGCAGTTCGAAATGCGGCAGTTGATTGAGGGGCTAGCCCAGGGACAAGGTTTGGCCACCTTGGACCATATCGTCATCGCTGTTCGGCTGAGCCCTTTTCCGATGATTCTGGTGGATCGAGAAAACAGAGTGATTGCAGCGTCATCCAGCAGTGGGTTTACCCCAGGAGTCTCGGTATTCAAGGAAACCCCTTCAGACGAACGGGAAAATCTGGAAGGGTTTAATGCCCGGCTTGAATCCAGCGGATTCTGGGACCATCGCTGCCATCATTTGCATTATGAGGCAGAAATCAATGGTGAACGGCAGCTGGCAGCTGTCGTGACGGCCATTGTCATTCGAGGGGCGGTATATGCCTTGGTGCAGAAGGCTTGGTAAGCCGACCGCCAGACGGATTGTATCTGTTGAGCCAGTCATCCATCATCGGCTGGTCAATCGGTCCGTTGAGCTCGCCGTGACCGGAACGCCCTTGCTGAATCCATGATCCATTCGCTTGCCATTGGCCATTACCGTTCGTTACTGGATTTACGATTTTCGCCCTCTCGCCTGACGCTGATCACGGGTGCGAACGGCAGCGGTAAGTCGAACTTGTATCGGGGGTTGAGGCTGCTGGCTGAAACCGCCCAAGGGGGGGTGGTGCATGCACTGGCCAAGGAAGGCGGTCTGCCATCAAGCCTCTGGGCCGGACCTGAAAAATTGACGAACCGGATGCGCAAGGGCGAGGTCGCCATTGAGGGCGGCCCACGCAAGGAGGTCGTGCGTCTTCGATTGGGCTTCAGCGGGGATGATTTTGGTTATGCTATCTCGCTCGGACTGCCCGCCCCTTCCCGCTCATTCTTCAGCCTGGATCCCGAGATCAAGCGCGAATCCATTTGGGCTGGTGCCTGTTACCGGCCAGCCAGCCTGCTGGTTGATCGGACCGGTGCCTTGGTCAAGGCACGTTCTGGTCGCAATTGGGACATCCTTTCCCAGCACATCAGCCCTTTCGATAGCCTGTTTGAACAGGTGGGTGATGCGAGGTCCACGCCGGAAATCCTCAACTTGCGCGAGTCGATTCGCGGCTGGCGTTTCTATGATCATTTCCGTACCGACCACGATGCCCCGGCACGGCAACCCCAGTTGGCAACGCGAACACCGGTTCTTCATCATGATGGGCGGGATTTGGCGGCGGCCCTGCAGACAATTCGCGAGATCGGAGACAGCGAATCACTGGATGCTGCGATTACCGATGCCTTTCCTGGCGCCCGCCTGACTATCGTTGCACGGGGCGACGGACGTTTTGCCATTGAACTGCATCAACAGGGCCTGCTCCGCCCACTATCGGGTATGGAGCTCTCGGATGGCACACTGCGTTACCTGTTGTGGGTCGCGGCTTTGCTGACGCCGCGTCCGCCGCCATTGATGGTGCTCAATGAGCCGGAGACCAGCCTGCATCCGGACCTTCTCCCCGCACTGGCCCGGTTGATTGCTAACGCCTCCAGGCAGACTCAAGTCTGGGTGGTGTCCCATGCTCATCGGCTCATCGATGCGCTGAATGAGCACCCAGAATGCGAACCCATTGTCTTGGAAAAAGTCCTGGGCCAGACACGCATCGCGGGACAAGGACCCCTGGATGGACCAGCCTGGAATTGGCCAGACTGAGCCTCATCCGCCGACCCAGCATTCAATTCCTCTACCATCATTCTTGCCTCACTCACCTGGATACCCCGCATGAAACCCAATGACGCCGGACTTGAAGTCCGCACCGCCCACACACCAACGCAGGCGGAAACGAAACAATCGTCAAAGCTATCGCTACTTTTGGCCGGTTTATTCGGCCTGATGACGCCGATGGTCTGGGCCACCGGATGGGATGCCCGGACCACCCTCACCAACACCGCCGTGACCGGAGCGGATATTCAACAGGCACTCAATGGCGGATTGACACCCGCGTTCACTCAGGCGTTTCCGGTTTCCAATTTTGGACTACACGTTCAGGTCGATCGCCATCAGATGAAGAATCTGCCTCAAGACCTGGTTTATGTGGGGCTGGGGCTATCCACACGGTTACCGAACGGGGATTACCGGCTGGCGGAAGGCTACCTCACCGACATTGTTCTGTTACCGAAGGGAGCCAACGACAACCAACAACGACAGCTGGTGGGTCAGCGGTTGCAGGGAATGGCCGCCGACTTCTCTCGGTTGATGGTGCAGTACAAGTCCGGCACGCCGGCCAGTGCGCCGGCGGCGGCTCCTTCCGCACCGCATTGGTCGAATTGGCCCAATTATCAACGTGGCGCTCCTGCCGGTCGCTGAATGTTGGTGACCTCTGAAGTAGGCGCGGATTGATGCGCTCATCTTCGACCACGCGATCAGCCCTGACTCTGTGCTTGGCGTTGCTCCTGGGCGGCTCGGCCAGCGCCGGGGAAAACATCACCCCTCCAACACCCGAAAGCCTCTCCTCGACATCCAGCGATAATCTCGCCACAGTGCTGCTTCAGATGGAAGCCTCGCGGAGCTTGGTGCGACAGGTCAATGCAGATGTCCGCAATGCGCAGGATCGCATTGTCCAAACGGCAGATATCGTAGCCACCCAGACCGCGCTGGCAAACGTTAAACACCGCCTATCGGAAACGCATCAGGCGGAATCCTCGCTGGCCCAGTTGATGGAATTGGAATCACTGCTGGCTGCCCATGCCGAGAAGCTGCATCAATCGATTGAGGTATCTACGCGATCCATTGGGGAATTGGAGTCCGACCTCGATCGGTTAGCCGCTGAGTCCCAACGCTGGGCGACCTTGCTGGCGTTGGCAAATCAGCGCATGGCGCCAGCCCGCTTGATTGAGCAGGCCCAGCGCATAACGACCGATCTCGCCACGGAAAGAGCAGCGGTTTATCCGGTTCGTAACCAGGTCCTGGAGCATCTGACTCAGCAAATCAGTCTTCAGCAATATTTCACCGAGGTGACCGACCATCTTCTGACCCAACGCGAACGGATGGCCAGAATGCTGCGTGAAAGTGAACGCGACCCGCTGTGGCAGGTGATCCCCCTGCAGCCGGGAACCACCGAGGCAGCACGTGAAGCCTTGGGCGCATGGATTTCCGGCATCGCCGCCTACTTCAAAGACCAGGCCTTGACCGTCGCCAGCATGGCGATAGTGCTGATGGCCCTGACGCGCTGGCTGCTACGCAACGCCCGACTCTTTCTTCGGCAACACCCACTTGATCCCCGAATATCGCAGCCTGTTCTTCGGGTAATCGAACGACCCCTTTGGGTCATCGGGTTCGTCGGGCTACTGGGACTGAACTTTGCCCCCAAGGGACCTATCGCTTATTACGACCTGCTGTGGTTGTTATTACTCCTTCCAGCCGTGGTACTCACTCAACAGATTCGGGGGCCGCGACATTGGCTCAGTGTGACGGCATTGGGACTGATGATGGCCATATTTCCATTCAGAACCATCCTGGAAGCTTTTCCCGCCATAGACCGTTGGGTGCTGGCCGTGCAGGCGATGGTCATGGCTGTTGGCTTGCAGCTGGATGGTCGTTGGGTTAAATCAGAGGGGGCTGTTTCCATTCGGCCATGGCAGCAATTCCTGGTCATCGGAATCATTGCAGGGTTGAGCGTTTCGCTGATTCTGAATTTGATCGGATGGGCCGGTTATGCCCGGGTGCTTGTGGACGGAATACTCGGCACGCTGGGCTTTGTCATGGTCTATACCGTGGCGATGAGCGTGGCGTTTGCGCTGTTGCTTGGATTTCTACAATCGCCGCTGGGGCAGTGCTTGCATGCCGCAAAGGCTCGCCCGCAAGCATTCGCATTCAGTCTTCACCGGGGCCTGTCCTGGCTGACCGCAGGTCTGATTGTGTTCGGTGGACTCTACGCCTTCCGCATTCAGGAGGAAGCCCGGGTGTTGCTCGTCCGGCTTTGGCAATGGTCGCTGCCGATTGGGTCATCCACCCTGCCGTTGAGGTCGATCATCAGCGCCCTACTCTGGCTCATGGGCACGGCGGCATTGATCCGGCTGACCCGTTGGCTGCTGGAAGATGAGATTTTTCCGCGTCTCCGACTGCCTTCCGGGGTTCCATTCGCAATAAGCATGGTCGTTCGCTATGTACTCCTGGCGGCTGGGTTGGTCCTGTCCTTGTTGACCCTCGGCATTGATGTCTCGAAAGTGACGCTTCTGGCCGGCGCCCTCAGTGTCGGGATCGGCTTTGGTCTGCAGAACATCGTCAACAATTTCTTTTCGGGATTGATTCTGCTGTTTGAACGCCCGATTCATCAGGGCGACGTGGTCGAAATCGGTAACTTGCGGGGCACCGTGACCAAAATAGGGATACGTTCCAGCTTGATCAAAACCAGCGAGGGTGCCGAGGTGATCGTCCCGAATGCCGATCTGATTTCCAAGGAGGTGGTCAACTGGACGCTGTCGGATCGACGCCGGAGAATCGAGATTCCGGTCACGGTCAACCGCCACGTTTCCGAGGAGGTTATGCTGGCTCTGCTCTTGGAGGTCGCCCACGAATCCGATGAAGTGCTGGCGGAACCCCTACCCGAAGCCATTCTTCGCGAAACGAATGCCGACTCACTGGATTTTCTACTGGCCTGCTGGATACAGCGTTACGAGGATCAACGTCGCATCGCCAGCCAACTGCGCATCGCCATCAATCACCGATTGGCCGATCGAAACATTGCAGGGCCGCCACCGATCACTGAGGTGGAAGTCATCAGGCACGGCGTATAGGAGTGATCGGAGGTGAGTTCTGCGCGATCAGCGTGCAACACCCCATTGGTTTTTGTCTCCACTGGGCTCATCAAGCAGACCCAGGTTGTGCTCAAGTTCGATCAGACTTTCCTGGCTGATTCCGACCAGACCCCGACGTGGTGAATCCAGATCGACCAGAATCGTGATGACGGTGGCGATCAGCAGCGGTAACAGGGTTTGATTGAACCACATGCGTTTCCCCGAAGCACCAGCGTCGTATCCGGTGATGCCGACACCACAAAAGGCCACGAAGATCAGCAACACCCAGACGGGCGCAGGCACATAGTTGCGCATGGCGGCCAGCTGTTCGGTATCCCGATCAAACGTCTCATTGAGCGCGGTGACAAAGGCCGCTGTGAGCGGCGTGTTGTAAAGCTTTCCCGCATTCAAAGTGTGAGCCCACATGGCCTGCTGAATGGCTGCCCCCTGTCGTTCCGCCGCTGCAATTTGATCAGCGTTCCGATCTGCATCGTAAAACTCGAGTCTTTTGCCAATATATTGATGGAGGAGCCCCCGTATGGCCTGTCGTTCCTTGTCTGGAAGGAGTGCGGCGCGCAGGTAGGTGGTGCCTATCGAGTTGGCTTCCGAGACGACCAGGTCGCGTCGCTGATCATAGCGATCAACCGCCATGGAAAAACTGAAGCCCAACAACAGAGCCAGGAGTCCAAGCACTGAAGCCTGAAGGGAACTGAGCAAGCTGCGACTTTTCTCATCGGAATTGCGACTGAGCCGAAGTCCGCTCCTGAAACCAACCTCCGCTGCAGTACCCAGGATAAAAAGCACGAAGAAAAAGACCCACCATTGGGAGGTGAATATCCTAATTATGAATTCATCCATCGCGTCCCCCAGTACTTCAAAGAAGAGATTTCAAGTGCCACCACGAATGGAAAAGGATCGAATCCTTTTCAGGAATATCGACCATCTATCGCACGATCACGACAGATTTCATGAATGGATTCTTGGCATTTTAAGTGGGTCAGTCGACAATCTGTGAAATATTCGTTGGCGGTTGATTGCCTCGCCGCCGCCGATCAATATTTCGGATTTTCCTCGATCAAGATGACCACCCAACTGGAAGAACGCAAAAAGGACATCATCTGCCCCTGTAGCGGGACGACACGCAGCCAGATCATGCGCCTGGTGGACAAGGGCGTTGTCAAACTGGATGAAATTTCTCACGCGACAGGGGCCTGTTCCGGTTGCGGAGGGTTCGACAGCGATGTCATGATTTTTCTGGCTGATTACCTGCAATCCCTGTCCATCCAACCCGAGGTGAAAACCGAATGAAATACCGACCAACCTGGCCGATCATTGGACTCTGGCTACCTTTATTGCTTTCGGTGCCTTGGGGTTCGAAGCTTGCTGCCGCGCCTGCCCCTTCTGCCAAACAGTTCATGAAAGGCGGCACATTTTGCTTTTCGCTGACCCAGCCAGCCCTGCCCCAGTGGCGTGAGACGCTCAAGCTGGTCGTTCAGCCCACGGTAAAAGGCAGAGGTCAGGAGTTACCTTTGATTAGTGCTCTGCAACATGGAGTGCCACAGACAACCCCCCCTTTTGAATATATCAGCCCACTGACGGGCACGGCCTCTTATGATTTAACAGGCAGCTCATTGCTCATCAGCCTGACCAGCAATCAGGCCGGCGTTGACCTCGCGGGCAAACATACCGGGATCTGGATCGGCCATATCGCTCTGACTCTCTCCGCCCAAGGTTTATCGGGAGAGGGGATCGGCAGCAAGCTCTTCAAGCCGGTCTATGATGGAAAAGTGCATGGGGACACCTTTGAAGACGCCGTGGACGGCCAACTCAAGCCCATCGCCTGCACTGAATTTTAATGGGAAGAATCGAGCCGCATGTCACCTGAAAAGACCCCCATGGATCCCTCCCTGATTGAGGCTTATCTGCATACCGAATACCGGGTGGACGGGGATGATCCAATAACCCTCCGCATAGGCATTGAGAATCCGTCCCTCGGTGAGCGACTTCGCGAATTCCATGCGCATTCGGCAGCCTACATCACGGCCTGCAACCCAGAGAGCCAGTTATTGGATGCTGAGCTCAATGCGACTAGGCTGGCGTCGTTAGAGGCCGAACTGGATTCACGTGGCCTGCGCTTCCTGCGTGGCAAGGCAGTGGATCCTTACGGGGAATGGCCGGAGGAGGACAGTTTCCTGATACTGGGCTTACCACTGGAATCGGCGAAGGCCCTGGCGCGACATTACCAACAAAATGCAATGATCTGGTGTGGACCCACCTGGGTTCCGGAGTTGATTCTTCTCCGATAATGCCATCGGTTGCCGGTGAGCCATCTGCTGACAGGGAGCCTAAAAAAAGAACCCCGCAAGTGCGGGGTTCTTGGGGTTTCGATGACTGAATAGTCGGACGATCAGTAGTCGCCCATCCCACCTGCCGGCATCGGCGGAGCATCCTTCTTCGGCAACTCAGCGACCATGGCCTCGGTGGTCAGCATCAGACCGGCGATTGAAGCCGCATTCTGCAGAGCAGACCGAGTAACCTTGGTTGGATCAAGAATACCCATGGCCAGCATGTCACCGTATTCTTCGGTGGCTGCGTTATAGCCATAAGCGCCCTTACCTTCCTGGACCTTGGCCAGAACGACGGCAGGCTCGCCACCGGCGTTGCTGACAATCTGCCGCAGCGGCTCTTCAATCGCACGACGAAGAATGTCGATACCGACGGACTGATCATGATTGCTGCCCTTGAGGCCCTTGATGGCGTCAATGGCGCGGATCAATGCCACACCACCGCCAGGAACAATCCCTTCTTCGACGGCGGCACGGGTCGCGTGCAACGCATCGTTGACGCGATCCTTCTTTTCCTTCATTTCGACTTCGGTTGCGGCACCGACCTTGATGACGGCAACGCCGCCGGCCAGTTTAGCCACGCGCTCCTGCAACTTTTCCTTGTCATAGTCCGAGGTGGTGTCCTCGATCTGCTTGCGGATCTGCTCGACACGGCTCTTGATCGCATCGGCCTGGCCGGCACCATCCACAATGATGGTATTGTCCTTGTTGATCTCGACCTTCTTGGCACTGCCCAGATCGGTCAACTCGGCTTTTTCCAATGACAGGCCCACTTCTTCGGCAATCACAGTGCCGCCGGTCAGAATAGCGATATCTTCGAGCATGGCTTTGCGACGATCACCAAAGCCCGGCGCCTTGACCGCAGCTACCTTGAGGATGCCGCGCATGGTATTGACGACCAGGGTAGCCAGCGCTTCACCTTCCACATCTTCCGCGATGATCAGCAGGGATTTACCGCTCTTGGAGACTTTTTCCAACAGGGGCAAGAGATCCCGGATATTGGAGATCTTCTTGTCATGCAGCAGGATGTAAGCGTTGTCGAGCTCTACGCTCATGGCATCCTGCTTGTTGATGAAGTAAGGCGACAGATAGCCACGGTCAAACTGCATACCTTCGACGACTTCCAGTTCATTTTGCAGGCTGGAGCCTTCTTCCACGGTGATCACACCTTCCTTGCCAACTTTGTCCATCGCCTCGGCGAGGATGCTGCCCACACTTTCATCCGAGTTGGCCGAGATGGCACCGACTTGGGCAATTTCCTTGTTGGTGGCGCAAGGCTTGGAGAGCTTCTTCAGCTCTTCGACCGCAGCGATGACGGCCTGATCAATACCACGCTTGATATCCATGGGGTTGGCGCCGGCAGTCACTGACTTCAACCCTTCGCGAACGATGGCCTGAGCCAGGACGGTCGCCGTGGTGGTGCCGTCACCGGCCACGTCATTGGTCTTGGAAGCGACCTGTTTCACCATCTGGGCGCCCATGTTCTCGAACTTGTCGGCCAGTTCGACTTCCTTGGCGACGGAGACGCCATCCTTGGTAATGGTCGGTGCGCCGTAGCTTTTTTCCAGCACAACATTGCGACCCTTGGGTCCCAAGGTCTGCTTGACCGCATCGGCTAATACATTGAGCCCCGCCAGCATGCGTTGACGGGCGTCTTCAGAGAAACGAACTTCTTTTGCTGCCATAACTTTTAATGCTTTCTTGAAATTGAATCAGTGATGAAATTTAGGGGTCGGTTACTGCTCGATGACGCCGAAGAGGTCATCTTCGCGGAGCACAACGTACTCAACGCCGTCGAGTTTCAGCTCGGTTCCGGCGTACTTACCAACCAGAACCTTGTCGCCGGGCTTGACGCTCAGCGGACGCAATTCACCGCTCTCCAGCGCTTTGCCCGGGCCCACGGCCACGACTTCAGCCTTGGTGGGCTTTTCCTTGGCCGAATCCGGAATCACGATACCGCCCGGGGAGGTTTTCTCCTCTTCCCAGCGTTTCACCACTACCCGATCATGCAAAGGACGTATCGTCGTCATAAGTTCTCCTTTTTCAAATAAGCGAAAGAAAGTAAAACGCACCTCAAAGGGTGCTGGTTCTCAGCTTTGGGACAGCGAGAGGGGATTTCAAGGGCGGCGAGAATCTTTTCTTCAACCGGCGAGTCGCGAAAGCGGTCAAAGCGGACGGCCCGCCCTCCGAACTATCATTGCGCAAAGGGCTCTATGGACATGTGATGACGGCATGCCACCGGCATAAAATTCTTGCGGTGACGTGCTTTAGATAACCCGCTTCAACCGACTTCCGAACATGAAAATTGCTGCAAACTTTCTGACCGGCCTTGGTCTCACCATGCTGCTGGGTTACTGCATCATTGGCATCAGAACGGGATCAGGCTTCATTCACGAACCCTTTGTGATGTTGCCGGCCAGTATCGTTCTCTTGCTGGGTGGCTTGACGGCCCGGTTCGTCCTGCCAAGGCTCTAGGAAACTGAGGCAGGATCGGTGATCGATCCTCGCCTTGATTTCAATGTCGGGTTTCCCTCTCCAGCCAGGAAAGCCAGCCCAAGGCGTGTTCGCGATCATCACCACACATGTCCGCCTCCGCCTGCAAACCGGAACAACAAGCAGGTCTGTCCGGTTCATCGAAAATCGCGCATCGAAAATCCGCGGTCAACTGAACACAGGGTATACCCGCCGGCTTACCCTCGGGCATTCCGGGAATGGGTGAAGAGATCGATGGGGCTATACAGCAGGCGCCGCAGCCCATCCGGCAATTCATGAGGCCAGTGCCGTCAGACTGAAGTCAGGAATCTCAAGCAGATTCATTTTTTCCAGGCATGCTTTCAGCCCTTCAGGAGCATAAGGCACAGGGGCGAAGCGACCCCAAACCGGGGCTGGCCAGGCCGCATCGGTGCGATAACGAGCAACATGATGAAGATGCAGCTGGGGCACCAGATTTCCGATCGAGGCCACATTCATCTTGTCCGCTGCAAAAACCCGTTTGAGATGGCTCGCCATCAAACAGCTCTCACGAATCAGCTCCAGCTGATCGACCTCATTCAGCTCAAATACCTCGGTAATTCCTGGCCGCTCGGGCACCAATATCAGCCACGGATAGCGGCTTTCATTCATCAACAACAACCGACAGAGCGACAAGCGGCCCAGCGGAATGTAGTCATTGTCCAGTTGTGGATGCAGTTCAAATATGGCGTTCGGCTTCATGGGGATGCAACCCGCTGATTGCGCGTGAGGAACATCGCGTCTCCATAACTGAAAAAGCGGTATTTCCGCTCGACCGCATGCCGATAGGCCGCCATGACCTCCGGGTATCCAGCAAAGGCACACACCAGGGCCAGCAAGGTCGATTCGGGCAGATGGAAATTGGTTACCAGGGCATCGACGCAGTTGAACTGGAATCCCGGCTTGATGAACAAGCGTGTTTCGCCCCGGTAGGGCTCAAGTTGTCCTGAACGGGAAGCGCTTTCCAGGCTGCGAACCACAGTGGTTCCCACGGCAATAACCCGGCCGCCCTGTGCACGGGCTTCATCAATACGCCTTACCGTGGCCTCCGACACCTCGCAGACTTCCGGGTGCATGCGATGCTGATCGAGGTCATCGACACGCACCGGCTGGAAGGTGCCACTCCCCACATGCAAGGTCACAAACACATGATCGATGCCCCGGTCAGCCAGACTAGCCAACATGGATTCATCAAAATGCAATCCCGCCGTAGGGGCCGCGACCGCGCCGGACGATTTGGCAAACACGGTCTGATAGCGCTCACGGTCAGCCACACTATCCGGACGCGCTATGTAGGGCGGCAGAGGAATGTGCCCAACCGTCTCCAATACTTCGTCCACGCGGGTCCCTTGGGTGAATTCCAGCAGGAACAATCCCTCGCGTCGTTCCAACATCAAACAGGTGAAACCACTCTCGAGCGTAATGACGGTCCCGGGCTTGGGCGACTTGCTCGCCCGAATCTGGGCCAACGCCCTGTTCTCATCCAATATGCGCTCGATGAGCAACTCAACCCGCCCGCCCGACCTCTTCTCTCCATACAATCGCGCGGGTATGACTCGCGTATCGTTGAGCACTAGAAGATCCCCATCGCGCAACAAATCAGGGAGGTCCGTGAAGCGGCGATCAACGACTTGACCGGATTCATCAAGACACAGGAGAAGGGATTCGCCGCGACGCTCTGGTGGAGCCTGAGCGATCAGCTCCTCGGGCAGTTCATAAAAGAAATCGCTTTTTTGCATGGGAGAAGATGGTATCAACTCAGTACGGAAAATGCAGTCGAGTCCAAGGCCATAAGGTTCGATAGAGACCGATTAATCGTAAACTTGGATGGCATTCACATCATCGACTGGGTATAATTCCGGACCTGTTGCCGGAGTGGCGAAACTGGTAGACGCGCCAGACTCAAAATCTGGTTTGGGAAACCAAGTGTCGGTTCGATTCCGACCTCCGGCACCATCTTCTCAGAGATTGTCATTGCGATTCAATGACTTGTTGATTTAAGGTAACTGCACGTTACCTTTCGCTCTCGAACACCCTCCCACATCACGAAAAATGCTCTTGGCATTCACGTCGTCCCGCACCACTTTCCGAGGCGGACAGGTGAATTCTGCCGTGCCCTTCCTTCGTTTTGAACAGGCCCTATTTGGGAGACCTCTGCGTCAACAGGAGCGCCTTCTTCATTCTGAAGAAGTTCATAGATGGTTATCTAAAGACCTTGCTGTTACTTCTGGCGTGTTGCTGACCGTATGTGGCCTGGGGTACTCGTATCAGTGATTGCGCTAAAAGAATTTCAGCACCAAGGGATGACTTGGCATCACCCCTTGATGTTGTAGATTGAGAATCCCCGACTGGATTCATCGACCGCTGGATTTTCTCAATCCACGGCTAGAACCAGGTGGCCAAGTTCAGCGAACCAGCCAGGCACTGGTCCATGCGGAGCCGATGCCCGGCTCAAACTGGTTGGACCCTGCAGACCATTGCCGGCAATACCCGCTATAAGGCCAGGGTTTGCATTCGTACACCTTGCCATCGCGTGACTGCAGCACCCGGGTTCCCGCTTTGTATTGGCTGAGATTCTGCGGGAAGACGTGGTCATAAGCCGCCACCGATGAAGGGGCCTCAAAAACAACCGGGTAGGTTTTCTGCAGAACCGCACCGGTGTCTGTCACTTTGCCTACCATGACCAGCTGGTAGTTACCCGCATTGGCCGGAGACACGCCGAGTGATAGCGGTATGGACTGGTCGGCGGGAATACTGACGGTTGTTAGAGCCACGACCCGTTGCTGAGGGTCGTAAAGCGTAGCGGTGACATCCATGGCCAGCGAGGCATTGACGTTCATCACAAGGTTGACCGACCCAGACTCGACGGGATACGACGAAGCCAATCCGGTCACTTCAAGTTTGGGCGAAACCACTGGGGTCGCCTTGTCGATCTGGATTTCAACGCGATCAATACCACTGTTTGCTTGTGCATGAATCTGATTGGTTCCTGGCACTGCGGAGATAGCGCCGGTTGAAGACTTTTGCCCCGTCTTCAACAAAGGCTGTTCCTGGTTGATTCGGGTGGCCAGATTGAAGGCCCATGTATTGGCTTTTCCGGACTGAGCGTCCGCAATTCTGAGACTTGTGGCCAGTTCATTACGTTCGCCTTGTGAATCGAACACACGGGTACGAACAACATCCTCTGCAGCCAAATCCATGGTGGGGTTGATCACACCCTTGACTTCCCATACCGGTAACACAGGGTTATCCCCGCCTTTGAAGTCGGCATCGATGAGGTTGTAGAAACTGTTGACCGTATCGCCAACTTCCCAGACGGCCAGGATGATCTGGTGCCCGGACCGCGTGGGAACCGTGCAATTGTGGCTGACGACCATCGGGGGACGCTGCATCTTGCCGTCAACCGTACAGAACGGGCTCAACTCAAACGCGGCGCGGGTCAATGGCTGATTCGGATTCCAATCCGGCCGCGTAAGGTAATAGCGCCAATTCCTCGCTGCATGGTTCGCCGTGAATGTCCAGGTAAACGTCTGTGGGCCGGACTGCATGGTCTGCCGATTCCATCGTGTACTGGTCTGTTCGTTCAACGGGCTAAATCCGGCAAGGCCCGCACTGGCGATGGTTCCATCAGCGGGTCCGCCATTAGGAAAGCCCGATAGGCCCTCCAAACTCTGGGGCTCATACTGAATGGCTCCACAGTTCACGTTGGTGCCTTGTTTACACAGAATGCTTCGCGACGGCGGATTGCTGACATAGCCATGGGCATGGACGATATTTGCAAACGCGCTTGCGCTAACAAACAGGCCCAACAATTTGAGATTTTTATCTGTCATGGTTCGATTACTCCGTGCTTCGTGGTGGGTCGCCATGAGTTTGGCGATAGGGAAGTCAATTCGACTCACCAGACCAAGGTATGCAAAGCAAGGCTGTCAATCCAATGAATATTTGGCAATTTCTAAATAAGGCATCAGCAACCTCCCAGTCCCCCCGTCTTTCCAAATCAGGAACCACCGATATATTCTGCAATCGTAATGATAATTCGGTGGGGTCACTAAAGGATGCAAGAAGGTCCATGACGCAACATCGGCTAATTAGTCGAACTCAGCTCGGACATTGGCACAAGCCTCCTGTTGCCTAATGGCCCAGAGCACATGCTCCCTCACGAGATCGGAGGGGTGACTCAATCGATCCTGAAGTGCGGCCATGATTGGCATGGAATACGGTGCATTACCTAAGGCAATGGCGATATTACGCAGCCAGCGCTCATGGCCGAGGCGCCGTATCGCGGAGCCTTCCGTCTTTTTGAGAAAAGTGGCCTCGTCCCAGCCAAACAATTCCAACAAATCGGCCACGGCAAGCCCATGCCTCGATAGAAAGTCGGTTTCTTCAGTCAATTGGGCGTAGCGGTTCCAGGGGCAAACCACCTGACAATCGTCGCAGCCATAGATGCGGTTACCGATGGGTCTTCGAAATTCCTCGGGAATCGGCCCATGCAACTCGATGGTGAGATAGGAAATGCAGCGACGAGCATCCAGCTGATAAGGGGCGACGATGGCCTGAGTCGGACAGATGTCGATGCAGGCGGTGCAACTGCCACAGTGATTGGATGTGGGCTCATCCAGCGGCAGCGGCAGATCGGTATAAATCTCGCCGAGAAAAAAAAACGATCCGGCGTGTCTATTAATCAGATTGGTATGCTTGCCGATCCAGCCGAGTCCAGCCTTTTCGGCCAGAGGCTTTTCCAGTACCGGTGCGCTGTCGGTAAACACCCGGTACCCATAGGGGCCAACGACGGATTCAATTTGGCTGGCCAGTGTTTGCAATCGGTTGCGCAGGACCTTGTGATAGTCCCGCCCAAGCGCATAGCGGGAGATAAACGCGGAGCCGGGGGCCTCCAGTTGAGCATGGAGCTCTGCCCTCCCCTCCGGCAGGTAGTCCATGCGGACGCTGATGACCCGCCGCGTGCCGGGTACTAACTCATCCGGGCGGCTACGCAGGGTGCCGTGCCTGGACATATAGTCCATCTCGCCATGAAATCCGGCGTCCAGCCATTCCCGCAGACGCTGTTCGGCCAGGCTCAGATCAATATCAGATACACCAATCTGCTGGAATCCAAGCGCGCCCCCCCAATCCTGAATCTGAAGTTTTAATGCCGGGTAATCGACGGATGCCACACTCATGCAACTGGAGATCAATCAGGGTTTCCGGGAAAATGCGGCAGATTCAAAGGCTCCCGGCGTGACAAGCGCCATGGGCTGTAACGATCAGATCAACCACCCCACCCAATCATAACCGATGACCAGCCGATCCCTGCCAACCGATCTTTATAGTGCTGCTGCAGTCAGGGCGATTGATCACGCAGCCATTCACGGACTCGGCATTCCGGGGATCGATCTGATGGAGCGCGCCGGAGCAATTGCGTTTGCGGCAATACGCGAGCGCTGCCCCGCAGCCCGAACGCTCTCCGCACTTTGCGGCGGAGGCAACAATGGCGGAGACGGATATGTTGTTGCGCGTTTGGCGCATCAACTGGGTTGGGATGTCCGAGCCTATCCGGTGTCATCACCGGACACACTCAAGGGCGATGCGCGACTGGCTTATGAACGCTTCCGCGAGGCCGGGGGCGAGACGCTTGGCTTTATTCCCGAGGACTTCGAAGCCACGGAAATCCTGGTGGATGGGCTGCTCGGTATCGGACTGGATCGGGAGGTGACGGGGTCTTTGGCTGAAGTCATCCAGGCGGTCAACCGTTACCGTGAGCGAGGATTGAGCCACCAGACCAATCATCGGGCCGTGGTGGCACTGGATATCCCTTCCGGTTTGAATGCCGACACCGGCGCGCGCATGGGTGTGGCCATCAAGGCGAATCTGACCGTCACCTTCGTCGGATTGAAACGCGGGCTATGGACAGGCGAAGGGCCCGAACTGTGTGGAGAGATTGTCTTTGACGATCTAGGCATCGACCCTCAGGCAAAACTCCCAACCCGGCCGTCGGCTCGTCGGCTGGATTCATCCAGCATCCAGTTACCTGGCCGCACTCGCGCAGCGAACAAGGGACTTTACGGCCATGTGCTGGTCATTGGCGGAGATCACGGCTACAGCGGTGCGGCGCGACTGGCAGCGGAATCGGCCGCCCGTATCGGTGCAGGTCTCGTATCGATCGCGACACGCTCCGCCCATTCGGCACTAATGAATCTGACTCGCCCGGAGTTGATGTGCCATGGCGTGGAATCCACGAATGACCTGGAGCCATTGCTTGACCGGGCCACCGTCGTCGCTATTGGCCCCGGGCTTGGCCGAGGCGAGTGGGGGCTTAGCCTCTTCAATCACTTACTGCAAACCGATTTGCCCTTAGTCGTCGATGCGGATGCCCTCAATCTGTTGGCAGAATCGCCGCGTAGAAATAATCATTGGGTCTTGACCCCGCATCCCGGCGAAGCGGGCCGACTACTGGGCATCAGCAGCGCCGAAGTCCAGCGCGATCGGTTTACCGCCGTCAATGACCTGCAGACCAAGTATGGTGGAGTTACCGTACTCAAAGGCGCAGGGAGTTTGATTCTGGCCGAGAACGCGATCCCGGACATTTGCACGGCAGGGAATCCCGGCATGGCCAGTGGCGGGATGGGCGATGTTTTGACCGGCGTCATCGCCGGTCTTATCGCTCAGGGGCTAAAGCTGGATGAAGCCGCCCGATACGGCGTCTGTCTGCATGCCCAGGCCGGTGACCTGGCCGCGAGCGAGAATGGAGAACGTGGACTGTTGGCGGGCGACTTAATGCAACCGTTGCGAAGATTGGCGAATCGCTCAGATGTATTCCTTTCCCCCCTCCCAGAACGTGGTAACCAATGATCCCACCTTGGTATTTGCCGGATGAAGCCGCTACCTTGGGTTTTGCGGCGGACCTTATGGCATCACTCAAAGACACTGGAGGCCTGATTTTTTTGCACGGAAATCTGGGTGCCGGCAAGACCACCTTCGTCAGGGGGTGTTTGCGAGCGGCAGGATTTCAGGGTGCTGTCAAAAGCCCCACTTTCACGCTCGTCGAGGAATACACGCTCGACAGCCTCACCCTTTATCACTTCGACCTGTACCGCCTCAATGACCCCGAGGAACTCGAATGGATGGGCATACGCGATTATTTGCGGCCTGACACCCTCAGCTTCATCGAATGGCCTGAGCGAGGCGCGGGAAATTTGCCGGAGCCGGATCTGGAGCTTGAACTCCGCTACCAGCCACCCGGCCGGGAGGCGGTTCTCAGCTTCCATACCGAAAATGGCCGACAGATCATGGAGTCTCTCGTCACAACAACCCTCCCCAAACCTTTGCCTCAACCAGGAAGCAAGCTGTCAACTTGACGTGTGCGATCGAAACTTTGACGTTACAATCGCGCCGGCTCAGGCCCCAAACGGCCTTGCTAGATTTTTTCTTTCACCCAAACCATGAAGGGCCAAGACAATGAGTCTCTTGAATGATGTGCTTAAGTCATTTCTCACGAACAACAACAATGCCAACTCCGCACAAGCCGGTCAGGGGGATGTGCTGATTACCGCCGCGATGGCCATGCTCGAAAAGGCCGGCGGCATCCAGGGCGTGATGGAGAAATTCCAGAAATCCGGGATGGGCGACATCGTGGCTTCATGGGTCGGTACCGGTCAGAATGAGTCCATAACCCCGGATCAGATCACCCAGGCACTGGGCCAGGAAAACATCCAGGTGATCACGAAGCAGGTCAATATTCCGGTCGAACAGAGCGGAAATCTCCTTTCCGAGTTGCTTCCGGCGCTGATCGACAGGCTGACTCCGGACGGTCAGGTCCCCGATCAGAATCAAATGGCGACTCTGGGCAAGAATGTACTCGCCAGCCTGGTGACTTCCGGCATTTTTGGCGGCAAATCCAACGCCTAACACCGCCTTAACGCATAATCCTTTTGTTTTTCAAAAAGATGTGAAAATGGTGCCAAGAACAGATCAAAGACTCAGTTAATTTGGTCAGTTATTTTGGCACCTAAATCTCCCGCTTACACCACCCGAAATCACTTCGGGATCTAGCTCTTTCAGTACCGCTTTCCAAAGCGGATTCGAAAGGTCTGCCCTACTCTTCCAGTCCCTTTTCGCCGGTCCCCACAAACTCCCGACAAACGAGTCGGAGCTAAACGCGCTCGGCATTGGTGGGTGATTATGGATGAATTGGCCAAGTCTCCCATCGCAACACCCTACATGGTCGGGGTGGACTTGGTTTTTGAGCGCGCCGAGATTAATTTTGCCTTCTTGAGTACGTTCATATACAGTCAGACACACACTAACTTTCAATTCCACCACAAAAGCCACAAAAAAACATGTTTATTGCTGAGTAGCCTTGCTATTTTTACGACGGATATAACTGTGAATTATAAATCATTATTCAAAAAATCACTCATCGGCATAGGCTTGCTTGCAACGCCTCTATTGGTTTCTGCGGAACCTTTCCTGATGGCCTGTTTTTCAAAGGGAGTAGCCCCAAATCCTGATAGGGTTCGTTACTACCCTGCTTCTGTTCGGCTGTACATTGAGGGCACGATAAACCAATGGGGGTGCTTTAAGCTGGAATCAACTAGTTGGTCGGTGGAACGGCCAACAAATCCGGTAGAATTTCAGTCCGGAGCGCAGGGATTGGCGAAATTCAATGATTTTAAATTCACCAAATTACCAGGTCGTTCATCAGGTGATCTCCTTCTGGCAACCCTAATACCACCCCAAGGACTAGAAGTCAGGATTGTGGAGTTTATCCCTGTGCCTGTCGAGGGAGGTGGGTCAGCATTTCCCAACTTGCCTAAAATGGAGATCAAACTATCTGGGGCCTTTCTTACATCCATTCAGTCTAGTTTTGATTATAAGAAGGATGGGTTAGTTGAAACAGGATCGCTATCATTCTCAAGAATCAGTATGACTGTGAGAGATTGGGACCCAGAAAAAGTTGGCAAACCTCGAAGCACCTTCAATGCTTGCTTTGATTTAGCTCAATACAGGACCTGTCCTGATTAGCAAGATACCTCAGCTTTGCGTAGCCAGCGCTCTGGACGGGGTCCGTTAGTAGCGGCCGCCGCGCCCCCTTTAGAAATTGTCCTTGCGTTTGCGTAACTCGCTAAATACCGCCAGATCGCTTTCCTCAACCATCTCGAGCTGAGTCCGAATTTGCCGGCTTTCCGGACGTAGAAAGGGATTAGTCACCCACTCCTCGCTGAGCAGAAACGGCACGGTAGCCTTGCCCGCTGCTCTTGCCGCATCGACTTCCCGCATTCGCGCCTTGAGATCGTTGTTGTCAGGGTCCACTGTCAAGGCAAAACGGCCATTGTGCTGTGTGTATTCGTGCGTACAAAAGACACGAGTATCGCCGGGCAATTGACGCAGCCGATCCAGTGAGGCCCACAACTGCCCGGCACTCCCCCCCAGCAAGCGGCCACACCCCATGGCGAACAGCGTGTCGCCACAAAATAGCGCCCGCTCCTCGACAAACCAGAAGGCAATGTGATGGCGGGTATGCCCCGGCACCGCGAGTACTTCGCACAGGAGATGGCCCAGCTGGATACGGTCACCCTCTACCACCTGTTCATCGATTTCCGGGATCAATTCGGGCGCTTCGCTCCAGCCGAGTATGCGGCAACCGGTCGCCTGCTTCAGTGCCCGATTACCGCCGACATGATCGCCGTGATGGTGCGTATTCAGGATATGCGTCAGCGTCCAACTCCGCGAGTCTAGAATCTCCATCACCGGCATGGCCTCGGCAGGATCAACCGCTGCCGTCATCCCGCTCGCATCGTCATGCAAAAGGTAGATGTAATTATCCGTGAGTACGGGAATCTGGATGATTTCCATGGGTGCAGCACTGTTAAGACTTGAAAAATCGGGTTTGTCCCGCATAGGGATTTGCCCGTGTTGAGATACACTGAGCTTCCGCATTGAGCCGGATCCCAAGAATACACAAAAGAGGCAGCAAAACATGATTTTCTGGCGCGTCAAACCCCTTGATGCCATTCTGGCCACTGCCGAGAAAAAAAGCCTTCATCGATCACTCGGCGCCTTGCAACTGACATTGCTGGGGGTTGGCGCCATCATTGGCACCGGCATCTTTGTGCTGACGGCCGAGGCCGCGCAGAAAGCCGGGCCGGGGATGATGATCTCCTTCGTAATCGCCGGGTTTGTCTGTGCGGTGGCCGCACTCTGCTATTCCGAGCTGTCCTCCATGGTGCCCGTTTCCGGCTCCGCCTATACCTATTCGTATGCGGTACTGGGCGAACTCATTGCCTGGATGGTGGGGTGGGCATTGGTGTTGGAATACGCCGTCGCTTCCAGCGCCGTGGCGGTGGGCTGGTCAGGTTATTTCGTCGGATTGCTGCATCACTCGCTGGGTGTTGAGATCCCCGTAGCCCTGGCCAACGGACCCTTCGCGGGTGGCATCGTCAATCTGCCGGCAGCCATCATCAGCCTGATGGTGATGGGGCTGCTGATCCTGGGCACGCGGGAAAGCGCCACGGTCAATGCCGCATTGGTAGCTGTAAAAATCATCGCATTGACAGCCTTCATTGCGATTGCCTTGCCCGCCATCCAAAGTGAACACTTTCAGCCATTTCTCCCTCTTGGAGGCTCCGGGGCCGTCGCTGCCGCCGCATCGATTTTCTTCGCTTACGTCGGCTTTGATGCCGTATCGACCGCCGCCGAGGAAACCCGCAATCCACAGCGCAATGTGCCGATCGGCCTGATCGGATCACTGGGGATTTGCACCGTGTTCTATCTGTTGGTTTCCGCCGGCGCCATTGGAGCGATCGGCGCTCAGCCGCTGGTGGACAGTCACGGTGTTGGTCTGCCGCCGGGCTCGGCGGCACTGGCGGAACAATGCCGGACACTCACCAGCGCGGGTCAGCAGCCGCTGGTCTGCTCTCGTGAAGCGCTGGCGCTGGTATTGCGTCAGATTGGCTGGGGGAAACTCGGCAACCTGCTGGGCCTGGCCGCCTTCCTGGCGCTGCCTTCGGTCATTCTGATGCTGTTGTTCGGACAGACCCGCATCTTCTTCGTGATGGCGCGCGATGGCCTGTTGCCCGAGGTACTCAGCCGCATCCATCCACGCTTCAAGACGCCGCACATTGTCACGATGATTACCGGCCTAGGCGTCACCCTGGCCGCTGCTTTTTTCCCGGTCGGCAAACTGGCGGACGTCTCCAATTCCGGCACCCTGTTTGCCTTCTTCGTCGTCTCGATCGCGGTCATGATTCTTCGCATCAAGGAAAAGGACCGCCGCCGCCCCTTCAGGACACCCTTCATCTGGGTCGTCGGACCGCTCGCCATGCTGGGCACGCTGATTCTTTTCTACTATCTGCCCGCCGAGGCTCAGTGGGTCTTCCCGCTCTGGGGATCGATCGGCCTGGTGTTCTATTTCCTCTATGGCTATCGCAAAAGTCACCTGGCGCTGAGCATCAAGACGCCTGCGGGTGGTGAGGTTCTTCTCGCAGAAGTCCCACCCCTGGCAGACCTTGCCCCGGATAAGGAGTGAGGCGTGCTGCCCCGGGCCAGCTAAACCCTGCCGGATGGGGCCTCAGGCGCGATGGAAAGCGGGACTGAATTCGTGAACGGCCTCGATCATGGCGCCAACATGTTCAGGGTTCACATCCGGCCAAACACCATGACCCAAATTGAACACATGGCCCGACCCTTGGCCGTAACTCTCAAGGATGAGCCTGACTTCTTCGCGCAGCGCCGGGATGGGCGCGTAGAGTGCCTGAGGGTCGAGATTACCCTGTAGCGCCACCCGGTCGCCCACGCGGGCTCTGGCCTCGCCAATATCGGTCGTCCAGTCCAGACCCAGCGCGTCATAGCCGCTGGCGGCCATCGTCTCCAACCACTGACCGCCGCCCTTGGTGAACAGGATGGCCGGAATCTTCTGGCCGTCGCGTTCACGGGAAATCCCGGATACCGCCTGCTGCGCGTACTGCAGGGAGAACTGCTGATATTGCCGAGGTGAAAGCACACCCCCCCATGTATCAAAGACCATGATGGCATCAACACCCGCCGCTATCTGAGCCTGCAGATACACCGACACCGATTCGGCCAGCTTGGCGAGAAGCTTATGCAGGAGCTGGGGTTGCTCATACATCAGCCCCTTGATCTTGCGGAATTCACGGCTGCTGCGGCCTTCCACCATATAGGTCGCCAACGTCCAGGGACTACCTGAGAAGCCAATCAGCGGCATCCGCCCATCCAGTTCGCGGCGAATCAGCCGAACTGCATCCGGGACATAGCGAAGACTGTCCTCTGGATCAGGCACGGGCAGCCGATGGATCTCCTCTGCCGTTCGGACCGGATGGCGAAATTGGGGACCCTCGCCTTCGACGAATTCCAAGCCCAACCCCATGGCATCGGGGATGGTGAGAATGTCGGAAAACAGGATCGCCGCATCCAGGCGGTAACGCTCCAGCGGCTGCAACGTGACCTCGCAAGCCAGTTCCGGTGAAGTGCAAAGATTCATGAAACTGCCCGCTTGCTCGCGAACCCGACGATATTCGGGCAGATAACGGCCCGCCTGGCGCATCATCCATACCGGGGTGCGATCCACCGGCTGGCGAAGCAGTGCACGGATAAAGCAATCGTTCTTGAGGGGTGCGGTCATGGAAATTCCTTGGCAATCGTGAGTTCGGTCTCAGGACAAGGGTATTCCATATCCTGGCCGGTAGTCATTGAGGGCGTGGACTTATTAGTGCCGACCGTAAGTTTCTAATGTCTGCCGCAGGACGGTGATATCGACCGACATCGGTAAAGTGGCACGACCAATCTTTTCGAGCAGAATCAGCCGCAACTGTCCCTCGACATTTTTCTTGTCGACCGCCATATGCTCCAGAAACACGTCTGCATCCAGGCTGGGTGGCGGTGTGACTGGCAACCGGGCGCGCTGCAACAGCCTGACGATACGGTCCACATCGGCGCCATTCAGCCAACCCAGTCGGCGAGAAAGATCGGCCGCCTGACAGGTCCCGATGGCAATGGCCTCGCCGTGCAAAACCTCACCATATCCCAGACCAGTCTCGACGGCATGGCCAAAGGTATGGCCGAGATTGAGGGTGGCTCGCTCGCCGGACTCACGCTCGTCGGCCGCCACCACCTCGGCCTTGTTGCGGCAGGACTGTTCAACGGCATAAGTCAGTGCATCGATATTCCGGGCTAGCAGAGCGTCGATATTGGCTTCCAGCCAGTCGAAAAAGGCCGGGTCGCGAATCAGGCCGTATTTGATGACCTCGGCGAGACCTGCCGCCAACTCCCGATCCGGCAGGGTTTCCAGCGTACTCATGTCGGCAATGACACACTTAGGCTGGTAAAAGGCGCCGATCATGTTCTTGCCGCGCGGGTGATTGACCGCCGTCTTGCCGCCTACGGAAGAGTCGACCTGCGAGAGCAATGTTGTGGGTATCTGGATGAAGGGAACGCCGCGTTGATAGCAGGCTGCCGCGAAGCCGGTGAGATCGCCAATGACACCGCCACCCAACGCCACCAAATGGGCGCTACGGCTGAATTTGAGACGGAGCAGCTCATCGAACACCATCATCGCGGAATCAACGGTTTTATAGGACTCTCCATCCGGCAAGATGACCGTCGCCAGCTGTCGGTCGGCAAAAGCCTGCTTCACCTTTTCCAGGTAGAGCGGAGCAACGGTCTCGTTGGTGACGATCAGGACCTGCCTCGAGTCGACGTAGCGCGTCAGCAACTCCGGCTGATCCAGCAAGTGTTGCCCAATATGAATCGGATAACTCCGATCACCCAGTTGAACGGTTAAGGTTCTCATGTCAGTGCTGTCTTGTGTGCGCCCGCTCGTGGGCCTTGAGAATTTGCCGAACCACGCTGCGGCTGGAGGCTTGACCGGTATCCACGACGCAATCGGCCAGGCCCCGGTAAATCGGTTCGCGGATTTCGAAGAGGTCAATCAGCCGCTGACGGGGGTTGTCAGTCTTGAGCAAGGGCCGATTGGAATCCTTATGGGTGCGCTCCAGCTGCTTGTCGACCGGACAGTGCAAGTACACCACAAAGCCCCGATTCCGCAGGCAGGAACGGTTCTCCGACAGTAGGATGGAACCGCCGCCCGTAGCGAGAACAATGGAGTCCTGATTCGTCAGTTCGGCGATCATTTCCGCTTCCCTTTTACGAAAACCCGCCTCGCCCTCGTATTCGAAAATCATCGGAATACTGACGCCGGTCTTGCGCTCGATCTCCTTGTCGCTATCGACAAAGGTGATGCCCAGCGTTTTGGCCAGCAAGCGGCCGATAGTGCTCTTGCCCGCGCCCATCGGCCCTATCAGGTAGATGCTGGTGCTATGTCGCTTCATACCATGCCGGCCAAAAAGGGGCAGATAATATCACGCACAACCCACCGATCTCTCCCAAACATTGTTCGCTGCGGCATCTACAGAACATGAAAAAGCCGGGTTAACCCCGGCTTTTTCGAGTCATGAAGATCGCGATCAGTGTGGGGCCGCCGGCGCAGGTGCTGGCGCGGCAGACTTGGCTGCCGGGGAAGGAGCTGAAGGAGCCGGTTTCGCGCCTGCTGGAGCCGCTGGCTTCGGGGCCTCGGCGGGTTTGGCCGGCAGTTTGTTTTCTACCTTCGCCTTGGTTTGCAGCGCGGTGATGTGCTCCTGCAACTTCTTGGTCTGCACCATGTTCTTCAGCTGATCCTTGACCGCGTCGAAGGGAGGCGGCGCCTGTTCGCGCGATTCTTCACGCTGGATAACGTGCCAGCCGAACTGGCTCTGAACCGGCGTCTGGGTGGTTTCACCGTTCTTAAGGGCAATGACCGCCTCGGAGAAAGGGGCTACCATTTGTTGGGGACTGAACCAGCCGAGGTCGCCACCCTTGTCCTTGGAACCCGGATCCTTGGAGAACTTTTTGGCCAGCGCATCAAATTTCTCGCCCTTGGCCAATTTCGCGATGATGTCCTTGGCGGCCTGTTCCGTCTCAACCAGAATGTGCTTGGCCTTGTATTCCGCGGTTTTCATCGGGCCGACGCGCTCGTCATATTCCTTCTTCAGATCCTCATCGGTGACCTGAACGGTTTCGATGAACTGCTCGGCAGCTGCCTGGGACAGCATCATGCGCTGGGCATTTTCAATTTTCGCCGCAAACTTGGGGTCCTTCAACGCGCCTGAGGCCGCGATTTCCTGGCTCAGCAATTCGCGCTTGATCAGCTCCTCGATGATCTTGTCATCCGGGACCTTGTTTTCGCCACGCCGCTCGTTGACCTCATCGGACAGAATTTCAAACGCCGCCTTGCTGATTGGTTTGCCATTCACGGTCGCTACGATGTCGCCGACTGCAACCACTTCCGGTGCGGACGCGCCAGGTACGGTTTGGGCTGTGTTGTTGCCCTTGTCGCAGCCAGCTGCCAGCAGAGCAAGAGTTATAGCGGACGCCAGAGTGTATCTCTTCATACGTTGTTTCCTTTGTGGTTGGGTTCAAGTCGTTTCGTTTGGGGTCAACGCCTTGATTATCAAGGCATGAATGTCGGTTCTCATCAGATCGCCCAGGGCTCGGTAAACCATTTGATGCCGCTGGACCTGGGTTTTGCCGTCGAACGCTTCAGCCACGATGAAGGCGGAGAAATGTCCACCGCCGCTCTGCATGGCCCCGGCATGCCCTGCATGCGCAGCGCTATCGTCAACAATCTCCAGCTGCACCGGCGTCAAAGCCTCTTGCAGCGTGGTCCGGATTCTTTCGACACGATCGCTCATAAGGGAAATACCTGCTTGAAGGGTTTGATGGTGACCTGCGCATATACGCCGGCCAGGGAATAAGGGTCCTGATTTGCCCAATGCTGAGCCGCATCGAGACTTTCGAATTCGGCCACGATCAGACTGCCGGTAAAACCCGCGGCACCGGGATCATCACTTTCGACGGCCGGACAGGGGCCGGCCAGAACCAGACGACCTTCTGCCTGCAGCGCCTTCAGGCGCTCAAGATGCGCGGGTCTGGCCTCCTTGCGCAGCGGCAGACTATCCGGGATGTCCTCGCAAACAAGGGCATAAAGCACGTTTATTCCTCCTCCGGCGCCGGTTCCGGCATATGCCTCGAGAGGTAAACCGACTGCAACAGGACAAACACGACAGTCAGGCCCAGCATGCCAAACAGCTTGAAGTTGACCCAGACACTTTCTTCATAATTGAAGGCCACATACAGGTTGACCGCGCCAATCACGACAAAAAAGCAGATCCAGGCCAGGTTCAGCCGACGCCAGACTTCGGCCGGCAATTCAATCTGTGCGCTCAACATGCGCTGAATGACCGGCTGCCGCCCCACAAACTGGCTTACCAGAAAGACAGCGGCAAACAGCCAGTTAAGGACGGTCGGCTTCCATTTGATGAAGGTCGGATCGCGCAGGTACCAGGTCGCGCCACCGAAGACCACAATCAGCACCAGCGAGATAAGATGCATGGTTTCAACCTTGCGGGTCTTGAACCAGGTGTAAGCAACTTGAATGATCGCGCCGACGATGGCGGCCAAAGTGGCCATATAAATATCGGCCATCTTGTAGGCCGCAAAAAAAAGCACAATCGGAAAGAAATCAACCAGTAACTTCATGGGGATCAGGGTGAGTATCGGGGGGTTCAAAACATCCGGTCCAGCACTGCCAAAAGCCAGGACAGGATCATCGCAAACGGGGTGTATGGGTGACTTCTGTATAATCCGCGCCATTATAGCCTAGCTTGCTTAAGCGTTAAGCCATCCGATAAAACGCCGTCCCCACCTTCTGTATTTCGCTCTCACGATCCTATCCATACCGCAACATTCATGGACTCACAGACGCAAACCGAACTTGAAGCCGCAACCTTCCGCCGGCTCCTTCAACACCTGCAGGCTCACCCCGAAGCACAGAACATCGACCTGATGATCCTGGCTGATTTTTGCCGCAACTGTCTGGCCAAGTGGTACAGCGCAGCGGCCACTGAGAAAGGCCTGACAGTCAGTTATGCCGAAGCCCAGGAACGGGTTTACGGCATGCCCTATACGGAATGGAAGGCAAACTTCCAGGCTGAAGCGACTCCCGAGCAACTCCAGGCCTTCGAAGACCGCCAGAAGCACCGGCAGGCTCAGGAACAGCAGCAACAATAAACCCAAGGCCCAGGGTTTGTGGCCCGCCAGGCCCACCCTCAACATATCCAAATGCCTACGCCATGCATCTCAAGCTTCCACCCGGCCCGGTCATGCTCGATGTCGAGGGCACCGTCGTCACACTCGAGGAGCAGGAACGCCTGCGCCAGCCAGCCGCCGGTGGCGTCATCCTGTTCCGTCGCAACTACGAATCGCCCGAGCAGATCATCGAACTGGTCGCGACGATACGCGCCACTCGCCCTGAACTGCTGATCGCTGTCGATCACGAAGGCGGCCGTGTCCAGCGCTTCCGCGAGGGTTTCACCCGCCTGCCCCCGGCTTCCCGCTACGGGGCCACGGGCGACATCGATCTGGTGGAAAAATCCGGATGGTTGATGGCGGCGGAGCTGCGCGCCATCGATGTCGACTTCAGCTTTGCCCCGGTGCTGGACGTCGAGTGCGGCATCAGCCAGGTCATCGGCGACCGCGCTTTCGGAACAGAACCCGAGACCGTTGCCCGCCTCGCGGGTGCCTTTACCCAGGGCATGCGTCGGGCCGGCATGGCGGCCGTGGGCAAGCATTTTCCAGGACACGGCGGCGTGGTCGAGGATTCCCATCTGGCATTGCCCGTGGATCAACGCCCCATGAGTGCGCTGGAACAACGCGACCTTAAACCCTTCCGGGCCCTGCTCGCGCAGGGACTCGAAGGCATCATGCCGGCACATGTCATCTATGAGCAGATCGACGCCAGCCCCGCCGGTTTTTCACCGTACTGGATCCGACAGGTTCTGCGCCAACAGCTCGGCTTTACCGGGGCCATCTTCAGCGACGATCTCTCCATGGCCGGCGCTGCCTATGCCGGCGGATATGTCGATCGTGCCCGGCTGGCCCTGGACGCCGGTTGTGACATGGTGCTGGTCTGCAATGCCCCCGGAGCGGCGACCGAGGTTCTGGAGGCCCTTTCCGACGATAAAATTGACCCGCAACGCCAGTCTCGTCTGGATCGGATGCGCGGACGTTTCCCAATCGACCGCAAGACCCTGCTGGCCAGTCCCGAATGGCAGGAAGTCTCCTCCCGCATTGCCCGCCTGAACGAGGAAACTGCATGAACATCGCCGAGGAGGTCGCTCGCGTCGCGGCCGAGGCCGAATGCCTGCATACGCTGGATGAGGTCAAATCGACTATTGCCAGCATGGCCCAAGACATCACGGCCGAACTGGCCGACCAACATCCGGTGGTCCTCTCGGTCTTGAATGGCGGCATCTTCTTTACCGCCGAATTACTGCTTAACCTGCATTTCCCCTTGGAGCTGGATTCCATCAAGGCCGGCCGCTATCAGGGCGAAACTCAAGGCACCGAGATGCGCTGGACGCTGACCCCGTCGCTGTCCCTCAAGGATCGCACCGTGCTGATAGTGGATGACATTCTGGACGAAGGCATTACCCTGGCGGAGATCAGCCGCTACTGTCGTGAAGCGGGCGCCGCCAAGGTGCGGGTGGCCATACTGGTCGACAAACGCATCGGGCGTGACAAACCCTGTCAGGCGGACTTCGTCGGACTGACCACCGAAAACCGCTACCTCTTCGGTTACGGACTCGACTACAAAAGTCACCTCCGCAACTGGCCCGGCATTTATGCCTGTGAAACCGTCTACTAAGAGAACAAACATGAGCGCCCTGACTGCCATTATCGGAGGCACCGGACTGACCAGCCTCAGCGAGCTGGTCATCGAAGAGCGGGAATGCCTGACCACCCCTTACGGCGACCCATCCTCGGACCTCATGTTCGGCAAGCTACACGGGCAAGAGATCGTTTTTCTCGCCCGCCATGGCGACCCGGCCCGAATCCCGCCGCATCGGGTGAATTACCGGGCCAATCTCTGGGCGCTCAAGACCGCCGGGGTTACCAGCGTGCTGGCCGTGGCCGCAGTCGGAGGCATCACTCCCACCATGGCACCCAGCAAAATTGCCGTACCGGATCAGGTCATCGACTATACCTACGGTCGCGAGCACACCCTCTTCGCCGACAACCTGCATCACGTCACGCATATTGATTTCACCCACCCCTACACTCCGAGGCTGCGTGAAAAACTGCTCACTGCGGCAAAGCGGGCTGAAGTCGAGGTGGTCAACGGCGGTGTCTATGGCTGCACCCAGGGCCCGCGGCTGGAAACGCCCGCAGAAATCACCCGCATGGAGCGTGACGGCTGCGATCTGGTTGGCATGACCGGCATGCCGGAAGCGTCACTGGCGCGTGAACTGGAAATTGACTACGCCTGCTGCGCCGTAGTCGCCAACTGGGCGGCAGGCAAACAGCCCGGCGAAATCACCATGGCTGAAATTGAAGCCAATCTGCGGCAAGGCATGGCTGATTTGTCCCGTATTCTCCAGCATTGGGTGCAATCCTGACTTCATCTCCCAGCCAGGGCCATCGTCAGTCAACCCTCTTTGATACGGCCATTAAATGCGGATGTCTCGTTCGGACTGAGTCCCTTACCGTCGATCAGGAAAACCCAGCCGAAAGTTACCCTTCGACAAGCTCGGGGCGAATGTCAGTCAAGGGTCAAATCAATCGCTACAGCCCGTCAAACCGAAGCAGAGCTTCGACGGTCATTGCGCCATGCTGACCCGCTCCATCGACCGAATCATCGAGATCGTCGGCACGGTTCTCCTCGGCAAGGACGAGAAGATCCGGCTGGCACTGGCCTGCATGCTTGCCCGGGGTCACCTGTTGATCGAGGATCTGCCCGGCATGGGCAAGACCACCCTCGCCCATGCGCTGGCGGCGGCGCTCGGGCTGCAATACAAACGGGTGCAATTCACCAGCGATCTTCTCCCCGCCGATATTCTCGGGACGCACATTTATGACCCGGAGAGCCGCCAGTTCGCACTCCACAGGGGGCCGGTCTTTACCCAGCTGCTGCTGGCCGACGAGATCAATCGCAGTTCGCCGAAAACGCAAAGTGCGTTGCTCGAAGCCATGGAGGAGCATCAGGTCAGCATCGATGGCAAAACCTTGGCTTTGCCAGAACCCTTCTTCGTAATCGCCACCCAGAACCCGATGCATCAGGCCGGAACCTATCCCCTGCCGGAATCGCAACTCGATCGTTTCCTCATGCGGATTTCCCTGGGTTACCCCGCAGCCAGCATCGAACGACGTCTGCTGGAAGGAGAAAATCCTCGTGATCTCACGCGCAATATCACGGCTGTCGTCACACCCGATGACTGGCAGTTGTTACAGCAGTCCCTTGCCTCCATCCATGTGTCCGCAAGCGTGCTGGATTATGTGCAACGGCTGGTCAGCCATACGCGCCATTCCGGTCTCTGCCAGTGGGGTCTGTCGCCTCGGGCCGCCGTCGGTCTGATTCAGGCGGCGCGGGCCTGGGCGCTAATTCACAAACGCCAGCATGTGCTGCCTGAAGATATCCAGGCTGTCTTCGAACCCGTCGCCTCGCATCGCCTGCGAGCTCCGGTCCGTGGTGCCGCCGGAGCAGACCCGGCCCAGGCCGTGCTGGACCAGGTGGACGTTTTGGGCTGATGCCTGAAAGCACCCGCCCCCCCATCCGCAATACATCAACCCCCTCACCGCCCGGGTGGCTCAAGCCTTGGCGCAGTCGTTACCGGCGCTGGCTGGACCGGCGCATACCTCCCGCTCGCCGCATTACGCTGAATCAAAAGAACCTTTTCATCCTGCCCGGGTTCCAGGGCGGGGCCTATCTGTTTGTCACCCTACTGGTCTGGATTGGCGCCACCAACTTTCAGAACAACCTGATCCTGGCGCTGTGCTTTCTGCTGCTGGCCATTCTGTTCGTCGCCATCCACCAGACCTTCGCCAATCTCAGCGGACTCACGCTACGCTTCATTGACGCAGAGCCCGTGTTTGCCGGTAAGGTCGCCCACTGCAAATTTTCGCTGGAATCCAGCACGGACAGGCAACAGCTGGAGTTTCAATGGCCCGGCGAAGCCGCCGTTATCGCCTCTCCGTCTGCCAAACAAGCCAGCCAGATAGAAATTCCCATCACGACTCACCAACGCGGCCGATTCAAACCCGGACGATTTCGCCTGCAAAGCGGCTATCCGCTGGGCATTATTCGCTGCTGGAGCTGGCTGGATCTGGACGCCGAAATTCTGGTTTACCCCACGCCGATCAAAAACGAGATTCAACCCTCGGGCATCGGCGACCCGGACGCGGGAGACGAAAGGATAGCCGGATCGGAAGACTTTTTTTCACTGCGCGGGTACATTCCCGGCGACAGCCTCTCCCGTGTGGCCTGGAAGCACTACGCGGCGGGCCGAGGCTTGCAGGTGCGGGAAGCGGTGGACTATCTCGCCACCGAGGTGTGGCTGGACTTTCATGCGCTAGCGGATACCGATCCCGAAATCCGACTTTCCAAACTCTGTTTCAGCGCCCTGGAACTGTCGGCCGAGCAGCGGCCTTTCGGACTGAAACTGCCCCATCTCACTCTGGAACCCGAATCAGGAAGCCAACACCTGCAAGCAACGCTTCGGGCACTCGCGGAATGCCCGGTGTGATGGCTGCAGCGACTCCCTTGCCGGCCGGTCAGCTTTCACGAGTTGCACTGCTCTATCTTTTGGCTGTGC
This sequence comes from Methylococcaceae bacterium, assembly GCA_044237765.1. Classification (GTDB taxonomy): domain Bacteria; phylum Pseudomonadota; class Gammaproteobacteria; order Methylococcales; family Methylococcaceae; genus UBA6136. Next base: position 6,098 of record JBIIEQ010000023.1, on the reverse strand, counting down.
TGACGACCAGCTTGGCCTTGCTGTCCCGGGACATGCCGCTATGGATCATCGGGGTCTGGCTGGCCTGCGTCATCTGGCGCGGCATGGTCTATCTCGGCCGCTGGTCGCTTCCCGGCTCCTGGCAAAAAGCCGTCGGCGTGACAGCCTGTTGTGTTGGCATCGCCGCGCAATATCGGACGGGCCTTTCGTTGGAAGTTTACGTGGCCCTGCTCATCACCGGGCTGTCGTTGAAATCGCTGGAGGTCTACCACATCCGCAGCGCCCAGCTGTTTCTCTACATCGCGATACTGGTGCTGATGGCCTTCCTGCTGTTTGCCCAAGGGTTCATCGCCACCCTGCTGGCCATCTTGCAGCTGGCGCTGATCGTGGCCAGCCAGGTGGCTATACAGTCCGACCCACGGCGCCTCACGGAGCATCCATTGGCACCCCTGAAAACAGCGGGCGTAACCCTGGGCCTGGCCGCACCGCTGCTGATATTTCTTTTCATTGTCATGCCTCGCCTGCCGCCGTTATGGGCCATGCCTCTGCAAAAGCAGGAAGCGCGCATCGGCATGGGCGAGGACATGAGCCCGGGCGATTTCAGCAAGCCGTCACGATCGGCCGAACTGGCATTTCGCGCCGGATTTTTTGGCGACATCCCGCCGCAATCGAGCCTCTATTGGCGAGGCACGGTCCTGGATGAGTTTGATGGGCGCCGCTGGAAGAATAGCAGCGACAACCACTTTCACTGGCAAAACACCGGGTCGCTTCCAAAACCTCAAATTCAGCCGTTGTACAACATCGTCATGGAACCGCATGGGCACCGATGGGTGTTCACGCTCAGCACGGCCCGACTGGCCGATGACCGGATTTCGAGCAACGGCGATGATCTGTTCCGCTATCGGCAAGAGGTCTTCGAGCGGGTCACCTATGACGTCTGGCCCGCAGAAACGGGCAAGGATCTGCAAGAACTATCCGCTGCCGAACGGCAACGCTACACCGCACTTCCGAATACCGGCAATCCCCGCGCACGCGAACTGGCTCGGCAATGGCGCCAGGAGGCCATCAGCGATCAAGCGATCGTCCGGCAGGCACTCGTCCGCTTCCATCTGACCTTTGTCTACACGCTGGAACCGCCCTTGCTGGGGGCAGACAGTGTCGATCAATTCCTGTTTGATACCCAGCGCGGCTTCTGTGAACATTTTGCCGGAGCTTTTGTTTTTCTGATGCGCGCGGCCGGAGTCCCCGCTCGCGTGGTGATGGGTTATCAAGGAGGACAGAGAAACCTGCAGGAGCGCTACGTCAGCGTCCGCCAATATGATGCCCATGCCTGGGCGGAAATCTGGGACCCGCCCAAGGGCTGGCATCGCATCGACCCCACCGCCGCTGTGGCCCCGGAACGGGTCGAACAGGGCTTTGCCGCATTGTTCCCGGAAAGTCCGGCCTTTGAGACCCTGCTTGGCCTGCAGACCAGAAGCCGGCAAACCCTAATCGGGCTGCTGTCGATCAAGCTGGACTATCTCGATTATCTGGTCGGCCGCTGGGTGCTGGGCTACGACCCAGAACGGCAGCAATCGCTGTTACGCCGACTGGGCCTGGGCTCACCCCAGGCGTTGCTGATGGCGTTTTCGATCGGCTTCCTCGCCATGCTGGCGGCATTCCTTTTGTTTCTCCATCAACGCGATCGCACCCAGCGACGAGAAGACCCGCTCACCACCCGCTATCGACAACTCTGTGATCAATACGCCCGTCTCGGCATCCCACGCCAACCATCGGAAACACCATTGCAATTTGCGGAACGGCTGATGGCTGAGAATGCACGAGAGGCAGCGACCTTTTTCGCCATCAGTCAACGCTATGAGAAATTGTTTTACCGGTGTGGCACAAACGAAATCGCTGGGTTATCTACCTTGATGCGAAGGCTTTTCTGGAAATTACGTTGGTCACACTGAGCGGATTGCCCTAAAAACAAGCCCACCCATCACTGAAACAAGAGCGGCGACAACAGCCTGCCAGGTTGCCGCCATTCACTCGCCGTCATCCTTACGGTTTTGTCTGCCGCAATCGCCAGGCCGCCGATACCCACAGTAACCCCACCATCAACATCCATAGCCTCCAGTCCATGATCGGGATGGGATTGGGAGGCGGAGGGGGCGGCGGTGGTGGGACCGGGTTTGAGCTCACGGTCAATGCAGCCTGCGCAGCCGAGGAATTGGGGCCAAAGTTCGTGCTGAGTGCTCCCGCAGCAATTTGGTTCAGGTAGCTGCCTGGCTGGGAGGCGACCACATTCACTTCAATGCTGCAGCCACCGGCCGGTATTGCCGAATTCGTGGCATAAGCCACCGAACTGGCACCCGCATTGGCAATCACGGATCCGGGGCAATCCGTCGACAAGCCGGGGTCGCTAGCCACTATCAATCCAGCCGGCAGGGCATCCACGAAAAGCGAATCCAGCAGAATGAAGATGGAATTGGCATTCCCCAACTCCAGACGGAGCACCGACGTATTCCCAGTTACTACGGACGCAGGCGTGAATGATTTGCCTACTGTGGGCGTGATCAGCGTGACCTGATTTGTGGTCGTGGCTGTATTGTTACCCGAGTCAGGATCATAAGGCGTGCTCACTACGGTCACACTATTACCGAATGAACTGACACCCTGATTGATCGTGGCTTCAACCTGAACCGTCTTGAGCTCACCAACCGCAAGTCCTCCCAACTGATAGGGGAATTGCGCGCAATCTCCGGTCACGCGATCGATCGTGATGTTGTTCGGAATCTCGTTCAGTTGGGCGGTAAAGCCCGGATCGGGCCCCAGATTGGTCACGGTGATGGCATAAACCACCGACATGCCCGGATAGTAGGGCCCCTGGGTCACCATCGTTTTGGTCACCACGATATCTGCCGGGTCCACAATCAAGGTGGCCGTCATCGCCTCGGGATAATTGCCCTGATCGGTCTGCAGCGACCCCGCCGGAATGACGTTGTTGTAGGCGCCACCCACCACCGAGGTCACATCCACACTCACGGTGCAGCCGCCGATCGGAATCACGGCGCCGGCCGGATAGGTCAGATCAGTGCCGCCGGCAGTGGCAAGCGCGGCAGACGGGCAATTACCCCCGATATTGGGTGGGTTAGCCACCATCAGGTTCGGGATCCTCGGGAAAGAATCCACCAATGCAGACTGCAGCGTAGCCGGGACCGTGCCTCGGTTACCCAGAGTCAAGGTCAGCCGAGAAATCTGACCCCCATCAATCAGAGGCGGATCAAACGCCTTGGCGACGGATGGGGTCGCGGATTCCACCGTCAGAGTCGCCGTGGCAGGGTCCTGACTTTCCCCACCAGCGGTGGTTTTGAGTGCCCCGGCTGGAATAGTGTTTGGGTGTGCGCCCACCACGGTTGACGTGACATCCACCTGCAGCTGGCAATCCCCCACCGGGATCGCGCTACCGGAGGCATAACCCACGGAGCTGCTACCTGCCAGTGCGGTCAGGCTCCCCGGGCAAGTGCCACCCGGATTGGGCGGATTAGCCACCACCACACCGGAGGGCAGGTTATCCACCAGATCCTGACTTAATGTCATCGGCTGGGCACTGACATTGCCAAGAAGGATGCTCAACCGACTAATATCTCGCTGCGCGATACTGGCCGGATTGAAGGTCTTGGCTACCACCGGGTCCAGGGTATTGTCAGTCACCACCAGTTGCGCAGTCGCCGCCGATGGGTTGGTACCAATATTGGTCTGCAGGGCCTCCGCCGGAATCGTGTTGTCATAAGTTCCGGTCTGACTGGCAACGACCAGGGCCGAAATCGAGCAGGACCCAACCGGAATATGCGCGCCGATCGGATAGATGAAACTGGTCCGATCGGAGGAGATACGCGGCGCGTCGGGACAGGTTTTCTGGATAACCGGATCAGCGGCCAGTATCAGCCCGGTGGGCAAGTGGTCAATCAATGCCGCACCCAGGGTAATCGCAGCGCCGTTGGGATTATCCAATGTAAGAGTCAGTCGACTGGGTTGGTTAACGGCCACCGTCACTGGATTGAAGGCTTTCACCAGGCCCGGTCGCGCCACCACAGCCAATTGAGCCTGAGTCGCCGCAGGATTTGAACCATAGTTGGTTTGCAGGGCGCCCACCGGAATTTCATTCAGATACTCGCCTACCAGATAGGAAGTGACATCGACGGTAAAGATGCAACTTGAATTGACCGGAATAGACCCACCGGCGCGCAAGGTGACCGTCTGACTACCAGCCGCCGCCACCTTGGTTCCCAGACAGGTACCGCCAATATTGGGCGGGCTGGCGACCATCAAGTCATTCGGCAAATTATCAGTCAGATCGGCCGTCAGCATCGCCACGCCGGCATTGCTGTTGGCTAGGGTGATCGTCAGGGTGCTGATGCCACCCGGGGCAATCGTTGGGGGGGTGAAGGATTTCGTGATGGTCGGTGCAGTCGCTGTGACCGTCGTCCCCTGGCTGCCACATTCAGATCCGCTACAGCTGCTGCCGGGCATCGTCGGTGTACTGCCCCCTGTGGGGTCGGTCGACGCATAGTTGGTCAACAGCGCCGGGCTCGGGACCGCCGATGGCATCGTCGTCGTCACCTTGAAGCTCGCACTGGTCGTGCCGGTCCCCGCCGCCATCGGCGTCGTCAGCGTGACCGTGCAGTCCAGCAGTCCGCCCGCAACGTTCAGGTTGGTACAGCTGACCCCGCCCGCCGCCATGTTCGTCAACCCCATCACCGCCGTCGCCGTGACCCCGATCGGCAGTTGATCCAGTACATGCAGCGTCGTGCCCGTCGCCGCCGTGCCAGTGTTCGTGAGCGTCAGCGAGTAGTCGACACTGCCGCTCACTATTGCGGTAGCGGCACCCGTCTTGCTCAACGTCACCGCTGTCGCCGTCTGGACCACCAGACACTGATCCGTGGAGGCATTGGTCGCTCCCGTGGTCGTGACGTTGCTGGCAAGGTTGGTGAACCCCGCCGGATTCGAGCTACAACTGGCGTTGGTCTGGCCCGAGACGTGGGTCAGGCCCGCCACCGTGACGGTACAGCTCGCTGTCCCGGAACTCATCGCCAGGCTGGTCAGACCCGATAGCACCCGCGTCCCACTGGTGTAGGTCGCTGTCGCTGGGCCCGCAGACCCAGTGCTGTAGCTCACCGCAGGGGTGGCGCTATTGAGCAGTAGATTGGTGGGCAGGGTGTAGCCTAGCGCGATCCCGCTTTGCGCCGGGTCGCCGCTGCTGTTGGTCAGGGTAAATATCAGTGTGGTGGTGCCACCATTGCTGATGGTCGCGCCGCCGAAGGTCTTGGCCACCGTGGGCGCTTGCACCGTTGTCGGCGCACTGGCGCATACAGTGGTAGCACTGGGTGTACAGCTGCTACTCGGATCCGTTGGCGGCGTGCTGGTGCCATCCGGGTTGGCCGTCGCGTAGTTGGTCAGTGCCCCCGTCGTATTGGGCGCTGTGGTGTTGATGGTGAAGTCCGCGCCCGTCGCTGTCCCCGCTCCCGAGGCTGCCAGGGGGCTGCTCAGCGTGACCGTGCAGGTGAGTAATTGACTCGCGGCCGAACACGTGACGCCGCTGACGTTGGTGCCCGCCGTTTCACCGACATAGCTGACCCCAGTCGGTAGCAGGTCCTTGACGATCAGCGTGGTGCCGCTGGGCTGCGTGCCGCTATTGCCCAGACTCAAGGTATACGCGAGGTTGTCCCCCGCCTGAACCGTCGCCGGTGCACTCTTGCTCAGTGTCACCGCTGTCGCCGTTTGCACCACCAGACATTGGTCCGTTGAAATATTAGCCGCGCCCGTAGTCGAGACATTGCTGGCGAGGTTGGTTAACGCCGCCGGATTCGAGCTACAACTGGCGTTGGTCTGACCCGAGACGTGGGTCAGGCCGGCCACCGTGACGGTACAACTCGAGGTGCCCGAAGTCATCGCGATGCCGGTTAGACCCGATAGCACCCGCGTCCCACTGGTGTAGGTAGCTGTCGCTGGGGAGAAATGGTCAATTGTTGTGTATCTGAGCAGGTTTGCTCAGGCGGCAATCTTCTCGATGTTGTCCTGTACTCCATCCCTGAACACCACCCCCTCGATGACTTGAGCGAGGCGGGCGATTCCGT
>JBIIEQ010000087.1:0-11514 GCA_044237765.1 Methylococcaceae bacterium | reverse complement strand
GCTTCTTCCTGATCATGCGTGACGAAAATGAAGGTCAGCCCCACAAACCGCTGCAGTGCTTTCAGCTCGGTCTGCATGGCTTTGCGAAGCCCAAAATCCAGCGCGCTGAGGGATTCGTCCAGCAACAGGACCCGGGGTCGATTGACCAGGGCTCGCGCCAGCGCGATGCGCTGCTGTTGACCACCGGAAAGCTGACCGGGTTTTCGCCGGGCCAGATCGGGAAGCCTTACCATCTCCAGAGCCTCGCTCACGAGTTGGCGGATTTCCGATGAAGGCAGCCGTTTCATGCGCAGGCCAAAACTGATGTTCTCCTCCACCGTCATGTGGGGAAAGAGCGCATAGCTCTGGAAAACGGTATTGATCGGGCGCTGTTCGGGCGGGAGCGGGTTGATGACGGCACCCTCCAGGCGAATCTCGCCACTATCCGGCGACTCGAATCCCGCCAGCAACCGGAGAGCCGTGCTCTTGCCGCAGCCGGACGGTCCCAGCAGGGTGAGAAATTCGCCCTCATGCACTTCCAGATCCAGCCCGGGCAGGACAGTCTTGCCGTCGTAGCCTTTGGAAACGGCGGAAAATTCGACCAATGGAGAGGGCATCAATGGACGGGACAGCAAGATGAGGAGATTCTTCCGGGATACGCTACCACGGCCTTCCCCCGGCTGTGAATGTCGTTCATCGAGCTCCCGGTTTTCCGGATCGCGCTACACTGCACCCCCACTGCCTGAGCTTACTACTCGCACATCCTGGAGAAATTCATGAGCACACCCAACCCGTGGACGCAGTCATTGCCGTCCAGAAAGCCCCCTCCGGTCGGGGCTATTCTGCTGGTGTTGTTTGCTCTGATTGGACTGTTCACCGCTTATTACACCGTGCCTGCGGAGTCGGAGGGGGTGGTGCTGCGTTTTGGCAAGCATCTGCAGAATGTTCCGCCGGGCCTTCATCTGAAGCTCCCATTTGGTATTGATGAGGTCATCAAGGTACCCACCCAGCGCCAGCTGAAGCTGGAGTTCGGTATGCGCAAGCTGGCGGAGCAGTACACCAACCCCGATCAGGTGGGACCTGAACCACTCAAGGAGCAGTCCATGGTGACGGGTGACCTGAATGCCGCGCTGGTCGAATGGGTGGTTCAGTACCGCATCACCGATCCTGAGGTCTTCCTGTTTGAGGTGCGCGACCCCGGTATCACGCTCCGTGATCTGTCCGAATCCGTCATGCGGGAAATTATCGGTGATCGAACCGTGGATGAAATCATCACCATCGGCCGGCAGGAAATCGAAGACACCTCGCTCAGTCGACTCCGGGATTTGGCGACTCGGTACCATCTGGGGGTGATGGTCAATCAGGTTCAGCTCAAGAATGTCGATCCCCCGGAGCCGGTGCAACCCTCATTCAATGAGGTCAATCGCGCACAGCAGGACAGGGAAAATGCGATCAACCTGGCCAACGGCGAATACAACAAGGCCGTTCCCCGTGCCCGCGGTCAAGCGGATCAGGCCATCCGCGAGGCAGAAGGCTACCGGTTCAAGCGCATCAACGAAGCCGAGGGTGATGCGGCGGCTTTTGGCGCCGTTCTCGAGGAGTTCGTCAAGGCGCCCGAGGTGACACGGACCCGAATCTATCTGGAGACGCTGGGTGAGGTATTGCCCCAGGCCAAGCAGGGCATCATCGTCGACGAGGCGGTGCAACAGATATTGCCCATGCTTCCCCTGCCCCAGACTCAGACCTTGCCCGGAGTTGCCAAATGAACAAGCCTCACATCAGTCTTGCCGGAGCCGTTTTGCTGGGCCTCATCTTGTTGCTCTCGCTGTATACCGTCCGGCAAACCGAGCAGGTCATCATTACCCAGTTCGGCCGCCCGATCGGCGAACCCATTACCGAACCGGGACTGCATTTCAAGTTGCCTTTCGTCCAGGAGGTCAACCGCATCGACAAGCGCTATCTGGCCTGGGACGGACCCATGGTCGAAATGTCGACCAAGGACAAGACCTACATCCAGGTTGATACCTTTGCCCGCTGGCGCATCACCGATCCCATGCAGTATTTCCTCCGCTTGCGGGATGAACGCAGTGCCCAGTCAAGGCTGGAGGACATTCTTGGCAGTGAAACGCGTACGGCGGTGGCCCGCCACGAACTGATCGAGGTGGTGAGAACCGAGAAGCAGCGCAAGCCGCTCGAGGACGAAAACGCGGCCGCCACCCTGACCGGGGTTGGAGCGCTGGGGGTTCTGCGGCCGATTCAGTTCGGTCGGGCGGAACTGGAAAAGATCATCTTCGAGTCGGCGGCGCCCAAGCTGGCGGAATTCGGCATCGAGCTGCTGGATATACGCATCAAGCGGCTCAACTACAACCCTGAAGTGCTGGAGCGGATTTATCAGCGGATGATCAGTGAGCGCCTGCAGATTGCCCAGCGCTTCCGCTCCGAGGGCGAGGGTGAAGCGGCGCGCATCAGCGGCAAGAAGGATCGCGACATCAACGAGATCGAATCCACGGCCTACAAGCGTGTGCAGGAGATTCGCGGTGAATCCGATGCCAAGGCGACCGAGATCTATGCCCGGGCTTATACCCAGAAACCCCAGGCGGCAGATTTTTACCGCTTTACCAAGAGCATGGAGACTTACCGGAAGATCATCGGCAGCGAGGCCACCGTGGTGCTCTCCACCAACAGCGATCTGTTTTCCTTGCTGAAGCGGATCGAACCCAAGAACCCTTGAACGGGGGGTTCCAGGGCCCGTGACACTGCTCCAACATGCCGACGAGTTGGGGAGTGATCACGGGCCCTGGAAAGGGTCAATTGGGAGCACTTCCCTCGTACCAGCCTTTGGATGCATTCACTAGCTTGACGACCAGCAGCATCACCGGCACTTCGATCAGCACCCCCACCACAGTGGCGAGTGCCGCTCCGGACTGAACCCCGAACAGGCTGATCGCTGCGGCTACCGCCAATTCGAAGAAGTTGGAGGCCCCTATCAGGGCCGAAGGACATGCAATATTGTGCTTCTCTCCCACCGCACGATTAAGCCAATAAGCGAGTGCGGAGTTGAAAAAGACCTGGATCAGGATGGGGACGGCCAGCAGGCCGATCACCCGCGGCTGTTTCAGGATGGCCTCGCCCTGGAATGCAAACAGCAGAACCAGCGTCATCAGCAGCGCCGCAATCGACCAGGGGGCGATCCTTTGCATGGCGAACTCGAAACTCGCCGCTCCCTTGGCAAGCAGCTGTCTGCGCCACCACTGGGCAAGAATCACCGGGATCACGATGTAAAGAACCACAGAAGTGACGAGGGTGGCCCAGGGCACGGTAATGGCGGAGATGCCCAGCAGCAAACCCACCAGCGGAGCGAAGGCGAACACCATGATGGTGTCGTTCAAAGCTACCTGTGAAAGGGTAAACAATGGATCACCCTGAGTCAGCCGACTCCAGACGAAAACCATGGCCGTGCAGGGTGCCGCCGCCAGCAGAATCAGGCCGGCAATGTAACTGTCGAGCTGGTCGGCCGGCAGCATCGGGGCGAATAAATGCCGGATGAAAAGCCAGCCGAGAAACGCCATCGAAAAAGGTTTCACCAGCCAATTCACGAACAGGGTCACGCCGATACCCCGGACGTGCTGACGGACTTCATGCAATGCGCCAAAGTCCACCTTCACCAGCATCGGAATGATCATGATCCAGATCAACAGCCCGACTGGCAGATTGACCTGGGCGACCTCCATGCGGCCCAACGCTTCAAAGACAGCGGGGAACGACTGGCCCAGGGCAATCCCGGCCATGATGCAGAGGATTACCCAAAGGGTCAGGTATCGCTCAAATACGCTCATTGGCTGAACGGACGGGTTTGGCCGCACGATTTTTTTGCTGCCGTCCGCGCTCCGGCGAGCGGGTGAGGCTCCGGGGCGGTGCTTTTGCCGGCTCATGATGTGCGTCTCGTTATCCTGAGAGTGGTTGGGCTTGAAGTAACTTCTGCAATCGATCGGCCCCGACGGGTTCATCTTTCAGCATGGGAACCACGGCGTAGCGTCTTGCGTGCTGTTGGGCAACGGCCTCGATCTCGCCGGCCTCATTGAAGGCGCGTTGTCTGAGGAGTGCCGATTGCGTGTCCGTGGCGGCAATGGAGTTGTTGATGATCCAGGCCCAGGGTTCTATCCCTGCACGCCGCAAGTCGTTTTGCAGGTTCGCCGCTTCCAGCACGGGGGTGGTTTCGGCCAGCGTGACCAAGAGGACCTTGGTCTGTTGCTGATCCTGAAGCTGCATCATCGGCGTCAGGAAATGGACGTTGCTGTCCGTCATTTGCCGGGAAACTTCCCGGTGGTAGGCACCCGTCGCGTCCAGCAATAGCAAGGTATGCCCGGTCGGCGCGGTATCCATGACGACAAATTTCTTGCCGGCTTCACGGATGATGCGTGAAAAGGCCTGGAATACGGCGATTTCCTCGGTACAGGGTGAGCGCAGGTCTTCTTCCAACAGGGCGCGTCCGGCAGCATCGAGTTTCGCCCCCTTGGTTTCCAGCACATGCTGGCGGTAGTTTTCGGTTTCAGCCTGGGGATCGATGCGGCTGACCTCGAGATGGGAGACCGCGCCGGCCAGAGTCTCGGTCAGATGAGCCGCGGGATCGGAGGTGGTCAGATGCACAGGCAGCCCTCGTCTGGCGAGGTCCACGGCGATGGCGGCGGCGAGTGTGGTCTTGCCGACACCCCCTTTTCCCATCAGCATGATCAGGCCATGGCCGCCCGCGGCTATTTCATCGACTAGCGATGCCAGCCCGGGCGCCTTTAATGGAACGAGCGTCGGACCTTCCCGTGCGGGGGGCTGGGCCTCGCCGTCGAGGAGTTGGCTCAAGGCTTCCAGGCCAACCATGTTGAAGGCTTTCAGACCGATGAGATCCAGAGGCAGGCCAGCCAGGCCGGCCGGCAGGCCATTCAGCGCGACTTGTTCGCGCAGCATCAGGGCCGCAGCCAGCTGATCATGGGTCGCTTCGGCAACCGGCAGAATGCCATTGATGACCAGGTATTGTTCCGACAGGCCGATCCCCGCCAATTCCTCGTGTGTGCGGGCGACTTCCGCCAGGGTGGCTTTCTGCGGTCGTGCAACCAGGATAAGTCGTGTGCGCCGAGGATCAGCCAGGGCCGCCACAGCGGTCTTGTATTGCGTCCGCTGCTTTTCTAGTCCGGCTAGGGGACCGAGGCACGAGGCGTCGCCCTTGCCGGCTTCGAGGAAGTTGTTCCAGGCACCGGGCAAGCTCAAGAGACGGATGGTGTGGCCCGTCGGCGCTGTGTCGAAGACGATATGGTCGAATTCAGCGGTCAGGTCCGATTCCACCAGCAATTCGGTGAATTCATCGAAGGCCGCGATTTCGGTGGTGCAGGCGCCCGAAAGTTGTTCCTCAATCCCCGCTACCACGCTGTCAGGCAGGACGCCGCGTACCGGACCGACGATGCGATCTCGATAAGCCTGAGCGGCCGCCTGCGGGTCAATCTCCAGGGCAGAGAGTCCGGGCACCGACGTCAGAGGCGTTATCCGGTTACCGATCGTCGAATGAAAAACCTGACCGACGTTTGAAGCTGGATCGGTGCTGACCAGCAGCACACGTCGCCCCTCGCGGGCCAGGCGGATGGCGGTGGCACAGGCGATGGAGGTTTTGCCAACCCCGCCCTTTCCCGTGAAAAAAAGAAAGCGTGGGGGCTGCTCGAGGAACTTCAGGGTGGCGGTTCGCATCAGCAACAGCGGCTTCCGGAACAGCCACCGGTTTCGGCGGGGCTTTGATCGGTCGCGATGGTCACGCCAGCCCATCGGGCCAGTTCGGCACGATCCGGATAACGGCCCTTCATGGCGATTTCCCCATCGACCAGAATCAGCGGAAGTCCCTTCTCTCCCTCGGTCTGCAGAAACGTTTTGACTTTTGCATTCACGGCAAATGCCATGGGTTCCTGAGACAGGTTGAATCGCTGAATCGGAATGCCGTTCTGTCGGGCCCAATCCACCTCGGCGGAGAAATCGACCAGGGCCTGGTCAACGTCCACACCGCACACGCCGGTGCTGCAACACAGCGCGGGATCAAATATCTGGATGGTGCTCATGCCATTCTCCTGAAAGGGGGGGGGTGAATACTGCGTGTTGGATGAGGGCTCAGCCCATTTCCTGGCCGATGCGATCAAGCGCTTCGCTCAATTGCTCGCGGCTCATCGAATCAATGGGAAGCTCAACCAGTCGGGTGATGCGATGCCTGAGTGTGGCAAAGGTCGCCTCGAAGGCCGCGATCACTTCTTCCGGTGTCCCCTCGACGTGGCCAGGATCGGCTACGCCCCAGTTGGTCCGGATGGCGGAACTCAAATAGACCGGGCAGGCTTCGCCCGCCGCAGAATCACAGACGGCTATGAGAATATCGAAATCGATGCCTTCCAGGGCCTCCCAGGATTTGCTGGTGTAGCCCTCGGTGGGCAGATCATGACGGGCCAGCGTCGCCAGGGCACCGGCATTGATGCGGCCAATGGGATTGCTGCCCGCGCTGTAGGCTTTGAATCGTCCGACACCGAGATGGTTGACCAGGGCTTCGCCCATGACGCTGCGACAGGAGTTGCCGGTACATAGGACCAGCACGTTATAGGGTTTTTGGCTCATGCGGTTTGATCTCGGTTTGAGGGTGAACAACACGTGGATGGGGTCTTCACGGGATTCTCGATATCGCCGCCGAACACCGGAATGGTCGATAAGGAGTGAAAGGCTTCCCAGGCAATGCCTTGCGGGTCGACGCTCCAGTACTTGTCCGATTCCGCGTAGCAGCAGGCGGCCTGTTTCTGCGCCTTCACGGGAGCCGCGGCGGCAACCAGCCGCTGATTCAGGTGCTCCAGCTCGTCGGCGGAATCCACCTGGATACCCAGATGATCGATTCCCGGGGTTTGACCCCGGGTTGAGATGGCGAAGTTGATGCGAGGATCGTCCAACATCCATTTGGCGTAGTCGGATTCCACTCGCGCCGGCGGGCAACCAAACAATCCCATGTAAAACGCGATGCTAGCCGGCAGGTCCTCAACCCGGAGATGGATGTGAAAGCGTTTCATGGTTTTTTCCTCAACAGTCGCAGTGGAGCTCGTTCCCTTCCAGGCACGGCTCGCCCTGGCAACAGTTCTGCGTGAGATAGGCGATCACTTCATTCATCACGTCGTAGTTCGCCCGGTAAATCAAATGGCGCCCGTTGCGTTCCTGAGTCACCAGGCCGGCATGCATCAGTTCCTTGAGATGAAAGGACAAAGTGGCCGCGGGAATGTCCATCTGCGCCGCCATGACGCCGGGAACCAGACCGGTCTGGCCCGCGACGACCAGCGCCCTGAAGGTTTTCAGACGACTGGGCTGGGCCAAGGCCGCCAACGCCTTGACTACATCATTCTCTTTCATGATTTCAACATTATGGAAATGTTTTGCGAGTGTAACTGAACTCAAGATTACTGAAAAGCCGGAGCTGGAACTGTTGCGGTGCCTGGGGCTTCCCTTCTGGCGGGGAGCTACTCAGAACCCGGTGAATTTCCCTGTGCAGGTCGGTTCAAGTTGCGGTCACTGCCCACAAGGCCGTTCAGTCGGCGTGAGGCGAATGTTGACAGGCTGATCATGTCCGGGAACGCGGATCATCATCCAGGGTTGGGTCATGGCCTGGGTGGTCATGCAGTCCGGACCCGGAGAGATCAGTGAAAGCCTGAGCTCCCATCCGCCATGGGTTTTGTCCAGGCCGGCCAGGGCGATGGCATGGCCGCCGGTGGGCTGATTACCGGCAAAAACGGCCACGAGGGTATCCGCTGCAAAATTCACCCTGGGCATCGTTGGGGCGGGGTTCTCATGGGCCGAGTGTTCAGCCCACAACGCAGCAAAAGCCGCTTTGTCCTTGATGATCGTTTGCCGAGGCGCCTCGATGGCGCTTCGGATTCCTTCCGCGATCAGCGTGGAATCCGTTATCGGTGCCTTTGTGTCATCGGGCATCGCCAGGGCGGAGTTCGGTTGGCCGCACAAAGCTACCAGGGTCGCGCCGGTCAGAAGCGAGAATCGTATTGAATGCACCGCGGCTTCTCCTTGGCTGAGGCTTACGACCGTCTCATCGCCGCAACAGCAGTTCGGTATCGTCGATCAGGAATTGGGTCGCGCCGGATTTGTTCTCAGTTCCCGTCCACTGCAAACGTATCGTCTTGCCGCGGAAGTTGGTCAGATCAAAACTCTGCAAGGTGTAGCTTGCCGAGCTGTCTTGATTGGAATAGGTTCCCAGGGTTTGCTGGAGCGCGCCGGACGGTTTGCGCACGGTCAGTTTAAGTTTGTCACGGGCGGGCGCGCTACTTGGTTCGAAGGTCTCGACCCGGAGCCAGAAATTCAGCTGAGCCGAGCAGATGTCCGACGGGATGGTAATGCGCTGATAGATTTTGCGGGTATTGCTGCGGCCCCTGCCATTCAGGTTGGCGACCCAGGCACCAGTTCTTGGCCATTCCGGGTTTCGTTGACTGATGATCCCGGAGGAGCCTTTCCAGCCGCCGCCACGACCACTTTCGAAACCGGGATTGGCCAGCACCTGCTCAACCGATGAACAGACGGCGGATGTTATCGAATTGATGGTATTCGCGTTGACGACTTGGGAGTCTGCCCGGTTTCCTGCGAGATCGACGGCACTGGCTGAAAAGACATGGGAGGCATTGGGCACCCCCGCAGAGTCCCAGATCAGATCGTACGGTGCGGCTATGGCAGTACCCACGGTCTGACCATCCACCCGATAGTCCACCCTGGCGATGCCTGAACCGCCCTCGTTATCTGATACCTCGGCTGCCAAGGTCACGCTGCCGGTCAGTTTAGCGCCTTCCTGCGGATTGCTTAGTCGAATCCTGGGGGCAATGGGATCCGGCGGGGGCTGCTGGATAAATTGGTTGTTCAGCAGAAGATTGGGTGAGCCGTTACCCGCACCAATGATCCCGCCTCTAGACGCCCCGGCGGTCAGCGTGTCGGAGACTTGCGCCGGCGTCGCGCCTGGCTGAGTAGCGAGATAAATCGCGGCCAGCCCGGCGGCATGGGGCGAGGCCATGGATGTTCCGCTTTGCAGCGTCGTGGTCGTATCCGAAGTCGACCAAGAAGAGGGAATACTGCTACCTGGCGCAAACAGATCAAGGCAGGGACCATAGTTGGAGAAGCCGCTCCGCGTATCGCTCGAGGTCGTGCCGCCCACGATGATCGCATCAAGTACCCGCGAGGGCGATTTGCTGCAGGCGGAAGTGTTCTCGTTGCCCGCCGCCACGGTGTAAGTGACACCTGCCCGTATCGAGTTTTGCAGGGCGGTGTCCATGGCCGAGGATACGCTCGCACCCAGGCTCAGATTTGCCACGGCGGGTTCTATCCCCTGCTTGAACTGTGCCGTGACCCAGTCGATGCCGCTGATGACATCGGACACCATGCCATTGCCGGCGCAGTCCAGCACTCGGACCGGGACCAGAGATACCCCCTTGGCTACACCATAGCGTGTACCCCCGACGATACCTGCGACGTGGGTTCCGTGGCCGTTGCAGTCCTCGGTCCCCTGATTGTCCTTGATGGCGCTGAATCCGGGCAGCACCCTTCCGGCCAGCTCCTGGTGGGTCGAGCGGATACCGGTATCGATGACAAAAACGCGAACTCCGTTGCCCGGGTTGGGGTACTGGTAGCGACCATCGAGTGGGAGCCCTGGCTGATCGATCCGATCCAGACCCCACGGGGCACTTTCCTGTACCGCCTGCATGGTGACCAGTCCATCCTCTTCCACCACCGCGACATCCGAACGTCGGGACAGTGCCAGCGCCTCGGCTTCGGACATTTCCGACACAAAGCCATTCAGCGCCTTGCTCCAACGCCGACCCAACTGCATGGGGCGTCCAGCCAGCAGTCGTTCGACCCGGGCATCCTCGCCGCCGCCTGCCACCTGCCCCTGGAGCATGACGATGTAGCGATGAGGCACCGGATGCTGTGCCTTGCGAAATGTCCCGGCCTGCGTCGGCGAGAGCATCGCCAGCCCCAACCAGAGGATCAGGGACAAGACCACGAATCCACAAATCTGAGGTTTGGGCTCGTTATGGTTCATTCTGCTGCCAGACAAATCGCATGAGTTGGCGGTGATCGATGCATCAGATGAAAAAACGTATTAAAGAGGGCGGATATTACACCGATCTTTTTACCTGAGAGGGATGCCGAGTCACCGGCCAAACCATTTTCTATTTTCCCATCACTCCTGATGGGTTGCTGACGTAGAATCCAATTTTCAAGGCTGCTCTACCGAATCTCCTATCCCTCCGTGTCCCTGACCACACAGCTGCTGGCTTATCTCGGAAGTCGCTTGCGATTCCTGTTGCTGTTGCTGGTCTTGTTGGGAGTCTACGCGGCCGTGGGCACGGTCCTGATTCCTCATCTTGCCCAGACACGCTGGCTCCCGGAGCTGGCGAGCCAGTACCAGATCGCTATCGAAGCCACGGACATGCGTTTCGACCCCTTTGGTTTCGGCGTTCAACTCCGGGGAGTCACGCTGAACGATACCAAGGGTCAGCCGTTTCTCTCCGCCAATGAAGTCAGCGTCGACCTAAAACTGGCCAGCTCTTTGAAGCATTTCCACCCCACGCTGTCCGTCGAGCTGGACGCGCCCGCCATCCGTCTGGATCGGGACAAGAAAGGTCAATGGAATCTGGCCGGGCTATGGCCCCCCAAGGTCCAGAGCGAATCCAAAGGCTTACCGGTCGCGCTGACGCATCTGGCCCTCAACCACGGCCAAGTCGAATTCCGTGATGCCCGCCGTGGTAAACCGGTCACCACTCGATTCACTGACGTTGATCTGGAATTGAGGGATTTCACCGGTGATTCCTCTAAACCCTCGACCTATCGAATGGTCGGCAAGGGCCCCGGACAGGAGAGCTTCGCCAGCGAGGGGACCCTCTTGCTGGAGCCGATGACCCTGGATGGTTCGCTGGACGTCGAGCAACTTTATCTGCCGTTCTGGCTGGACGCGCTGCCCACCGCCTTGCCCTGGAGAATCGCTACGGGGCAGCTGACGACCCAACTCCGATTTCACACGCCCGCGGCCAACGATGTGGGCGTCGCGCTTGAGGTCGAGCAACTGTTGCTCACAGGGCTGAATGCCATGGATCGGCAAAACCCCGCGCAGTGGATTCGTGTGGCCCGAATTGAGCTGGACAAGACTCGTCTGGGGACCGAGGCTCTGCCACTCAGTCTCGGCGGTCTGCGAATTTCCGGTATCGAGTCGCCCTGGGGCAAGCTCGGCGCTATGAAGACCGGCCAAATCATCACTGACCTGAGTGGCCCAAATATCCGGTTGGAAGGCGTTGCGTTGGAGAATCTACAACTGAAGGAAGGCAAGGCTCCATCGCTCCTGACCGACACGCTGGTCTATGACGCCAAAAGCCGACAACTCCAGCTTGCCAACCTCAGGGCCCCGGATATTGAATCCCGTTGGGGCGCGTTGAGCGGTCTGGCGCTGGAGGGATTGAGCTACCAGATGACCGAGAACCAGCAACTTAG